>JAPKBZ010000139.1 GCA_028823175.1 Myxococcota bacterium
CCGAGCACGGAGTCAAGCGCATGCTCGTCTCTTAGAGACAAGTCTCCTCGGCCGACCTCTTCTCCAGCGCCCTGGTCTCGATTGTCCGACCGGTTGCCAAGGGCGAGCACCCGCACGCCGCCGGTCGAAATAGGGTTGAGTAAGCCCAGCCCTATCGGTCCGTGACAGAGCGTTCAGGAGCATCTCAGCACGTCACCCCGTCAATGCATAGGTGCATACAGGTACGTATCGATTCGTTCGGGTACGTCATGCGGACCCAAAGAGCGGACCTCTCGGGGGGGGGGCGTAAGGGGACGGGCCCCGCGACGGGCGTCCCCTTAAGCACCCAACACAGAGCCCACACCCGGACGTTGTGCTGGAAGGCAGCTTGAATGTCCTATCCCCCAACGCCCCCTCCTCAGCCCATGTCCCTTCATCCAGGGCCTACAACTCGAGAGCTCCGAGATCAGGCGCCTCCTCTCCCCCCAGGCCTCACTTCGCGATTTCGGCCCCGGTGATCCGTTCCGGAGCAGCTGCCCGACTGTCTCTTTGACCAGCCAATCGCCAGAAGCCTGTCGGGCGCTCGAAAAAGCCACCCTTCAGGCCATGGGCGAGGCCCCCCGGATGACGCAAAGCCGTGGACTCGGATTTTTCGGGGGTTCTCGTGCAGTTTTCTGGAGTTCCCAGGAGCCGGATACAGACAGAACAGACAGAGATGAAGGAAATCCATGGCCTTTGAAGCGAAGCACGACATTGAGGCACCGAGCCGATACCCGCGTCACGAGTCGCGGCCCTCCCCGCTCCCCTCCATCGACTTATCTCCCCAGCCGGGCGCACGCGCCCAAAGCCGATCACTTCCCGGGTCCTTGACGTGCAAACCCTCGCTCCTGTGTCCAAGGGATCCGAGTGACGCCGCGGAAGTCGAGCGCCTGCGCCAGGACCCGACGGTTGAGGTCTTCGATCGTCTCGAAGATCAACTCAGCGAGCTGATTCGCCTGCGGCACCCGAACCGTGAGCTGTCGGGGAGTGAACTCGGCTCTCTGCTGCGAGGGCACCTGGGCGGAGAAGACGTGGCCCGGTACGGAATCTGGTTTTTCTATCCCTGGTCCCGGCGGCTCGTGAAGCTTCTGCCCGAGCAGGAATTCGCCGAGGTTCGGACGGTGCGGAATCGGTACAAGCTGACCGACGAACAACAGACCTATCTGGGGACGCGTCGGGTCGGGCTCGTCGGGCTGTCCGTCGGGAAATCCGTCGCGCTGGCGCTCGCGCTGGAGCGCAGCTTTGGAGAGCTGCGAATTGCGGATCACGACTCCTTGGAGCTCTGCAATCTCAACCGGATCAGCGCGGGGGTGCACGACCTGGGTTTGTCCAAGGCGGTGCTTGTCGCGCGAGAGATCGCGGAGCTCGACCCGTACCTCGAGGTGAGCCTCTTTCCCGATGGACTCACCCGGGAGAACTTGGACGCCTTCTTTGATGGAGGGGCCCCGATCCACTGCCTGATCGAAGAATGCGACGGCCTCGACATGAAGGTGCTCGCGCGACGAAAGGCGCGCGAGATGGAGATACCCGTGATCATGGAGATGAACGATCGCTGCACGCTGGACGTCGAGCGTTTCGACCTGGAGCCCGCACGGCCTCTCTTGCACGGACTGATCAAAGATATCGACCCCGACCAGCTGAGCGGCTTGAGCACCGAGGAGAAGATCCCCTTCGTCCTGCCCATGTTGGGTGAGGCCACGATCTCGGTCGCTCTGAAGGCCTCGATGCTCGAGATCGACGAGAGCCTCTCCGGCTGGCCACAGCTGGGTTCCTCCGTCGTGATGGGCGGCGGCGTAGTCGCGGATACCTACCGCCGCGTGATGCTTGACGAGTTCCGCGATTCCGGACGCTGGTTCGTCGATCTCGAAGCGCTCGTCGCCGGGGATTCGCCACCCGCACCGCCGCCGGACCTCGAACGGGGGGGCTTTTCGGCAGAGACGACTACGGCCGACGAGTTGGCCGCGCAGCTTCGACCGACCGACCGGGGCGAGCCGCTCCGACCGATGTCGACCGAGACCGCCCTCGACCTGGTTCGAGCCGGGACCTCTGCGCCTTCGGGGGCGAATGCGCAGCCCTGGAGATGGCTCCACCATCGTAAACAACTCTGGCTCTATCTCGATCGCGCGAGAGCGGGCTCATTTCTCGACTTCGCGTCGATGGGTTCGATGATGGCGCTGGGGGCAGCCGCTGAGGCGGCGGTGGTCGGCGCGGCGGGACTCGGCCAGTTTCTCGAAGTCGAGTATCTCGGTGAGGGCGAGGACGCTGCGCCCGTGGCGCGCCTCGGTCTTGAGTGCGGCACGCCGGATGCCAAGGCCGCCGAGCAGGCCTCTCTACTCGGACAGCGCGCGACGAATCGCGCGACGTCAGGCCGTGAGCGCCTCCCGCCCTCGACACTGGATGCGCTCGGCGCCTTCGCGGAGACGATCGGGGCTCGTGCGAGCACGATCGCCGATCCCGACACCCTCGACGCGTGGGCTCCCCTCTTCGCCGACATCGATCGTCGACGATTTCTCGGACGGCGTACACACCGCGAATTCTTCCATGAAGAACTTCGTTGGACCGAGGAGCAGGCCGAGCGTACGGGCGACGGAGTGGACCTCCGAACAGTCGACCTGAGTCCCTCGAAGGCCGCTGGGCTTCGAATGGCGTCGGACTACCGCGTGGTCGAGCAATTGCAGCGATGGGGTCGCGGCCGGGGGCTGGGACGGATCGCCGAGGACAGCCTACGGAGCGCGAGCGCCCTATGGATTATGCAGGTCGACGCGTTCGACGCCGAGCACCTCTTCGAAGCGGGACGCCACCTCCAACGTTTCTGGCTCGAAGCGTGCGCCCTCGACGTCGCGGTCCACCCGATGACGGCGCCGGCCTGTTATTGGGCACGGGCCCGATACGATGAGGGGGGTTCGTTCTCGTCCGAGGAAAGACAGGAATTGCTCGAGCAAAGAAAAGAGTTCTGTGCCGGAGCAGGCCTTGAGCCTGAAGCCGACGTGATCTTCATCGCAAAACTGTCCCCCGGGCATTCGCCTGGGATTCGTTCCGTGCGGCGTCCATTGACGGACGTCTTCTTTTCGAGGTCTAACTGATGTCCGCTTCTTGCATGGAGACTGAGGTCGCGATCGAGCGCCCCCCGCTGTTGCATATTTCAATTCAGACGCGGGATGCCGCTCATGCGGGAGAAGGGCTCGCCGACTATCAAGACGGTCAACTCGCAGCACTCGGCCGGCGGGGCTATGCCGGGGTAACGTCCGCTCGCCCCATCGAATGGGAGGCCGAGGAGTGTCTCCTCTTGCTGGCCTACTCGGACCAAGGGCGGCTTGTCGGGGGGATTCGCATGCAAAGGCATCGAGCCAAGCGGCCGATGCCCTGTGTCGTCGCGCTGCGGAGTTACTGCGAAGAGGTCGCGGCAGTCGTCGAAGAGCATGCGAGCCGAGAAGAGAGCGGGGAAGTCTGCGGATTATGGGTCGATTCCGAACTCGCTGGTGTGGGACTGGGGCCTGCGCTCACCGCTCTCGCGATGTCCCAGGCGAAGGCCTTCCTCGGCAGGTGGGCCTGGGGGATCTGTCCGAGAGCACTCTACCCGGGGTATCAAAGAGCGGGTTTCGAGAAGATGGACCAGCTGGGAGAGGGCGGGTCCTTCTGGTACGCCGCCGCGGCAGAGCGCGGCCTCATCATTCGCGCTGACTTGCAGGTGAGTTCGATGTCGGATGGAGGTCCACGCCTTACGCGGCCGTCCTTCGCACGCGGACGAGACGGACGGCTCGCGACGAGGCCGACGCGTGGGGAACTGGTCATCGACTACGACCTTTGCCGATTGCGCGAAGTCTGAGGAAGCCTGGTTTGTTACGGCGTGCCGACCAGCGGTATGGCGGAGAGGACACCCGTTGAATCTCGGAGGGGATAGGACATACAAGCTGCCCTCAGGCACAACATCCGAGTAGGGGCGTTATGTTAAATCCCTAGGGGATCCCGTGATGGGCGGTGCAGTTGCAACGCCTCATGTTCAGAATGTCATGAGACGCAGGTGGGCAGGAACCTAAATCCATCCCTTAGCAAAGGCGCTCTTGGGCCCGAGTTGGTCTGACGACAGACACAACATAGTTCGAGGTCCAAATAGTCTTCAGGCTTCCGCGGCTCCGAGTTCAATGAGATTCGCGGGGTGTGGACTCTCGTAGGGCAGGATTGCGTAGATTTGGCGGATCTCGCTCACGCTGAGGTTCCACGAGTCTTCCCAGCGAATACCGATCATGGGTGACGTCTCGCGCCCATGCAGCCAGGCGGTGAGCACGGCATCCATCAAAAATGGAAAACCAATCGCCGGACTCAACGCGGCAACCCCCGTCATCACCGCCATCAAATTGGCCGAGTAGCTGTGACCGAACTGCGCCAGCTGAAATGCAGCGATCGCAAATTCGTGCAGGATTGTCGTCTCGTACCCCGCGACGAGATGCCACAAATCATGGGTCTGCAAATTGCGCGCGTTGAGGAAGTCGAGAGGGGAAGGAAGCTTTGACAAACCGAATGCATGACCGTCGAGCACCTCGAGATCGAATCCGTTGTCGACGATCAGGTCATGATATTGTCTTCCGATCGAGCCGCGTGGACACGCAGCCAAGGTCGGCAGTCTGAAACCGGGGGGCGTCGAACGTCCGGCGATCTCCGCAACTCCTGGATACTGCATCGAGGATCGCGCAAGTCGGTCTTGAAACTCCTCGTTCTGCAGTTTTCCCAATCCGGCGGTTCGCTCCGTGATTGAAGCTGCGTTGAGACTTCCCGCCACGCCGTCTTCGACAATCGACCAGTAGGCATCCAAGAGCCGATCCGGCAAGGTTCCAGTTGACAGATCGAGGGCGGCGACCGGTGCGGCACCCACCGACTTGTTCAGCCAGCTCGCGGCAAATGCGTCGAATATTTCACCGGCGCGATCCGGCGCAAGAAATCCGACATGCGCCAACAGCGCCGCGACGCGTATTCGAAGCTCCGCGTCGGCTGTGAAGCCTCCCTTCTTGGCGTCCGCTGCGAGTCGTGCGACTGCTTTCAAATCCGGTTCGTCGCCGACTCGCGAGCAGAAAATTTCCTTGAGTGGTTCTGCAGTCACGCATGTTCCCGCTGAATCAGTTCGCTGCTGTGCGTTCTCGGTATTCGTACTGCGTACGTAGTTGCCCGGGACGGGGCTGATGTGCCTCCACAGGGTTCGAGATCACTGATCTCTCGAACGGCCTGTCGAAGACAGCTTGCGAATCTCATCTTCGATCATGGCCTCCCGCTTGCCGGGGTCCTGCCCGTGGCCGTATACGCGCTGGGCCTGCAGAGCAATTCCGATCCCCCAGCCGCCCGCTGCCCATAGAAACCAGAGGTAGTCTGGAGAAGTAGTAAGGTTGATGATTGCTAGGAATGCAATCACCAATAGATACGCACGAAAGTGAGTCTGAAACTGGAGTTTTGCGTCCACGCGCTTGCGCGCGGCTTCGCGAATCTGATCTTCGTCCATAAAAATCCTCCTCAAGCATCGAATCAAGGCGGTCGCAGAGACCACCATCGAGTATGCCACACGCGAAGCCCGTACTTCTCCGATAACCTTCGTGCCGAGAATACCCCAACAAAATATGCCGATCATCGCTTTAGAGGAGCCAGAGCGCGGGGGCCAGGGACAGATTCCCATGCCCGCGACTTCCGTGAGTATTGCAAGCGGGCGAGAAGCTCAAAGGTCTATCCTTTCACTTTTGGATATACGCCTTCTTTCGGCTACAAGGGGCTGATAGGCGAAATCGAGAACAGATTGGGGGCCCTAGCCTGTGCGGGCCAATTGGCCAGGAGATCACATGAGTAAATCGACTGCAACCTATTGGAATGTATTGAAGCCAGAAAATTCGAATCAATGGCAGCCCGTTGAAGACACTGAGGAAATGCTCGAAGAGCTTACCCTGTCCATTGATCAAGAGAGTGGCGACTATACGAGACTGACCCGTTTCAAAGCCGGGGCCGACACGAAAGTATTGGGCAGTAAATCCCATGACTACCCAGAAGAAATCTATATCGTCTCTGGTCGAATTTACGACGAAGCCTTTGACATGTGGCTCGAAGCCGGCCACTTTGCCAGCCGCCCGCCCTTTGAAGTGCATGGCCCCTTTCTCTGCGAAGAGGAGTCTTTGGTTCTGGAGACTTCGTACCCGAGCCAATCAGCCGGAGCCAAATAGAGAGTTCAAAGGCCCCCGCGTACGACTCCCGCCACGGGGCACCCCATAGGAACTCGACATAACGCCCATACTCGGACGTTGTGCCAGAACCCAGCTTGAATATCCTATGCCCTCTCGGCCACGTCTTTTCGAAACAGGAGC
>JAPKBZ010000058.1 GCA_028823175.1 Myxococcota bacterium
GGGCTCAAGGCTTTCTAGAGCGGAGCCTCAGGGCTCCCGGGATTCGAGCGAAGGCGCGTCGATCACGCCCCCTTCGACCCCAACGCCAAGCTCTCGATCGAGCAACTCCCGGCGGCGTTCCGGCTCCATTTTCTCGAGCCGGTGAAGCCGATCGCGCATGACCGCCCGCTCGGTGCCGGACATGGATTGCCAGCGGCGGCGGTTTGCTTCGAGACGCTGGCGCTCGGACCCGGCCATATCGCGCAACTCACCCAATTTTTTTCGCAGAATTGCGCGCTCGCCTTCTTCGAGGTGGCGCAGGCTCCGAAGATTCTGTCGCAAAGCCTCTCGCTCCTCTGGCGGCAGTTCGTGTAGCCGGCGGCGAAGCGCCGACTGGTCCTCATCCAGGCCCCGGCTCAACCGCTCGCGGAGGGCCCGGCGCCTGTCCTCGGGAACCCGGACGGTCTCAGCCGCCCCCCGCTCCCGCGCTTGCATCCGCCCGCGAAGCGCCTGGCGTTCGGGTTCACTCATGCCCTCGCGAATGCTCTGCTCGGCCCCCTCGCGCATCCGCTTGCGATCCTCGGGCCTGGCATCCCGCCAGCGCTGTTGCATCTGCTGGCGAATGTCCCGGCGCTCCCGAATGGCCTCCCGCTTGATTTTCTCTTGGGTTTCGGCGGAAGGTGAAATCTCTGGGCTCGGCACCGCTTCGATTCCATTCGCGATCAACGGGGCGGGCGGCGCTTCCTCGGCTCCAGCCGGGATCCCCGGAAGCCACAGAACCCACGCGATCAACGAAAGGCATCGCAGTCGGCCTCGATTCGTCATATGCGTTCCATCCGATCCAGTCCGTCCAGAAGTTCGAGGAGTTCCAAATTTTCGATCACATCGAAATCCGACAGAACTTCCCATTCCAAGGCGAGCGCCAATTCCTCCTGACCCGCTTCGGCCAGATAAATTTCCGCCCCCTCGGCGTCGCTCTCGGCCTCTCCGGGAGCGAAGACCGGGGCCGGGGGATTCGACCCAAGCGCCAACGCGCCTTCAGAAACTTCGGCGACTTCGGAAAGCACCGGCGGACTCGCCGCCCATTCGAGCGCGGGCTCGGGGACGGGTTCCTCATGCGGGGCCGCGGGCTCGGCCGCGACGAACTCGCCCCGGGAAGAGCTCGGAACACTCGTTTCCCCTCCCCCCAGGCCCTCGCCGAAGGCCAGATAAAAGAGCAGACCCGCGGCTAGGGCCGCGGCCGCCGCCCACCCCTCGCGCCGAATTTTTCGCAAGGGAATCACCCGTGCTGGCGCAGGGGGGCCGGGCACAGCCCTGGACTCGGCTTCGGACTCCGCCGAGGCCGCCGCGAGGCGGACCCGCAACGCCGCCTGCATCCGGTCTACTCGTTCACCCTCGAGTTGTATCGCCGCCTCGGATCTCTCCGAGGGGCTCGCCAGGTTTTGAAGGTGACCGGAGAGTTCGCCCAACTCGGCGCCGCGTTCGGCGAGGGCGGGCTGGGCGATCAACTGGGCCCTAAGCTTCTCAGCCGCGGCCGAGTCGAGTTCACCATCGAGCAACGCCGAGAGTGCCAAATCATCCTCGGCCGTCAGTGCCGGAGCAGTTCCCGACGCCTCGTCACGTTTCTCCGGTTTCCGAGGCCCCTGCCCACGATCCCTGGTTTTTTTCGACATCCTCTCTCCTCTCCTTCGACCCACCGGCGCGACTAAGCCGTCCCCTGTCGCGAAAACGAAGTCAGGGATTCAACGCAATCCCCCATTCGAGCGACCAGGGCGGACCTCCCCCGATGAACCAATGCCTTGACGGATGTCTCCGTCGTTTCGAGAATCGCGGCCACCTCGGCGTAGGAGTGTCCCTCCGCAGCCGAGAGCCACAAGGCAATGCGCTGGCGCTCCGGGAGGTTGTTGAGTTCGCGCTCCACCTTCTCTCCCATCCGCTTCGAGGCCACCTCTTCGTCGATCCCCGGTCCGGGGGCACGCAGCAGGCTCTTCTCCTCTTCCTGATGGACATGCTTCCTTCGGGGTCGCTTCAATTCGTTGAGCGCCAGGTTCGTCGCGATGCGATAGAGCCAGGTCGAAAACCGAGCGCGGGGCTCGTAGCGGTCGCGTGCCCCGTGCACTCGTAGGAACGCCTCCTGGACCAATTCCTCGGCGAGCGCCCCGTCCCCGAGCATGCGCTCGAGATAGCGGAGCAACGGACCCGCCCAGCGGCGAAAGAGTTGGTCGAAAGCGGCCTCCTCACCGGCGCAGAAAGCGAGCATCAATTCAACATCTGGATCCTTCTGCTCCACGGGTACCTCCGGTTTAGCCCCTATACCAACCCCGCCCGCCCTAAAGGGTTGCGCAAAAAATTAAAACTCTTTGACTCCCCGTGGGGCTTTAGGCTGATCGGGTCGCGGTGGGCCCAGCCAGGCCCGCCAGAAATCCCAGCATCGAAGTATTGAAGGCCTCGGTGGCCTCGATATTCACGATATGCCCGGCCCCGGGCACGAGGACGTGCTCGCTTTGCGGGAGTTTGGCGCTCATGACCTCCCCCGCGCGCAAATAGGCTTTGTCCTCCCCCCCGACCAGGACCAAGCTGGGCACATCGATGCCGGCAAGCTCGTCGATGACCGGGGGCGCGAGGCCCGCCACGTGCCGACCAAAGCGCGCCACCCCCAACGGGTCCTGAGCCCGGATCGCCGAGGCGGCGATTTGGGCAGCGGGAAGTTCCGGGTCCCGGCCGATGCAGGTGGGCGCCGCCTTCCCGCTCACGAAAGCCTCCATGCCCCGGGACTCGAGATAATCGGCGGTTTTCTCCGAGCGCTGCTTCCAGCCCAGGGCCGCTTCGGGATTCTTAAAACCCGGCCCGCTCCCTGCGAGCAACAAACCCGCGACACGCGCGGGGTGGGCCACGGCGAAATGAAGCGAGGCGAGACCTCCGAAAGAGAGGCCGGCGAGTACGCAGGGTTCATCCCCCGCCAGCCAGTCGAGAATACGCCCGAGGTCGGAGACCACCTGCTCCATCGTGTAGGCAGTGGTCTCCTCGGGCACCTCGGAAAGACCGTGGCCCCGATAATCCCAGAGGGCCACCCGGTGACCCGCAGCGACCAGGGGCTCGACCTGGGAGTGCCAGTTCGCATGGGTCGTGGAGTAGGCACACGAGAAAACGATCGGGACGCCACCGCCCCCTTCTTCCGGGTGCCGTTCGGCGTAGAGTTTGACTCCGTCACTGGCCTCGATCATGGCCATCGGCACCTCCTTATATGGGCTGTCCGGATTCGGCTTGGGCGCCGTCGGTGATCAATTAATTTCGACGAGATAAGGAGGAACGGCCAGGGGTGCCTGGGTGGGAAGCTCGGCGAGCCATTTCACCATTCCATGCAGAGCGCCGGGCAGCGGCAACTGCGCTTGGACGATCCCCGCGAGTCGGGCGTTCAACGCGTCGGCGAACTCCTCGCTCAGTGAACGCGGCGGCGGGAACATCACCAACCCGATATCCGCATCGCTCTCCAGTCCGAGCAGCGAGCCCACCCGAGCCATCGCCGTGTGGAGGCCGCCGAGATGATCGACCAATCCGATTTCGTAGGCCTGGCTCCCGGTCCAAACTCGGCCCTGGGCAATTTTATCCACATCGCCCACCTCCAGATCTCGCCCCTCGGCCACCCGGCTCAGAAAGAGATCGTAGACCTGAACGACCATGTCCTGCATCTTCCCCTGAGCGGCCTCCGAGAGCGGTTGGCTCGAAAGCATGAAGTCCGCGTAGCGGCCCCGACTCAACGTTTCGAAATGAATACCCAGCTTCTCAAGGCCACCGCTGATCACCGGACGCAGGGAAAACACGCCGATCGAACCGGTCAAGGTTGCGTCGTTCGAGACGATTTCATCCGCGGCGACCGCGACGTAATAGCCCCCGGATGCCGCAACATCGGAGAACGAGGCGACAATCGGCTTCCCTTCCTTGCGCGCCTCACCGATGCTTCGCCAGATCTCCTCGGCCGCAAGAGCCGAACCCCCCGGGCTATCGATCCTCAAGATGATGGCATCGATCGCCGGATCCGCCGCCGCACGGGCCAGGGACCTCGCCGTGCTTCGCGCGGCGAAAAAAGAATCGCCCCCCCGAGAGCGCTGCCGATCCCCGCTCACCACCGTCCCCGTTCCATAGATCAGGGCCACCTGGGCCACGGGTTCAAAACCGACTTCCGAGGGCTTCACTTCGGCATAGGCCTCCTGCCTTACCCGCCCACCCGAGTATCCATCCAACAGGGCACCGAGGTGTTCGACGCCATCGATCAGCCCCAAGGCCTCGAGTTCTGTGGGGAGCACCGGACCCTGGTCGATGGCCGCGCGCAATTCGGCGACAGAGAGGCCTCGAGCCTGGGCGATCCCCGAGAGAAAGAAATCGTTGGTAGAATCGAGCAGGGAGTTCGCCATCTCGCGCGATGGACCCGACATACCCGTCGCCGTATAGACTTCGACGGCGCTCTTATAGCGGCCCGCCTTGGCCACATCGAACTCGACTCCAACTTTCTCCCAGAGTCCTCCAAGGTAGTAGTACTCCGCCGCCAAACCGAGCACGGGCACTGAACCCGCGGGCACCACCCACACTTCATCCGCCGCGCTCGCGAGAAAATATTCCCGGCTGCCCCGAAAGGCGGCCATATCGAGGTAGGCCACCGTTTCGTGGCCGGCGGCTTCGAGGCGATCGATCGCCTCGCGCAGTTCACCCACCTTTCCCCAGCCGATGGCGAGGGGACGAATCACGACCACAACCCGGTCGAGTCTCGAATCGCGTTCGGCGAGCGCAAAGAGCGACAGCAGGTTCAAGAAGGGGGGGCTTCCCTCGCCCAGGAGCCGGGCAAGCCAGGGAGACTGGTTGGCCTCCACGTAGGCACCCCCGACCTCGAGCACCAGGGTGCTCCCCTCCTCGATGGTGGGTCCGGGCTCTTCGCCACTCCAGATAAGCGCCAGCCCCAGGCCGACCACCACGATCAAGCAAATACGAATCTTACGACGGCGCATCATCATCCCTCTCTTTCTCCCCAAGGCTATCCCAGTCGGAGGGGAAAGCCCGCCGCCCAGCCCCGCTCCGGGGCGAGATCAGCGCGGCTCGTAGTGGGAGAGTTCTCGCTGGTCGAAGAGGAAGAGCAGGGTCAAAACCGAACCCACGGACCAAATGAGCAGCCGAGCCAGAACCCCCATCAGGAGATCCCCGTCGACGGGCTGTCCCGACCAGCCGGAAAGCGCGAGCACGATGGCACTCAAAAAGGGCGGGCCCATCTCGTCGAGGAGTCCGAGCACCGAGCCGAGAGTCGCCCCGGAGGCCGACATCAAATTCGCCAGAGCCACGACCGAGACCCCGCCCATGATCCACAGGAAGGTCGCCAAACGCGGAAGAAAAAGCGAGGAGACCATGGCCAGGGCGGCGACGACGATGCAATTGACCATCGTCGCTCCGATGGCCATGAAAGCGGGAAACAGGGGGAGGTCGCCTCGAACCGCGAGTAGAAGTCCCGCGCCTCCGAGCACGAGAATGGCCGCCGCAAAGGAGATCGCAAGGGAGCCCAGCAGGCGAGCCAGGGCGAAGGTTCTGCGGGAGACGGGGCGCGAAAGCACGAGCAGCGCGCTGCCGTCCTCGAGAGTCGACGAGAGGTGGTCCGCCGCGACCAGTCCGGCCAGGATCACGCACCAGAGGGCGAGCATGCCCAAGGTCACAACCCCTGCCCAGCCAAAGACGGCCAGGGTCTCCAACTGGCCGCCATTGGTTTCGATGACCGAGCTGCACTGGGAGCAACTGTTGACCATGGCCAAGGTCAACAGGCAAAGGCCCACCACCGCGGGAACCACCCGGCGGCGGGCGGCATCGCGCAGGCCCTCAAACGCCAGGAGCCCCAAGGGCCGAGCCTCAACCGCCATCCAGAATCTCCGGGAAGCTCGGCGTATGCGAGCTCACCAGACGCACGAAGGCG
The DNA here is from genome assembly GCA_028823175.1 of Myxococcota bacterium. GTDB lineage: Bacteria > Myxococcota_A > UBA9160 > UBA9160 > UBA4427 > JAZXM01. Next base: position 5,927 of record JAPKBZ010000058.1, read on the forward strand.
TCCTCGAGTTCCTCGTCGGGGCGAACGATCTCGGCCATCGAGCCCGCGGCCACCACGTGTCCCTCGTCGAGAATCGCCACGCTGTCGCAGATGCGCTCGACTTCCGAAAGCAGGTGGGAACTGACGAGGACCGAGCAGCCGCTCTCCTTGGCCTGGACGATCCAATCCCGGGCATCGCGCATGCCCATGGGGTCGAGACCGCTACTCGGCTCGTCGAGCAGCAGAACCCGGGGCCGGCCGATAAAAGCCTGGGCGAAACCGACCCGCTGGGTCAACCCCTTGGAGAGCGTTCCGAGTCGATCGGCCAGGCGCCCGGAGATCCCCGTCTGCTCGGCCACCGCCGCCACTGCCTGGTCCAATTCGCTCCCCCGCAGACCCGCCAACCCACCGTGCAGCCGGAGAAAGGAGCGCACGCTTCGATGTGCGGGGAGCACCAGGCGCTCGGGCAGATAACCCACCCCCCGACGGCTCTCCGAACGAACGGGATCTCCTCCCTGAAGTTTGACGCTGCCCTCACTGGGTTCGGTATGCCCCAGGATCAGCCGCAATGCGGTCGTCTTGCCGGCACCGTTCGGGCCGAGCAGACCCAGAGCCGAGCCCGGCTTCAGACCGAGGCTGACCCTCGAGAGAGCGGCTCGCTCACCGAAATATTTGCTGACCACGGCGAGTTCCAGAGCAAGCATTGGGCCAGCCTAACACGGGCGAGACCCCAGATCCTCCCCGAGTCGCGAGCACCTGATTGAGCGGAACGATTGGAGCTAGCGTAGGGGCCATGAGTGAAAAACACCCCCTCCGTTTTGTTCCCGGTCATGTCGCCCCCGAAAATCCCGGGCCCGCCCCGCGCCTCTTCGCCTTTCACGGCCGGGAGCTGCTGGTCACCGAGAGCAACCAACTGCCCAGCGTGGAGACCATCGATGCCCTAGGAATCGATGCCGTGCGCACCCAGTACCTCGGCGCCTGGGACGAAGCCCCCTGTTTTTCCGCCGAACTTCCCGCCGACTTCAAGCCGCCGACGGGCTTCGCCACCCGGGACTTGCGAATGCTCTTCGGCGCATTCGAGCCCGAACTCCATACGCTGGCCGGTCGCGCGGTCCAGGTGATGGAATGGGACCGCACCCACCAGTTCTGCGGGGCTTGCGGAGCCCCCACAGAACTGTCGACTTCGGACCGTTCCCGCGCCTGTCCCGACTGCGCGATCCCCATGTACCCGCGCCTGGCGCCCGCCATGATCGTCGCGGTGGAGCGCGGCGACGAAATTCTACTCGGACGAAGCCGCAACTTTCCGCCGGGCATTTTCAGCGTGCTCGCGGGTTTCGTCGAGCCGGGCGAAAGCGCCGAGGAGGCGGTGATTCGGGAGGTCTACGAGGAGACGCGGATCGTCGTGGAGGACGTTCGCTATTTCGGTAGCCAGGCCTGGCCCTTCCCGAACTCGCTCATGCTCGGCTTCACGGCACGCTACAAGAGCGGAAGCGTGGACACCGACCACGACGACGAGATGGAAGCCGCCAACTTCTTCCACGTCGACAATTTACCCACCACGTTTCCCGGTGAGATCAGCATCTCCCAATGGCTGCTCCGGGATTTCGTCCAGCGGCACTCCAAGCCGGGCCCCTAACGGGGCCCACTTCCCGGCGCGCGAAATCAGGGCAAGCCCGCACCGGGTACTTCGACTTCGATCACCTCGATCCGAGCGTCCCGATTCTCCATGCAGGCCTCGGGCTCGCTACTCCCCGCCGTGCAAACGAAGAGATGTTTTCGCTCGGGACCGCCCAGCATGCAGGCGAAGGCTTCGGTCTCAACCTCCACCTTGTGGGTCACTTCTCCACCCTCGAGCACCCGGAAGCAGCCCTGGCTTACCGGGGAGGCGACCCAGATCCCCCCCTCGGCATCGAGGCAGATCCCGTCGGGCAAAATGCCCGGCGTACTGGCCCAAACCCGGCGACCCGAAAGACTGCCGTCGGCCTCGATCGCAAAGGCCGTGAGGCGCTTCCCCATGGTCTCGGCGACGATGAGCGTTTGACCGTCGGGGGTGATCACGCTGCCGTTGGGAAATTCAAGGTCTTCGGCGACGACCCGGGCTTCTCCGTCGGGCATGACGAGGATCAGGGCCGCGCCCCGGGCTTCGGCGCCACCGTGAAGATCCCAACCGAAATTGCCCACGTAGGCCCGACCTTCGCCATCGACCACCATGTCGTTGCAGTGAAAAGTGGCGAAGGCGCTCAGGTCCGCGACCTCACTCAACGCGCCATCGGGCTCGAGGCGCAGCAGGCGGCGATCCGTCATCGAGACCACGAGCAGGCGGCCGTCGGGGAGCCAACCAAGACCCGAGGGGTCGTTGGGAACCGTGCAGATTTCCTCGGCGGAGCCCGCGAGATCCACCGCCCAGACCTTCGCGCTGTGCATATCCGAGAAGTAGAGGCGGCCGTCGCGCCAGCGCGGCCCTTCGCCGAACGCCAGGCCTTCCATCAGGGTGTGCGTGGCAAGGGTTTGCATCGGGGGCCTCCTACGATCCAGGGGGGAGCGAGCCGTACTCGACCGCCAGGGCGAATCGCTTCGAAAGTCTAGCCCGCCCTCAAGGGCTCGCGTTGGCCAGAGTCGCGAAGGCGTCGCGCACCTCTTCGGGCGCCTGCACGAGTTCGACCAGCACGCCCTCGGCTCCGATGGGCGAGGCCTCGTTGCCCTTGGGATGAATGAAGCACACGTCGTACCCGGCGGCGCCGGGCCGGATCCCGCCCGGGGTGAAGCGGACGCCCTGGGCTTCCAGCCAGGGAACCGCGGCGGCGAGGTCATCGATCCAGAGGCCCACGTGGTTGAGGGCGGGCTCGTGGACCTTGGGCCGCCGCTCGGGATCGAGGGGCTGCATCAGGTCGACCTCGACCTTCAGTGGGCCGCTGCCCGCTTCGCAAATATCTTCGTCCACGTTCTCCTTCTCGCTCACGAAGGTGCTCGCGTAGGTCAGGCCGAGGGTGTCGACCCAGAACCGGCGCAGGCGCGCTTTGTCGAGGCCTCCCACGGCGATCTGCTGGATTCCGAGAACTTGGAATGGGCGGTCGGACGGCACGGGCAACTCCTTTTCACGACTTGGGCCCCGGTCGGCGCCCCGGTCTCAATCGTCATTCTTCCCGGGCTTCCCGGGCTGATAGTCCCGGGCAAGCAGGTAGCGTTCGCTACTTCCCTTGCGCGTGGCCCCGACCCGAACGGTCTTTGCCGACCCGAAACAGGTCCGAATTCGGCGCTGGAAATTCTGGGCTTCCGGACACTCGAGCAACTTCACCAACAGGTCGCCCCCCTCCCGAAGCACCCGGGGGAGGATGACCTCCACCGCTTCGAGCAGCCGCTCCTCGGCAGCCCGATCGGCCTCCCGAATCCCGGTGAGCTTGGGGGCGGCGTCGGAGAGCAGGACATCGCAACGCCCTTCCAAAAAAGTGAGAATGCGTTCGCACACCTGAGCATCCTCGATATCCCCGACAAATGAGAACACATTCTCATTCTCAAGAGGGGGGTCAACGGCTGCTAGATCCACACCAATGACTCGCCCGCGGGGACCCACCGCCCTGGAGGCCTCCTGGAGCCAACCCCCCGGCCAGCAGCCCAGGTCGGCGACGCGTAGGCCCGGGGCGAGGATCCGGTGGCTACGCTGGAGCTCGGCGAGCTTGTAGACGGCGCGCGAACGGAATCCCTCGCGCTTGGCGCGCTGGTGAAAGTGGTCCTTGCGGTCGTAGCGGGCGACGGGTCGGCTACTTGATCGCGGCGCGAAGTTTGACCAGAGCCTTGATGTGGCCGGGTACGGCGCCGCGAACGAAAACGAGGTTTTTGTCCGGATCGACCCGAACCACTTCGAGGTTCTGAGCCGTCACCCGAGCATTGCCCATCTGGCCGGCCTGACGGCCGCCCTTGAAGACCCGACCCGGGTAGGCGCCGGCGCCGATGGAACCCGGGTGGCGAAAATACTCGTGGGTCCCGTGGGTGCGCTTCTTGATCTTGAAACCGTGGCGCTTGACCACGCCGGTAAATCCGCGCCCCTTCGAGGTGCCGATGGCGTCCACGCGCTGACCGACCTCGAAGAGATCAGCCTTGAATTCCTGACCCAACTCGAGCTTTTCCGCCTCTTCAAGGGTAATCCGACTCTCGAGGAGAAAGCGCTGGGGCTCGACCCCGGCCTTGTCGAAATGGCCTCGAGAGGGCTTGTTGAAGAGGTCTCCGCGGCGTTCGCCGAAACCGAGTTGAACGGCGGTGTAGCCATCCGGGCCGTCTTCCCGCTTGATCTGGACGACGGTGTTGGGACCGGCTTCGAGCACGGTCACCGGGACGGACTCTCCACTCTCGGTGAAGACCTGGGTCATGCCGAGTTTTCGGCAAAGAAGTTCGATGGACATTATTTTCTCCTGGCTCCGGATTGGACCGACCGATGGGGCCGTTCTTCGCGGGCCGCAGTGACAGCCGAAGGGGCCTGCCGAATCTTTCTTCTTCTCAGCTCTTTCTTCTTCTCAGCTCTTTCCTACGACGACTCGTTTGACTCGCGCGCCCAGCACCGACCCTAGGGCCCCGATGGACGCGCTCTGGATTCTCTCCCCCACTTGCGGGATGCCGACCCCTTGTCCCCCGGCGTATTGCCCTCGCCGAGGATCCCCATCTCTCGCTATACCTCACGCGCTGCTGCGCGCTTCGCGAGCGGGCCACCCGGAGTCGGAATCCTCGCCTCCGGGGTTGGGGCGCCGCAATATAGAGAGACGTACCCCCAATGTCGAGCCATCCGGAACACTCGGTCACGATGCGTCCAAATTCACTCGATTGGGCCTTCTTTTGGCCCTGGATGACGTCCTTTTTCCCGGAGGGAGACGCATGACCGGAAACGAGTCCGGGCTCCGCCCGGTTCTGGTGCTGGCCCTCGACGGGGCCACGTTCCGGGTCATCGAGCCCCTGGTCGCCAGCGGTCATCTCCCCAACCTGGCACGCTGGATGCGGGAGGGGAGCAGCGCCCCCCTCCCATCCACCACGCCCCCGGTGACCTTTCCGGCCTGGTCCTCCTTTATGACCGGGCTCGAACCCGGAGAGCACGGCATCTTCGACTTCTCCCAAAAAGTCGAGGGCCGGTACCGGATCCGCTTCGTCAACGCCCACGACCGCCGGGGGGAATCCATCTTCAGCGCGGTCTCCCGGGCAGGCGGACGGGTTCTCGTGCTCGGATTGCCCGCCACCTACCCGCCGGAACCCCTCTCGGGTTTGCTGGTCCCGGGTTTCGACGCCCCGGTTTCCAACGCCACCGACGCGGGCTCGACGAATAACCCGGAGCTCTATCGTCGCATTGCCGCCCGCGCAGGCCCCTGGATGCGCCCAGATCTCGATGAAGCCGCCCAGGATGAGGGATTTCACGAGCGAGCCGCCGCCACACTCCTCGCGCGAATCGAACGCAAGACCGAGTTTGCCCTGATCGCCCTGGAAGAAATGAAGGCCGACGCCGGGGGGCGGCGGCCCGATCTTTTTACCCTCGTGTTCTCGGAAAGCGACACCGTCGGCCACCACTACTGGCGGGACCACGACCCCAAGAGTCCGCGGGCTGACCCCAGCGCCGGCACCGAACGCCGCAACGCCATCCGGGATGTCTACGCCGCACTGGACCGCGCCTGCGGAAAACTGCGCGAGGCGTACGGCGAAGACGCCCACTGCGTCGTGATTTCGGATCACGGCATGGGCGGCGCCTCGGATTGCGTGGTGCACCTGAACGGCTACCTCGCCGAGCAGGGCCTGCTCACGCGCCGCACGGTGGGGGTGGGGAAGCTCGATGTCGTCGCTCGCCGGGCCCGGGATCTGGCGCTCCGCTGGCTCCCGGCGGGGCTCCTCCAACCTCTCTTCCGAAGGGCCCGGGGCGCCGCCGGGCGCCTCGAGAGCGCCGCGCGCTTTTCGGGAATACGCTGGTCCGGGACCCAGGCCTTTTCCGAAGAGGTCAATACCCAGCCCGGCGTCTGGATCAACCTGACCGGGCGCGAACAACGCGGTTGCGTGGCCGCCGAGGACTACGCGGCCGTCCGCGACCGCGTCATCGCGTGCCTGCTCGACTGGAAACTGCCGAACGGCCAGCCCGTCATCGCCCAGGCCCGAGCCCGGGAAGAGGTTTATCGCGGACCCTACACCCACCGGGCTCCGGATATCGTCATCGAGCTGGGTACCGAGAACGGCTACGGGCTCTCCCTGGTCGCGACACCGTGGCGAGATGACGGAGCGCTGGACCCCGAGAAAAGCCGGGCACTCCGGCGACTCTCGGGCGCCGAGCTCGCGGGGGGCCGGGGCCGGGGCATGAACGGAACCCACCGCCAGAACGGCATCTTCGTCTCGATTGGAGGCGGGCAGGAGGGGTTGGCGACAGCCCCCGCCCGGCTTTCGGAAGTTGCCCCGGCGCTGGCCCGTGCGATGGGGCTACGCTGGAAGCCTGGGCACGATCCGGAAGACCCCGGAGACGGAGCGGCCTACAGCCAAGAGGAGAGCGAAATGGTCGAGGCACGCCTGCGGGCCCTGGGGTACCTCGATTGAGTTTTCGCGACGCGGAACCCAAGGGACTGGCCCCCGAACTCTCCCTCGTCTTTCCCGTACTCGACGAGGAAGACAACCTGGCCGAGTTAATGGCCGGAGCGCGCAAAATTGGTGAAGAGCTCGACATAAGCTTCGAAGTAATCATCGTCAACGATGGCTCCCGGGACGAGAGCGCGAAGATCATCGACGCCTGGGCCGAGCGCGACCCACGCATCCGCCCCTTTCATCACGCCAGCAACTCGGGCTACGGAGCCGCCCTGAGAACCGGCCTCAGCGAGGCCCGGGGCAAACAGATTTTTTTCAGCGATGCCGATCTTCAATTTGATCTCGACCAACTCAGAAACCTGCTCGTCCACAGCCCCGATTACGACATCGTCGCGGGGTATCGATCGCCTCGCCGTGACCCGTGGCCTCGCCGCCTGATCGCCAGGCTCTGGGGCGCCGGGGTGCGGATCATCTTTGGGCTGCGCGTTCGCGACATCGATTGCGCGTTCAAACTCTTCGACCGACGCGTCATCGAAACGATCCCCCTGGCTTCCGTGGGCGCCTTCATCAATACCGAACTCCTAGTTCGTGCCCAGGCCTCGGGTTTTCGCATTCGGCAGGTCCCCGTCAACCACCGAAGACGTCAACGCGGCCGCCAGAGCGGGGCGCACCCCAGGGTGCTCATCAAGGCCTGCCTCGAACTCGGCTCCCTCTACCGCGAACTCCGCTCGGTCACGGGCCAAGCCCGCAGGCGCTCCGGGGCCCGGTGAGCCCGGGCCCCACATCCCAGGCAATTCGGACTCCGCGCCTCGCGCTCCTCGGCGCCTTCCCCTACCCCTACCCTCAAGGCTCCCAAGTCTTCTTCACCGAGCAGGCCCAAGCCCTGCAGGCCGCGGGCAGCCGGCCCACCCTTCTCGCCTACGGGGCAGGGCGGGGCGCTCCCCCCGAAGACCTTCGGCTGATCCGATCCTTCGCCCGCCTCTCGCCGCGCACCCTGAAGTCGGGACCCCAATGGGGGAAGCCTGTGGCCGACCTCGGGCTCTTGGTCAGCTGGGTCGCTGCGGCGCGCCGGGCGCGGCGGGAAGGCGACCCCTTCGCGTTCGCCCTGGCCCACAACGTCGAAGCCGCCGTGATCGGGCTGATGAGCCAGCGACTGACCGGCGTGCCCACCGTCTACGTCGCGCACACCCTGCTGCGCGAAGAGCTGTCCGCTTATTTCCCCGAACGACTCGAGCCGGAAGCCGAACGCATGGGGCTCTGGATCGAGCGGTCCATCGCCGGGCGGGCCGACGCAATCATCACCCTCTGCCCCGAGGCGCGCGCAGAACTCGCCCCCCACGCCCGGGGGCCTGTGGCCTTGATTCCGCCGGGCTACCCCCCTCGGCCTGTACCCAGCGCAGCCGAACAAGCCCAGGCTTGCGGGGCGTACGGCCTCGCGGTGGGCGAATACATCCTCTACTCGGGCAACCTCGACCGCTATCAAGACCTTGAGCTCCTCACCGAAGCCGCTGGCCTGTTGCCCCCAGGCGCGGGGCCCGTGGTCATCGCGAGCCATCCCGAAAGCGAACCCGGGGCCTCGGGCCTCGACGAAGGCCTGGGCGGAGCCCTGCGACGAGTCCGGGTCCGCGACTATGCCCAGATGCGCAGCTTAATCTGGGGCGCTCGCTGCCTAGTGGCCACCCGCCAGCGGGTCGGCGGCTTTCCCATCAAGTTGCTCAACTACATGGAGGCCGGGCGGCCGATCGTCGCCTTTGCCGGTGCGGCGCCCGGGCTGGTCCACGATGAGTCCGCTCATCTCCTCGAGCGCGAAGCGGGAGCCCCGGCGCTCGCACTCGCGCTGACCGCGCTGGTCTCTGACCCCGAGCGAAGCCAGCGACTCGGCGCCGGCGCCCAGCGCCAGCTCGAACGCCGGCACCCGTGGCCCTCGGTGGCGGAGCGCACCCTGGCATTCCTCGCGGACCCCTCGACGGCGGACTGCTGCTAGACTCGGCGGTCTTATTTCAACCCGCGCACCCCTCCCCGGACGGGTGCGGCGGGCTTTCGTGCGTGCAGGGTTCGGATCCAAGCCGGCACGTCCGCGAAAGCCCTCAAGGCCCAAACGGATATGGCTGCTCGTCGCAAGAAAACTCGCTCGGCTCTGGCCGCCCTGGCCCTGGAGATCGCAGACCGCACTTCGCCCGTCGACCTCAGCGGTTTGCGGGGAACCGCCCGTTCGGTGGCCACCGCCGAATTAATTCGGGCGCATCCGGGGCGCCCGGTCCTTGTCCTCGGCGCCTCGGCCAAACGCTGCGATGCCCTCGCCGACGACCTGAGAACCGTGCTGGGGGAAGAGTCTGACTCTCGGCGGCTTTGTCGCTTCCCCCGCCACGACACCCTTCCCTACGATCGCTTTTCTCCCCAGGCCTTCCTCACCGCTCAGCGGATGGACGTCCTCTACCGCTGGCTCAGCTTTGGCGAAGAAACCACAGCGGATCCCGCTCCGGTTGTCGTCAGTGACTGGACGGCCCTCGCCCTGCGCGTGCCCTCCCGCGCCAGCCTGGATGCCGCGAAGCACGAAATCGCCGTGGGCTCCCAAATCGATCGCGACGAATGGGTCAAGACCCTCACGAATAGCGGCTACGCCCAGATGCCCCTGGTCGCCGAGCCGGGTGAAATCGCAGTGCGCGGCGGAATCGTGGATTTTTTCCCTCCGCATCGGGCCCACCCACTTCGGGCGGAATTCTTCGGAGACGAAGTCGACTCCTTGCGCGAATTCGATCCGAAGAGTCAGCGCTCCCTGAGCAAGCTTTCCCACGCCGTGGCCTCGCCCCCGCGCGAGCTTCTCTTTACCCGGAACCGGATCGTCGAACAAGCCGACGCCATCCGTGAAGCAGCCGCAGCAGCGGGCGTCAGCGCCAGTGAATCCAATGAACTTCTCGATGCCCTGCTCCGGGGCCATACGCCACCGGGCGCCGAAGCCCTGGCGCCGATTCTCCAACTCGGGCAGGAAAGCGTCCTCGACTTTCTACCCCCGGGCGCCCTGGTCATCGTCGACGATCCGGGTGCCGGGCGAAAAAGGCTTGAGGAGTATCACAGGGAAGCGCAAGCCAACCACCGCGCCGCGCTCGAGTCGAACCGGGCCGTCTGCCCCCCCGAAGACCTCCTCGTCTCCCCCGACGAACTTTCAAAGGGCTTGCAGAGCCTTCAGCGGATCGGACTCGAACGCATCGAGGTTGTCGATGCTGAATCCTCGACCCGCCAGGTCTCCATCGAAACCCGCGGCCACGACGAACTGCGCGAGCAACTCGCCGCCGTTCGCACTCAGGACCGCGCGCTCATGCCCCTCGCGGACCAACTGACGGACTGGCAGCTCGAAAAGTGGCGGTGTGTCGTCGTGGTTTCGGTCCTCTCCGCCGCAGAACGAACCAAGGACCTCTTGAGTCAGTACGGCCTCGAAAGCAATATCGTGACCGCCCCCCGGCCCTGCTGGCACTGGAGCCAGCCCGGCCGATTGGAAATTCGCGTCGCCTCCCTCTCGGTGGGCTTCTCCATTCCCTCCCAGAAGATCGCCGCGGTCACCGAGGAGGAAATCTTCGGCAAGCGGGAAAGACGTCGGACGGCCAGCGGCTGGAAGGAGGGGGCCGCCCTCGATGGCATTGCCCAACTCCAGCTCGGCGACCCCGTCGTCCACCGCGATCATGGGATCGGGCTCTACCGCGGGCTCAACGTGGTGCGCGCAGGGCGCGTGGAAAATGAACTTCTCTGCATTGAATATTCAGCGGGGGATAAACTCTTCCTCCCCATCGATCGGCTCAACCTGGTCCAGCGCTACGGCGCCTTCGAGGGAAGCGCGCCCAAGGTGGATCGGCTGGGCGGCGACAGTTGGCGACGCGCGCGTGGAAGGGTCAAGAAGAGCCTTCGCAACATGGCCCAAGAACTTCTTTCCATGCATGCGGCCCGGGAACTGGCCCCGGGTTTCGGCTTTTCGGGACGCGACGGGTTTTTCGAGGAATTCGAAGCCGCTTTCGAATTCGAAGAGACCCCCGACCAGGCCGCGGCGATCGAAGATGTGCTGAACGATATGCAAAAGCCCCGCCCCATGGACCGCATCGTCTGCGGCGATGTCGGCTATGGCAAGACCGAGGTCGCCATCCGCGCGGCGTTCAAGGCCGCGATGGACGGGAAGCAGGTCGCGATCCTGACGCCGACGACCATTCTCTGCGAACAGCATTTCGAGACTTTCGAGGCGCGCTTCGCCGGCTATCCGATCCGCGTCGAAATGCTTTCGCGATTTCGCACCGCCCGGGAGGCTCGACAGGTCCTCGAGGGCCTCGCCGACGGGACCGTGGACATCGTGATCGGTACCCACCGATTACTCCACAAAAGTATTCAGTTTCGTGAACTCGGGCTCCTCGTCGTCGATGAAGAACAACGCTTCGGTGTCGGCCACAAGGAGCGCATCAAGCGAATGCGGAGGACCGTTGATGTGCTCACGCTGACGGCGACACCGATTCCGCGCACCCTCCAAATGGCGTTTACGGGACTGCGCGACCTATCCGTGATCGATACGCCTCCCATCGATCGCCTGGCCATCCGCACCCAGGTCTGCCTGCCCAGCGAATCTCTCATCCGGGAGGCCATCCTGCGCGAAGTCAGGCGCGGCGGCCAGATCTTCTATCTCCACAACCGAGTCGCCAGCATCGGAAGCGTCGCCGAGATGCTCGCCGAAGTGGTCCCCGAAGTTTCCGTAATCACCGCCCATGGTCAGATGAAAGAGCGCGAACTCGAGGGACGAATGCACGCCTTCGTGCGCGGTGAAGCCGACGTGCTTCTCTGCACCACGATTATCGAGAGCGGTCTTGATATCCCCAGAGCTAACACGATCATCATTAATCGCGCCGACGCATTGGGCCTCGCCCAGCTCTACCAATTGCGCGGCCGAGTCGGGCGGAGCACGCGTCGCGCCTACGCGTACCTGCTGATACCCACGACGATCGGGCGCTTGCCCAAAGACGCTCAGAAACGCCTCGAAGCTATCCAGGACCTGACGGAATTAGGCAGCGGCTTTCGCCTCGCCAACATGGACCTCGAGATCCGGGGGGCGGGGGACCTTCTGGGGAGCGAGCAGTCGGGTAACCTGCGCGCGGTGGGCTACGAGACCTACATGGAAATGCTCGACGAGATTATCGAGGAGTTGCGCGGCACGATTCACGAGGAGACCATCGACCCCGAGGTTCAACTCCCCATCGTGGCCCGCATGCCCGAGGACTATATTTCCGACGTCAACCAGCGGCTGGTCGTCTACAAGCGCCTGTCGAGTGCCCGGGACGGAAGCGAAGTCGCCCGGGTGCGGGAAGAGCTACTCGATCGCTACGGCGTGATGCCTGCCGAGGGGGAAAACCTGCTTCAGGTGATTCGGCTCAAGATCCGAGCCCGAAAACTCGGCATCGCCTCCTTTCGGATTCACCGGGGGGAGTTTGTCTTGCAGGTCGCCGAGTCGAGCCAGATCGACCCCCAGCGGTTGGTCCAGATTCTCACCCGGGCGGGATCGGGAATGCGGGTCACCCCGGACCACCGCATCTATAGCCCGGCCCCTGGCCCCGAGGGCGGCAACCCGGCCCTCTTCGACGCCGCGCACGAACTGATACGACGGCTCTCTCCGGATTGAGTCCCGGGGCGGAGGCCACCCCCTCAACCCAGGGGTGAGCTGGGCTTGCCCCGGACCGAACCACCGCGCAAAAGACGACGCTTGGCGAAGGCCCGACGAGCGCTCCGAAAGGCCATGGGATAGGCGCGAAGCAGCGCGCGATCCCTGAACAGCGCGTAGGCGAGGCGAAAGATCTCCCAGACCAGAAAGACCGGAAGCCCTACAAGGAATTGTGCGATCGATTCGTTCTTGATTCTCTGGAGGTAGTAGTTCTTGAACGAGTGGCGCCGAACCCAGGCCGGCACGGTGGAGCGCGTACCTTTCTGCCAGCCTCGGGTATGCAGGGCCCGGGCGGCGGGTTCGTAGTAGACCCGCCATCCGAGCACCTGGCTTCGCCAGCACAGGTCCGTGTCCTCGTAGTAGAGGAAGAAGTCCTCGTCGAAGATTTCCCCCTCGATGGCAAGCTCGGGGAGCGCCGAGCAGCGCAGGAGCATCGCCGCGCCACTGGCCCCGAACACGTACTCGCCGCGATCGAATTGGCCGCGATCGAGCGTCTCGCTGCCCCGGTCCCTGGGTCGGCGGTTGAGGGGCAGATCGATTCCGGCGCTATCGAGGGTGAGGCCGTCCCGGCGCAGCAGCTTACCCGTGGCGAGCGCGGCATCGGGGTGCGCGCCCAGCGCCTCGACCAGAGCGTCGGCGAAATTGGGCTCGAGGGTGATATCGGAGTTGAGAAGCAGAACGAAATCCACCGAGCGCTCGCCCTCCCCGATCGCGGCGAGCAGGCGATTGGCGCCGCTGGCGTACCCGCGATTGGGCGCGGTCAGGAAGCGGATCTCGGGGTAGTCGCCTTTCAGGGCCGCGCGCTGGGCGCCGTCCCCGTCGACGTCCAGCACCCAGACCCCCGCACTGGCCCGAACCTGGGCGCTCACCGAGGCCAGGCACCCGGCGAGTTCGGCGTAGTCCCCGTAGTGGACGATGGCGACGCCATAACGGCCGTGGGAATTCGTCGGCTGCGCCGATTCGGAATGCGAGGCAACCCCCTTCAACGGCTTTCCCACCTCCCCTCTCTGGACCGCCTCCCCACGCCAGCGAGGGCGCTCGGGTAAGCGCGGATCGCCGGTGAGACTAGCGTCGGCATGCCACGGCGGGATGAAGCCGCTCGAGGGTCGCGATCAGTTCTTCCCGGGACGGCGCTCCCGGCGCATCCAGCCACCAGAGCAGCAGTTGGCTCTGCCCGGCATAAAAGAAGCGGGCCGCGGCGGGGACGTCGAGGCCCGGGTCGAGATGTCCGGCCTCTCGGAGCGCATGGAGGCGAGTCTCCATCGCCCGGGCAGACAGGCCAAATGCGGGGCGTCCGGCCCCGGCGTCGCCGGCGGCAAAGGCGACCTTGTAGAGGGCGGGGTCCCCCTCGGCGAAATCGACGAAGGCCTCGACCGTGGCGCGCACCTGCTCCTCGACGGAGCGACCCTTCGCCTTCTCGCTGGCCCGGGCCAGATTCTCTTGCAGCGTCGAGAGGCCGATCGCGACCAACTCACGGTGGAGGGCGAACTTGTCCTCGAAATGCGAATAGAAGGTGCCGACGCCAACGCCCGATGCCCGGGCGAGAGTGTTGGTATTGACACTCCCGAGCCCCTGATGAGCCAACAGCTCGGCTCCGGCGGCCAGGAGGCGTGCCCGGGTGGATTTTCGTCGAGCCACGGCTGCTTCAGATTTAGATATCTGTATCTGATATTGATCAGTCACTTTTGATTATTATATCAACTTTTTGACTCGAGACCAAAACCCGAACCGACGAGGCCGGCGCCCGAGCAGACGGATCTTTCAGTGTGGGCCGGGGGCGGGGAAGGACGGGGAGGGGCAGTGACGACCCGCTGGGCTAGAATAAACAGATCGCCCTCAGTCCCCAAGGGGAAATCGGAGAACTCGTGACCCAGATTCGCCTTGACCCAGGGGCGGCCTCCCAGATCGCGCACACCGTTTGCCCGGCGGCCTTCCGCCGGCCCCGGCGTTGGCGGCTGCGCCTCGCGGCTCCCGCAATGCTCCTGCTCAGCCTTCTCGCCCTCGTTACCCTCGTTGCCCTCGGAGTCCCGAAACCCTCGGAGGCGACCGAGATGCTCGTGGACGGCATCGCCGCCCAGGTCGGGCACCGCTACGTGTTGGTCTCGGAGGTCGAATCCCTCGCCCGGCCCGTCGCCGAGCGCATGCGGACCGCCGGCGCGCCCGCATCAGAAATTTTCAAGATGCGCAACGAAGCCCTCGGCCGCCTGATCGAAGAAAAGTTGATCGAAGGTGTGGTCGCGCGCCTGGAGATGGAGGCCAGCCAGCAGGAGATCGACAACACCATTCGCGGCATCGCGGCGGATAACGGTCTGACCGTCGACCAACTCAAGGCGAGCGTCGAGAGCCACGGGCTCACCATGGCCGAATACAGAAGCAAGCTGAAGGGTGAACTCGAACGGTCCCGGGTTCTGAATGCCCTGGTTCGCTCGCGCATTCGGATCGAAGCCGACGAGTTGGAACTCGCCTACCTCGAGCGCTACGGCGATCAACGCCAGGGCGGCGAGCAGGTCAACGTCCGGCACATCATGGTCGGTGCGGGGGAGGGCACGGGACGCGATGAGCGAACCGCCTGCCAGATCGCCCAGGATGCCGCCGACCAGATCCGGGCGGGCAAAGTCGAATTCGGAGAGATGGCCCGACGCACCACCGAAATGAACCCCGAGCAGGCCGGGGAGCTCGGGTGGTATCACACGGACGAGATCGCGCCCTGGATGTCTACCACCGTCGCCGCCATGGAAGAGGGTGACGTCAGCGACGCGATCCCCATGCCCTTCGGCTGCAACGTGATCCAACTCGCCGGTCGTCGCACCTACTCGCCGGTCAGCCTCCAGCAAGCCGAGCCCCAGCTTCGCGAGGAGATCTCGCGGCACAAGATGGAGAAGGAATACATGACCTGGCTCGAGACCGTTCGCAAGCAGACCTATATCGCTCGCAAGGGAATCTTCGCCGAGAATCAATCGCGCTAGTGAGTGCCATTCCCAACCTGCTTCAATCGATCCCCGGACTCGGCCGCGCCACCCAACACGATGAGGTGGTCGTCCGCGGCGCGCGCACCCACAACCTGCGCGAGGTCCACGTTCGCATCCCTCGAAATCGCTTGGTGGTCCTGACCGGACCCTCGGGTTCGGGAAAATCAAGCCTCGCCTTCGACACGCTTTACGCCGAGGGTCAGCGCCGCTACGTCGAATCTCTTTCCCCCTATGCGCGGCAATTTCTCGACCAGCTCGAGAAACCCGATGTGGACGCCATCGATGGCCTTTCCCCGGCGCTCTCCATCGAACAACGCAGCATCGGGCGTAACCCCCGAAGCACCGTGGGGACGGCCACGGAAATTTCAGATTATCTGAGGCTCCTCTTCGCCCGGGCGGGGCACCCACACTGCCCGGATTGCGGGAGCGCCATTGCACCTCAGACCCTCGGAGAGATGACCGATCGTGTCCTGGCCCTCGCAGAGGGCAGCCGGGTGCAGATCCTGGCCCCCGTCATCCGTGGCCGAAAAGGGGTCTACCGCAAGGAACTCGAAGAGATGCGCCACAGGGGCTACGTCTACGCCCGCATCGACGGGGTCATGCGCGAACTCGAGGAGGATATTCAACTCGCACGCCAGACCCGGCACGAGATCGAGTTTGTCGTCGACCGCCTGGTTGTCCGAGACTCCGCGCGCTCCCGAATCGAAGACTCACTGCAAACGGCGCTCGAACTCGCCGACGGCCTCGCCATCGTTCTCTCGGGCCCGGGCCGAGGCGCGGGGAGCAAGAAGCCCGTGGCGGAATCCGAGTGGCTGCTCTCGCGCTCGAGCGCCTGCGCGGATTGCGGCATCTCCCTCCCCGAAATCGCCCCCCGGCTCTTCTCGTTCAACAACCCGGCCGGTGCCTGTCCCGATTGCGACGGGCTCGGCGTCATTCCGCGTTTCGAGGAAGCTCTCATTATTTCAGACCCGGCTAAACCCTTGAGGGAGGCCATCGAGCCCTGGCAGCAAAAGCGCAACGCCCGCTACTACGCGCAGCTTCTAGCCGATCTCGCCGAACACCTGGACGTCGCACTGGATACGCCCTGGCGCAAGCTCCCCCGCAAGGCTCGGAAGCTAATCCTAAGCGGTGAGCCCAAGCAGGAGATCGCGTTTTCCGTCGGCGAGAAGCCGACGCGCACGGGCCGGCCACGAAAGACAAAAGCGCGACGGACCTGGCTCGGAGTCATCGACGAGCTCCAAAGGCGCGATGACGCGAAGCTCGAGCGCTTCCAGCAGCGCGTGCCGTGCGTGCCGTGTGGAGGCGCCCGGCTCTGCGCCGAGGCCCGAAGCGTGCGCCTCGACGGCCGCGCCATTCACGAACTCTGCGCGCTCTCCATCGCCGACCTGCGAACTTTTCTCGATGGCCTAGAAGAGCGCATTGCGGCGGCGGCACCCGCGACCCCGAGCGGAAAGCTCGAGGTGGCCGGCCGGGTCGGGGTCGAAATTCGTGAACGCTTGGCCTTCCTCGCTGACGTCGGGCTCGACTACCTCAGCCTGGATCGACCGAGCGCAACGCTTTCCGGGGGAGAGGCCCAGCGGATTCGTCTGGCAACCCAAATCGGTTCCTCGATGCTCGGTGTCCTCTATATCCTCGACGAACCGTCCATCGGACTGCACGCCCGAGATAACGCCCGTCTTCTGGCCAGTCTCGAGCGCCTGCGCGACAACGGGAATAGCGTGGTGGTGGTGGAGCACGACGAAGCCACCATTCGCGCCGCCGACCACGTGATCGATATGGGACCGGGCGCTGGCATCCATGGAGGAAATGTCGTCGCTCAAGGCTCCCCCGAAGCCCTGGCAAAAAATCCCGACTCGCCTACCGGCGCCTGGCTGGCCGGCCGTGAAAGCATCGCTCCCCCGACTTCAGCCCCCCACCGCCGCAAGCGAGGAGGCGGCTCGATCTGGCTGCGGGGCTGCCGGGCCAATAACCTCAAGGGGATCGACCTGGAGATCGAACTCGGCACGTTGACGGTGGTCACCGGCGTGTCGGGTTCGGGGAAATCGACCCTGGTGAATACAACTCTTCAGCGCGCCCTTTCTTCGCGCCTCTACAACGCCACCCAGGTGCCCGGCGCCTTCGACTCGCTCGAGGGAGAAGAGAGCATCGAAAAGTTGGTGAACGTCGACCAGAGCCCCATCGGGCGAACCCCGCGATCCAACCCGGCGACCTACTCGGGTGCATTCGGAGGGATCCGCCAACTCTTCAGCCAGGTTCCCGAATCGCGCGCGCGGGGCTACGACCCAGGCCGCTTTTCGTTCAACGTCGCCGGGGGGCGCTGCGAGGCCTGCCTGGGCGGGGGCAGCTTACGGGTCGAAATGCATTTTCTCCCCGACCTCTTTGTGACCTGCGAGGTCTGCGGAGGCAGGCGTTATAACCGGGAGACCCTCGGAATTGCCTACAAGGGACGCAGCATCGCAGACGTCCTCGAGATGACCGCCGAGGAGGCCGTCGTCTTGATGGAAAATGTTCCCTCGGTGCGGCGCCCGCTGCAGGCGCTCATCGACGTAGGCCTTGAATACCTACGCCTCGGCCAGCCGGCCACCACCCTCTCGGGGGGTGAGGCCCAGCGCGTGAAGCTCGCCCGAGAGCTCGCCCGCCGCAGCAGCGGCCGAACGCTCTATCTCCTCGACGAGCCCACCACAGGCCTTCACCTTTCGGATGTGCGGCGCCTGCTGGAATTGTTGCAGCGACTCGTCGACCGGGGGAATACGGTCCTGATCATCGAGCACCACCTGGACGTCATCAAGAGCGCCGACGTCGTCATCGACATAGGGCCCGAGGGAGGCGCCGGAGGCGGAGAGATCGTCGTGTCGGGAAGTCCAAAAGAAGTGGCCGCCTCGCCGAAATCCCACACCGGGCGAGCCCTTGCGGAACTCTTCGCTTCAAAGTGAACCCACCATCGGATAGAGTGAAGCACCCGGCAATCACTACCGGCTCAGACGCTCTCCCAACGACAAAAAAGGATCGGCAACCGAGTCCATGACCGAACCCGTCCAACCCCAGCGATCCAGCCCCCTACAACCCGAGGATATTTTCCCGGGACCCTTCGCCGCTTTCATGCTCGCCCTCGCCGGCCTCTTCGCCGCGTCGTTCGTGGCTTCCCTCGTGCTCGCCAGCGGCTTGATCGAACGTTCTTCCATCACCGCCGCGATGGGGGTCGGCTATGCCCTGGGGCTCGGGGGAATGGCGACGCTTGCCAGCCAGCGCGTCCCCCAGCCCCACGCCCTACGGCTCGGCCTGCAAGGATTCTCACCCCGGATTCTCGGAGCGCTCTTCTGTCTGCTTCCCGTGGTCTTCCTCGTCAGCGAACTGGACAACTATTGGAAGGTCCTGGTGCCCATCACCCCCGAGTTCGAAGAACTCCGGCAGGAGATGGAGGCGCTGATGACACCCAACTCGACCTACGCCCTGGCCGAAACGACGACGGTGGCCCTGGGAATCGTTCCCATCGTGGAGGGCTTCTTTTTCTTTGGAGTCATCCTTCAGGGTCTGGTCGCGCGACTGGGCCGAGTCCGCGGACTCTTCCTCACCGCGGTTCTGTATTCCCTGGTCCACTTCCCAGCCTCGGGAGCACCGGGCGATACCCTCGTCCCCCTGACGACCTGGCTGATCCTGGCCGCTTTGATGGGCCTGGCACGGCTGGCCAGCGGCTCCATCCTCCCTTCCATCCTGCTGGCCGCTGCCTATTCCGCCATTCACCTCGCGGCGGATCTTGGGCGCGAATCGCTCCCGATCGCCGGCTTCAATGCACCGGGCGCCCACACCTCGGTGACCATTCTGATCGTCTCCTTAAGCTCTGTCCTCCTAGGCGTCCGGCAACTCTGGGCCGAGGCCCTCGAGCGCCCCACCCAGCTCCCGATTCCCCAGGACGTCCCCAAACCCCCGGATCAAGAGAACGACGACTCCTTCTTCTCCTGACTCCTTCTTCTCCTGACGCCTTCTTCTCCTGAA
The DNA here is from genome assembly GCA_028823175.1 of Myxococcota bacterium. GTDB lineage: Bacteria > Myxococcota_A > UBA9160 > UBA9160 > UBA4427 > JAZXM01. Next base: position 25,088 of record JAPKBZ010000058.1, read on the forward strand.
GGGGTCAGTCCTGGCTAAGCCACGGATCGAGGGCGCGCAGAATACCCGCGTGCACCTGCTCGGGTGAACCCGTTGCCGGAACCCGGATCAAGTAGGGCAGGTCGAGTTCGGCGTAGATCTCCGCGACCCGGACGAGAAAATCTTCTTGCTCGTACGCCCGGTTGAGTTCGCCCCCACGCGCGAGAACCCGACCCAGACCTTCCTGGGCACTCGCCTCGAGCAGGATCGCAGCGGTGGGTGCAGGAAAAAGGGCTTCGTTGCGCGCCAGGATCGCCCCGGGCTCCAGCCCTCGAGCGCCCTGGTAAGCGACGTTGGACAGGTAGTAACGATCGCTGAGAACGACTTCGCCCCGGGCCAAGGCGGGCTCGATCAGGTCGCGAACGTGCTCCCGGCGGTCTTCGACGAAGAGAGCGAGCTCCTCCTCGAGGGAGAGGGGGGCGCCTTCGCCGGAGAGCTGGCGAATTTTTGCACCGTATTGGCCCGCCGTGGGTTCCCGGGTCGTCTGGACCACCCGGCCCTGGCCGCGCAGAAAGCCGGCGAGCCGCTCAACCTGGGTGCTCTTACCGGCTCCATCAATTCCCTCGAAGACGATCAGCCATCCCTTTTTCAACGTCCCCGAGTCTCCCCTTGCCCACCGTTGACCGAGCGCGAAGTCTGACACGCCCCCCCAGCCGCGTCGAGCGACACTGGAAACAAGGCAAACGAAGCCGCCCGGCAACGGGGCTCATCCGTACCCCAGGGCACCCCATCCGTGCCGGTGGCTTAGGAACTCGCGCAGCCCCGACAAAAGCGGCACGCGAATTGCTCTACTCGGGGGGGTCGTCGCGAGACGATGATCCGCCCCACCCCTCTAACGGGACCGGGGGTTGGCGGGTGCCGAGTCGCCGGGTGGAGGCACAGGGTTCGGAGGGGCTCTGAACGGGGTGAAGCCTCTTCGAGTCTCCACCCGGCGGCTCAAGCCGCGGATGCACTTCGAGCCATCCCGGCCTGAGCCCTCGAAGATCGCTTTCCGGCTTTCCGGGACTTGTCTCTCTCGCCCCGGAAAGCCGGCGAACTCTCAGCCAACGCGAATCAGGGCGCGAGCTGGAACGCGATCACCAACGCGTAAATCGCGATGGACTCGATGAGCACCATACCGAGAATAAAATTGGTGAACATCGCACCCGCAGCGCCGGGATTACGCGCGATCCCCGCCGTGGTGTTGCCCGCGGTCAGGCCCATGCCGATGCCGCAGCCGAGACCGGCCACGCCGATCGCGATCCCTGCACCAATGGCCTTTCCGGCGTTCATGCCGTCCTCGGCACCTCCCCCCGCATCACCACCGGCCGCGAGGGCCAGTGCCGGAACCGCGGTCATCACGAGCAACCAAAACATCGTACGAATCAGGGTCTTCAAGTTCTTCTCCTTCCGAGCTAATGCGCCGGGCTTCGCCCGGACGGTGAAAAGTTCCCCCTAGTGGGGTTCTTCCAGTGCCTGGCCGATATAGATCATTGTCAGCAAGGCGAAAACAAAGGCCTGTAGAAAGGCCACAAAAAGTCCGAGCCCCATGAAAACCGCGGGAAGCACGACGGGAACGAGCTTCAACCAAGCCATGACCAAGGCATGGTCGGCGAACATGTTGGCGATCAAACGCACGGTGAGCGTAATGATCCGAGCGAGGTGGAGCACGATCTCGAGAGGCAGGAAGATCGGGGCAAGGACGCGAACATGGAAGTGCGTGCCGCCGATTTCAAGATTCATCAGGGCGGGACCCATGAACTGGTAGATGTATTTCCACCCGTGCTGACGGATGCCGACGACGTTGTAGGTCAGGAACGAGATGGTCGCCCAGGCCAACGCTGTATTCACGTCTCCGGTGGTGCCATCGCCCAGTCCGGGTACCAGGCCGCTGACATTACCCAGCAGAATAAAGAAAAAGAGCGCCCCGATGATCGGGAAATAGGTTCGGTAGTTGTCTCCGATGATTGCCTGAGCCTGTTCGGCCAGCCCCTCGACAAGAACCTCGAAAAGATTGCGAACCGAAACGCCCTCGTCGGGAAGCGCCCCGCCCTCAGCCGTCGCTAGACGGCTTCGAACGAGCAGCCCGCCCGCGATCAGGACAATGAAGACGAGGGCCGTCGCCTGCCAGGTTTGGGAAAGGTGCTCTTCGAGGTAGCTGTAGAGATACATAACGAGTTCCTAACTCTGAATCTGCGCGGAGCGGCCGAAAGCTCTTCGCGAGGTCCAGATGAGTTGTGAAGCCATGGGAACCGAGAGACCAACGACGAGGCCGACGGGTGCAAGACCCAACTTCGTGAACAGGGCGAGCATGCCACCCAGGAAGCCAAGACGAAGAACCCCCAAAAAGACCCAGGCGCCTCCCCGGACGCCTCCGGACTGGGCGGCTTCAAAAAAGTAGACCGCGCCCTGGTAGAGCCAGCGGTAGTTCAACAAGCCGAGCCCCGCACCTGCCAGCACCGCCACTCCCTCCTCGACGGAGCCCAAGACGCAGAAGAGCAGGGCGGCAAGCAGCCCCATTGCGATCATGAGTTTGATGGCGAAGTCTTGGTGCACGTGAATCCTCTTCAGCTTCGTTCGTTTCGTTTCGG
>JAPKBZ010000140.1 GCA_028823175.1 Myxococcota bacterium
GCTAGAGCCCGGTGGGCACAGGTGCTAGAGCCCGGTGGGCACAGGTGCTAGAGGATGCGCTCGAGGATCCGTTCGGGATCGGTTTCGCCGGTCTCGTCTTGATCGTTCCGGCAACGCTCGAGAATTTGGCTGAAGCCGGGCCCCGGCTGGAGTCCGCGGGCCAGCAAGTGCCGGCCGAGCACGGCATCCGGCGTCGCCTGCTTCGAGACGCCGAGTGCCCGGGCCGCTTCGAGGAAGCGCTCTCCTTCAGGGAATTGGCGGGTTAGGGCCTCCTCGGTGGTGCGGCCGAGTTGATCCGCCCGGGCGAGTTCGGTGAGCAACTCGATGGAGAGCCCGGCCTCTTCCAGATTTCTTGCGAGTCGTCGGTATCCCCGGGCCCCGGCGGCGTTGCGCGGGTAGAGGGCGGGTGCGAGGTGATGCCGGACCAGGCCGGAAACCTTGCGGACGAGTTTGACCGGGGCCCGGATGGATTCGAGGAAGCGGCGGGCCACGTCGACCCCCTGATTCTCATGGCCATGGGCCAGGGTTCTTCCCTTTTCCTCTCGAGTCCTCTCGGGTTTTCCGAGGTCGTGGCAGAGCGCGCCGAACATCAGCGCCAAGTCGTCCTCGACTTCTTCGCGCAGGCGAGCGGCTTCGTCCACCACCATCAAGGTATGGATCCAGACGTCGCCCTCGGGATGCCAGCGAGGATCCTGAGGAACTCCGCGGAGGGCGTCGAGTTCGGGAAAATGCCGGAGCAGGCCGGTCTTTTCGAGAAAGTGAAAGAGGCCGGAAGGGCGCCGGGCCGAGAGCAGGCCTTTGCAAAATTCGTCGAAGATGCGTTCCGGGGCCACCGCCGAAAGATCCTGGGCGGCGCATAGGGCGACCAGCTCCGGGTCGGGTTCCATTTCCAATTCGGCGGCCATCCGCCCGCTGCGTAACCCGCGCAGGGGGTCCTCGCCAAAGCGTTGGGGATCGGTGGCGCGCAACCGCCGGGCAGCGAGGTCCTCGCGCCCTCCGTAGGGGTCCAGGGCTTCTCCGCTGAGGGGGTCGGTCGCCATGCTGTTGACCGTGAGGTCGCGCCGCCGCGCCGCCCCAGAAAAGTCGAGTTCGGGGCTCTCCGCCACGGAAAAGTCGACATCGAGACCGGCCAGCCGGAGGTTGGCAAAACTACGGCCCACCTGGTGGGGGCGGCCAAATTCGGCGAGGAGGTCGGCCAAGGCTTCGATCGTCAGACCGAGGACCTCAACGTCCCGATCCCGGAAGGGCCGTCCGAGCAACTCGTCGCGCACCGATCCGCCCACGATCAGCGCCCGCCCGCCCGCCTCGGCGATTCGCTCGGCGATCCGGGGAATGGTGACGTTTTGGGAGTCCGATTGGCGCGCGCTCATGGATGGGAGCCTGCCCTATCTCCGGGCGCTGAGCCCGTGCGGATCCCCGTACGGATCAGTGCCGGGACCATTACTGGGACCAGTACTGGGATCAGTACTGGGATCAGCGCTGGGATGGGGGCGGAGATCGCCGCCGGGGTAGGCGTGTGAAGCGTCGTGGGGATCATTCGGATTCCGAAGGGACCGTCGGCGCCAGGAGGACATAGACGGCTCCGCTCCCGCCGTCTCGGGGCTGAGCCGGGGCAAATCCCAGAACCCGGCTCTCCAGCGCGGCATCGCAGAGCCAGGCGGGCAGCGCCGCCTTCAGCCGAGCCACACCTTCCGGCGAGTGGTGCCCCTTGCCGTGGACGATCAGCGCGCAGGCTTCCCCGGGCCCGCTCGCCGCGAGAAGCCCATCGATCACGCATCGCTTAGCCGTTGCGAGGGTGTCCCGGTGCAAGTCGATGCGAACGCGCTGGGAGATCTCGCCCCGGCGGAGGCGGACCAGGGTGCGGTGGCGAATCGATGAGTGGCGGGCGAGCAGGGGCTCGTTGGGGTCGGGGAAATACAGCGGAGAGGGCGCGCCGGCTCGGACACCCTCCCCCGCCTGGCGGGGGGCCTGGCTCGGTTCGGTGACGTTGGGCGGAACCCGGCGCCCGGGCTCCAGGGGTTCGAGTCCGTCGATGCCCTCGGCGAGATCGGCGAACGAGCCGGTCTCGGTCTCGGTCTCGTCGTCGCCCCCGATCACGCCTGAATTTCTCCGGATGCCTGGCGCAGGCGACTCCGGTGCGGCTCCGGGTCGGCCATGCCCAACAGGGCGAGGGCCTTGCGGGTGGGGCCGCCGTGGGGGAGCGCCGCGAGGGCTGCGGGTACCAGCCATCGATGTTCGGCGAAGCCCTCCCGGCGCACTCGGCCGGAAACACCCAATCCCCGGAAGACGTGGAGACGAAGGCGCCGATGGCTGAAGAGGTGGCCGACTTCTCCCGCGCTCTCGAGTCCGGTGAGGCGAAGCCCCACGGCTTGGGCGAGACAGCGGTGGAGCCCCGCATCCGGGGATTCCCGGGCCTCGAGTTCACCCCCGGGCAGTTCCCAAAGGCCACCGAGGAGTCCGCCCTCCGGGCGCCGCACCGCGAGCACCCGGCCCCGACGTTCGATCCATGCCGCGACGGCTTCGACTCTCCGCACCCGGGTGCGCTTCTTCTTGAGGGGCAGGGCGGCGGGATCCCCGGCGGCCCGCCCGGCGCAATCCCTCGCCAGGGGGCAGGCGTCGCAGCCGGGCGAGCGCGGCGTACAGACCGTGGCACCGAGTTCCATCAGGGCTTGGTTGAGATCACCCGGTCGCTTTCCCACGACCATGGCCTCGGCGAGGCGCCAAAAATATTCGACGACCGGGGTCTCGCCCACGTCTTCCCGAATCGCGAGGAAACGCGCCAGCACCCGGATCACGTTGCCGTCGACGAGGGCTTCCTCGCGCCCGAACGCGATGGAGGCCAGGGCGCCCGCGGTGTAGCGCCCGATGCCCTTGAGCTCTCGGAGAGACTTGGCGTGCTCAGGAAGTTCTCCGCTCCAATCCGTGACGACGGTCTGGGCCGCGCCGTGGAGATTGCGCGCCCGGGAGTAATAACCGAGCCCGGTCCAGAGCGCGTAGACCTCCTGGAGGTCGGCATCGGCGAGGCTTTCGACATCGGGGAAGCGCTCGAGGAAGCGCGTGTAGTAGGGGATGACCGTGTCCACTCGGGTCTGTTGGAGCATGGTTTCCGAGATCCAGATGGCGTAGGGATCTCGGGTTCGCCGCCAGGGAAGGTCGCGTGCGTGGAGGTCGTACCAGTCGAGCAGGCGGCCTCGTGCTCGGGCCAGGAGTTCGACGGGGACTTCTGCCTCCTCGCGCCGGCCGCGGCGACTCCCCTTGCCAGGGCCCGCTTTTCGGGACTTCTTTGCGGTCATGCTCGAACCCCCTTCCTTCCCTTCGCCTCGCCCTTCGCTCCTCTCCTCGCTCCTCGAGTCTAGACCAGGACGGGAAGAAATTTCTCGAGATGAATGCCGTCGCTGAGCACCCGGGCCCGAACGGCGAGAATCTCCACGCCGTCCCGGGCGGCGCTGCGCAGGGCGCCCGCGTAGGCGGGGTCGATCTCTTCGGCGCATTCCACCTCGGTGCAGTCGCCTCGCTGGACCACGAAGAGGAGCGCGGCCCGGTCTCCGCGGCGCCGCAGGGCGGCCAGGGTTTCCAGGTGGCGCCGCCCCCGGGCGGTGACCGAATCCGGAAAGCGCGCGGTCTGGCCCGCGGCCAGGGTGACGCTCTTGACTTCGAGCCAGGCTCGGCGTGGATCCTCGGGGTGATCCGAGAGCCCAAAGTCTAGCCGCGAGCCTCCCGGCGCGGGGATCTCGGGTCGGATCGACGCGTAATCGGTAAAGGGGGGCAAGGCGCCGGCGGCCAGGGCGCGGGCGACGAGTTGATTGGCCCGAAGCGTGTGGACGCCGACCCAGATTCGCCCGACCCGGACCCTCTCCAGGGTGTGGGCCAATTTTCGTTTGGGATTGTTGCTGGTCGAACAGCGGACCGCCGACCCGGGCCGGTCGGTTCCGGTCATGGCGCCCGGGTTGGGGCAGTGGACGGTGAGGGTCTCACCGCTCGGGAGTTCAATGTCGGCGAGGAAACGCTTGTAGCGACGCAGCAAGCGTCCTGCGATGGGGGCGTCTACCGGGAGCTTCAGCGAGGCGATGGGTCGAGTCTCGCTTCGATGTGGCTGCGCACCCACTTGGCGTCCCACCATTCGAGGGGGTTGACGTAGGTCTCGCCCACGAGCATGGCGAAGTGGAGATGGTCGCCTCCGGCGAGACCGGTTTGCCCAGAGTAGCCGAGCACAGCGTCCTGGGTCACTTGGTCTCCTGCCGAGACGTCGATACTCGAGAGGTGGGCGTAAAGGGAGGCCAGGCCCAGGCCGTGGTCGAGGATGACGCAAAGACCGTAGATGCCGAGGTCATCGGCATAGGCGACGCGCCCGGCGGCGGCGGCGGTGACCGGAGCGTTGGCCGTGGAGGCGAGGTCGAACCCGTAATGCCGGGCCTGGGAGATCGACGTGTCGTCCAGGGAATAATTGCGCAACTCGGCGAAGCGGCTCATGACCGCCGAGTTGCGGAGTTGGTGAAAGGACCCCGACCAGAGCGGCTGTTGCACGGACTCCCGGGCCAGGCTCTCCCGAATGGTCTGCTCGTTGCGGGCCCGCAGATCTTCGTTGACGCTCTTGAAGGCTTCGGTAGGCGTCGCTCTGGGCAAGCCCGCGCTATCCGCCAGGGGGGTGGCCACGCGCTCGATGAAGGCGCGCCCGATCTTGAGCGGGCTCTGCTGGAAATTGCGCTCCTGGATTCGAGCGGGAAAAGAAGCCGCGCCCTGGTTACCCGCGCGATCGACGGCGACCACTCGGATCGAGGGATCTTGCGCCGCTTCCACGGGGACGGCAAAGAGGGCGACGCGCAGGTTTTCCTCGCCGCCGGGGTGCGGGAAACCCGGGTAAAAGATGGAATCCACAAAGACCCCGTCCTGGGGAACCGCTTCACCCACGCGGTAGACGGCCGCCGCCGCCCCGCCCCGGTGCATATACGTCAGGCCGCTGACGATCTGGAGCCGGGGCGGCCGAGTGTCGATTTCCACGGGGATACTGAGCTCGGTTCGGTTGCCCGCAAAGGTGTCTCGCCAGGACCAGTCGCGAACGCTGACCACCAGGGTCGCGTTGCCGTCGGCCACTCGCAGCTTCTCGAGGTCCAGATCGATTTCGAAGAGCTGGCGCTTGCCCTCGGGCCCGCTGCCCGCAAGGAGGGTGCCCGGGTAGCTTTCCTCGCCCAGGTTTCGCGAACCGGCTTGATCGAGGAGGCGGGCATGAACGCTGCGCACCCCCGAGTCGGGGTCATCGATTTCGATGATGAGCGGGTTCGGCCCGGGACCGAGAACGATGGATTCCGGCGCAAGGACCGCAGGGGGTGAGCCTTCGAACCGTTGGCTCACGAGGAAGCCGAGGCCACCCATGGCCCCGAGAAACCCCAAGAAAATCCAGACACCCGGCTTCATCGAAGCTCCCCCTCTTGCTTGCCGCGGGCAGTCTAACAAAAACCTCTTCGCATTGACGGCGAGACGACGCTTTCCGATGCTCGCAGGTCGAGGGAGGTTCCATGGCAAAGTTGATCGGGTTGGTACTCGTCCGGCATGGCGAGACCACAGGTGAGTCGAGTATTCGATACCACGGGATCAACGACGTGGAGCTTTCAAAGCTTGGCCGCGCCCAGGCCGAGGCCGCTCGGCTCGCCCTCGAGGGCGAAGAGTTCGATGAACTTTTCGCCAGCCCCCTGTCCCGGGCACGGGAAACTGCCCGCATCATCCTGCCTGGGCGGCCGATTCGGCTCGTGGAAGATTTTCGAGAGGTGAATTTTGGTCGCTGGGAGGGCCTGACCCAGGAGGAGATCGCCGACCGCGACCCCGAACTCTACGACGAGTGGCGGACCAATCCCCGAATATTCGGATATCCCGGGGGCGACTCACGGTCTGAATTCCTGACGCGAGTCGGGCGCGGTCTGCGCGGATTGCTCGCCGGCGGGGCGACGCATCCGCTGGTGGTCGCGCACAAGGGCGTGATCCGGGCTCTCGCCGCCGAATTGTTGGGCGAAGAACTCGCCGGGGGTGAGCCCGAGTTGGGTGCCATCCTCCGCCTGGAGCCAAGGCCCGGTGAAGGATGGCGAATTACTGGCGACTAGTTCTCGTCGGACTCTTTCAGCGATGCGATGACGCTGAAGTCCTCGAGGGTGCTGGTGTCGCCCACGACCTCCTGGCCCGAGGCGATATCCCGGAGCAGACGCCGCATGATCTTGCCCGAGCGGGTCTTGGGCA
>JAPKBZ010000059.1 GCA_028823175.1 Myxococcota bacterium
AGCCGAGCAGGGCGTCGCAGCTCTCGAGTCCGTCGCAATAAAGACCGTTATCGCACACGACGGCGGAGGATTGATCGCAGGCGCCAGTCCCCCCACACTGATCGAATTCCGTGCACGCATCTCCATCGTCGCAGGACGAGCCGGCGGGCTCGAACTCACAGAGTTCCGAGCAGCAATCACCCGCGGTGGTATTCGAATCGTCGCATTGCTCCCCGGTTTCGAGGCTCCCGTTGCCGCAGACCGAGAAGGCCGCGCCGACATCTGCGCGGGGGAAAAACAAGCCATTATCCGGGTTGAAAATGTCGGGTGCGAAGTCGGTCATCAGGCTGAGGAAATCCTCGGGGGTCCGGGAAGGGTCTTGATCGGCGAGCAGGGCGACAAGACCGGCGACGTAGGGCGCCGCTGCCGAAGTCCCGCCAAAATTCGTCACACCCCCCCCGACCGTCGTGGTGCGGGTCCTCCAATTGGGCGCCAGGATATCGAGGTCGGCGCTGCTGTTCGTGTGACAGACGAATTGATCCGCGGAGGTCGTCGAGTCGACACAAAGGGCCGGGCTACAGGTTGCCCCATCACACCAACTCGCCGAGCCTACGTCCGCATCGTAAACGCCGCCCACCGAAATTGCTTCGGGTACACAAGCGGGGAAGCCAATGCCCCCGTCATAGCCATCATTCCCCGACGAAGCGATCACGGCGATATCCAACTCAACCAAGTCCTGGATCGCATTGGCTGTCACCGAACCGCTGCAGGGATTGGCGGCAGAATTCGAGTGCTCAACCCCGTCCGAAATACTCAGGTTCACCGCACGAATATTATAGGTCGCGTGATTGCTGATGATCCAGTCGAGGGCCGCATCCACGTCTGAGAAGGAACCGGACCCAGTATCGGAAAGAACCTTGAGAGCGACGATGCCAGCCCCGGGAGCGACGCCGCTGGAGGAGATCAGGCCATCCGCGGTCACGATACCCGCAGCATGTGTCCCGTGCCCGCTACCGTCTTCGGCGGCCCCACTGCCACTCATCGTATCCGTCCCGTTCGGACAACATCCATTAAAAGGTCCCGCACCCGCCGAGCACCAGCAGCGCTCGGCCTCGAGGCTCGACGTAAGATCCGCATGGTCGGTATCGATGCCCGTATCGAGAATCGCGACGGAAACCCCTGAGCCCGTGAAGCCAAGCCCAGCGGCCTGATCGCCACTCACCAGAGAAACCCCTTCGGCGAGGGTTGCGTAGACCGCTCTGTCCTCGTAGATCGCCACCACACCCGCCTGGGCGGCCAATGCCTTGACGATCTCCGCTCCACCCCGCGCCGCGAATCCAGGCAAGTTCTCGTAGCGCCTCAACACCTCGAGGCTTCCCGCGGCCTTGACATCATCGATGACGAGCTGCTGCCGAGCATGCACACTGGCTCGACGAGAACGCGTGGCCGGAGCCCCGGGCGTACCGGCGGGGTCGAGTTGCACCGAAAATCGGAGGGTCTCGGAGCCAACGAGGTTCGCGATGCGCCCCTGGAGCGCTGAGCCCACGGCAGCTTCTGCGGCGAACGCCGGCGCTGGGGAGCCCCCCTCCCATCCGGGGCCCCAGAGAAGGGCGAGGCTCACCCACACAGCGAGCCAACCCAGCCGAGCCCTGGGTAGCCAACGCGGGAACATGACCACTGCAAGGGTCCAAATAGTCATTCCCCCCTATTCTCTCATCTTCAATGCGTTCGCCCTAGCAGAATTTTAAAAAAAGCTGCCCCGAGGGACTTGCACCGGAGCTGCCCACGCGTGCCGAGTTCGGATAACTTCAGAATTCCTTCGCCAAGCGATTGGCGAAGCGTTTTCGAGGACGACTCTCCCAGGCATAAATGTGCAGTTGCCCGAGAGAAGGAGGACAACCAGACCATGAGCTATATCCGTATCGAGAAGCCCAGACCCCACACCTCCGTCATCGTGATGGACAGGCCCGAGCGCATGAATTCAATGGCGTTCGAAATGGTCGGCCCCCTTCACGAGGCGATCGAACAGGTCGCCGCGGATAACGATACGAGTTGCGTCATTCTTACGGGTTCGGGCAAAGGCTTTTGCGCTGGCGCCGATACCCAAGCCACTGAGCCCCCGCCGAATATCGAGGGACTCACCCTGACGCGGATCGCCACGCGTTCAATGGCAATCCTCGCCGACCTTGTACCCGCACTGCGCCGCATGCCCCAGCCCGTCATTGGCGCGATCAACGGAGCCGCCATCGGGGGCGGCTTCTGCCTTACCCTCGGCGCCGATATCCGTATCGCGGCCGAGTCCGCGTATTTTCGGGCGGCGGGAATCAACAACGGGCTGACGGCCACCGAACTCGGCCTCAGCTTTCTGCTTCCCCGGGCCATAGGAAGCTCCCGAGCCTTCGAGATCATGCTCTCCGGTCGGGACATCTCGGCCCGGGAGGCGGCGGAGATCGGGCTCGTCTCGCACTGTGTACCCGACGACGGGTTGATGGAGGCGGCGCTTGATCTCGCCGACCAGATCAACGGCTGGAGCACTCAGGGTGTGCAACTCACCAAACGCATGATGTGGTCCGGCCTCGAAACGGGAAGCCTTGCGGCGGCGATCGAACTCGAAAGCCATACCCAGCTCTTCGTCCGAATGACGACCCAAAATTTTGAGGAAGCCGTTCGCGCCCGAAAAGAGGGTCGTAAACCCGTCTTTAAAGACTAGGAAAACGGAGAACATGCCCGGCTACCTCTCGTACGCGGAACAGAGCGCTCACTATTTCGCGCGCGAGCACACCCGCATTCCCGAGGGTCCAGTTTCGGACCCGGCCCATTGGGAGGTGTCGGATCTGGGCCCGGGCGAGGCTTGGCGCTTTCGGCTCTCGCAAGCGGATGTCGAAGAAATTGAGGCGGCGATCGCCGTCGCACGGGAAAAGGAAATCCCCCTCGAGCATCTCCGTCCAGAGGATTTTCCACTTCCTCTACTCTCGCGACGAATCGGGGACTGGCGCGAAACAATCGGTAAGGGACGCGGCTTTCAGGTCGTTTCGGGCGCTCCTGTCGATCGCTGGACCCGCGAAGAATCCGAGACCTTCTTCTGGTGCCTCGGGCTCCACATGGGGAAGCCGGGGGCCCAAAATCCCCAGGGCGATCTACTCGGCGAAGTGCGCGATACAGGGGGCGACGAAACCGACCCCTTCGTGCGCCTCTACCAAACCCGAAGCAGCATCGCTTACCACTGCGACGCAGCGGATGTCGTCGGACTTCTCTGCCTCCGAGGGGCACAGGGAGGCGGCGTGAGTCGAATCGCGAGTTCGGTGGCGGTCTACAACAGCCTCCTCTCCCAAAGGCCGGATCTCGCACCCCGTCTCTTCGAACCCTTCTCCCTCGACATCCGAAATGAGGATCGCAGCCGTTCCCTCCATCACCTGCCCATTTCTCCCTGTCGCTTCGCCGAAGGTCGGCTCAGGACTTTCTACCACAGCGATTATTTCCGCTCGGCACAGCGGCACCCCGACGTCGTGCCCTTTACCGAGGACGAAAGCGCGTTGCTCGATCTCTACGAAGAAATCGCCAACGACCGGGAGCACCGTCTCGAAATGATGCTTGAGCCCGGCGATATCCAGTGGCTCTCTAACCATGTCATCATCCATGCGCGAAGCAGCTACCAGGACCCTATACGGACAGAGAGCGGGCGCGAACTTCTGCGACTCTGGCTCTCCCTCGAATAGCTCGGCTGACGACCCCGGCCGACCTCCGGCTCAGGGAACTCGGCGCGCGCGCTTTTCGCTCTCCGCATACCCGTATCGGACCGACCAAGCCTCGACTCGGCTGCCCGGGGAAGCTTCGAAGGGCCCGGTATAGAGATGGGACGGGCCCGAGTCGAGGCTGTAAGCGAGAGAGGCGTGAGGCGTCGTCGCTTCCAGGCGCACTCGGCCCTCGTGGATCTCGAGGATCGGCGCCCCTGTTTGTGGACGCTTTCCGCCGGGCCACATCCGCTCCACCATGGCTCTCTCACCCTCCTCGCTCCAATCGGGCACCCGTAAAGCGAAATCTGCGTAGGCCGAGCGCATGCGGGCCAGGGTCTCCGCATGGGCGGGCTCCCCGGCCAGATTCGTCAACTCGTAAGGGTCACTCGCCAGGTGATAGAGGCGCTCGGAGCCCGTGGGCTCGAACCATTTTCTTTGCTCTTCGTTCAACCCGCCTGCAGCCAACAGCTCCCACATCTCGATCATCATCGCGAGGTTGTCTCTGAACGCGAGCGGATGCCCCGTAGCCCGGTCGGGATACCAGCTTCGGATGTACTTGTATTCGCCATCGCGAACGGCGCGCTCGCGGTCTTCGACCGCGTCGATACGATCTCGAGAAGCATAGACGTATTCCCGAGCGGGGAGCGTGAGATCCGTAAAGTCGTTCCCCTGCATGAAATCGGGAGGCCCAACCCCAGCCCATGCCAGGATCGTGGGGGCAAGATCGACGAAGCTGATCAAGCGCTCCTCCAAAGCACCGGGAGCCGCCCAATCGGGCCGCCAGCGATCGGGCCATCGAACGATCAGCGGGACGTGCAGGCCCGAGTCGTAGAGTTCGCGCTTGGCGCGAGGCAGGCCATCTCCGTGGTCCGTTGTCCAGAGAACGATCGTCGAATCGGCGAGGCCTGCGGCTTCGAGGCTCGCCAAGATCTCGCCGACCTCTCGGTCCATGCTCGCAATATTATTATAGTGGCGTGCAAGATCCCCCCGAACCGTCGGTGTATCCGCATAATAAGGCGGAAGTTCGACCTCATCCGGCCCCACCGGCTCTCCCTCCTCGGGGATGCCCAACTGCCAGGCCCGCACGACTTGCAGAACAAAGTGCATCACACTCTTGGGCCAGCCCTCGCCCAGCGGAGTGAAGACCCCCGACTCGTGGGTGACTTGAAAATTCACCAGGCCAAAAAAGGGTTGCTCGACATTCGCTTCCTCGAGCCACGGAAGTCCTTCTCCCTCGGCGTCCCAGATCGTCGAGGGACCGCTGCCTGCAAAGACCCCGCTGAACTGGTAGTCGAGCTTTGAGTCGGTGAAGGTGAAATACCCCCCGGCCCTGAGAAGCTCGGGGAAGGCTCGGACCCCGGCCGGTGGCACCGCCGCATAGGCGCCGGCGGGTCGGGTGGAGGAGCGCATATGCTGGCCACCCATCGAGATCGCGTGCATCCCGGTGAGCAGGGCAGCTCGACTTGGTGCACAGACCCCGGCCGTCGTAAAAACTCGGGGGTAGCGAGTGCCCTCGACGGCGAGCTGATCCAGGTTCGGCGTCCTGGCTACTGGGTCACCGAAGGCCCCGACCCGGGCGCTCATATCCTCGGCGACCAAAAGCAGGATATTGGGCCGCATTGGCCCAGGTTCGACCGGGGCCGAGTGGGAGACGAGAGCAAGCAGGCAGACGAGAAGAAAAACCCCAGTACTGCCCCCAAAAAGAACGGCCGCTTTCGCCCGCATCTTCAGCCTCCGGTGTGGCAATGAATGCCCCCGAGTCTATCACTCCGTCCGGACGCCACCCGCTCAGCGAAAGAACTCGAGTCTTACCCGGGGCGCATCTTGTCCTATCGTCTTGACCATGGCAGATGAACGACACGAGGATCATCTAAAACGCTGGGCAAAGAGCGGAAAATCGGGGACGCCCCCTGTCAATGCCGCCACCGTTGTCCCCATTCGAGACACCGCCCGGGGCATCGAGGTATTGATGCTGAAGCGAAACTCGAAAATCGCCTTCGGCGGCATGTGGGTTTTCCCAGGAGGCCGCGTCGACCCTGAAGACGGGCCCTTGGGGAGCGATACCGACGAGCAGGAAACCGCGCGGCGAGCGGCGGTGAGGGAGGCCCAAGAGGAGGCCGGTCTTGAATTAACCACCGACTCGCTCATCGCCTTTTCTCATTGGACGCCTCCGCCCACCACCCCAAGACGTTTTTTGACCTGGTTCTTCCTGGCTGCTGCGCCAGAAAGCGAAATCGTAATCGATGGAGGCGAAATTCATGAACACGCATGGATGCTGCCCCTCGAAGCACTCGAACGCCGAAACGCCGGCAAGATCGAATTGGCTCCGCCTACCTGGATCACCCTGAACGAACTCACCGGCCACGCCGACACCCTGAGCGCCCTCGAAGCGACCCGGGCCCGGGTGCCCGAGCGCTTCGAGACACGGATCGCCATCGAGGAGGACGGGCCGGTCGCCATGTGGAAGGGTGACGCCGGCTGGCCCGACGGAGATGCAGGCCGACCCGGTGCCCGTCACCGGCTGCGGATGCGAACCGGTCAATGGCTCTACGAAAGAAATCTGGGCTAAAGGCTTGGCTTTCCGGCGCGGGCTGACTCGAGCCCTGGCAAAGTGAGCGAAGGGACACCCCGGGCATGAAGCACTCTCGCTCCTCCCCACTCTCCAACTTTACGCTTCGCCTGAATCAGGGTTTCGCATCCCTCGCGGGCTGGTCTTTCGACCACAGGGTGTGGGTTTCTCTATTCGCCGTCGCGCTCCTGGGCATCAGCCTCACCCTTGCCTCCCGGGCGCAAGTCGACAGCAGCTACGAAGCCTACTTCGATCCGGCCGACCCGATCTTCGAAACCTATGAAAAGTTCCAGTCGGATTTCGGATCCGATGAGATCGCCTACATCCTCTATTCCGCCCCCGGCTCCGAGTTTGGCCCCTGGAATCTCGAGATCATGCGGAAAGTCGCCAGCCTCACGACGGCCCTGGAGGAAGAGGTCCCTTTCATCTACGAGGTTCGCAGCCTCACCAATGCCGAGTTGATGTTGGGGGAAGAGAGCGAAATTCGGATCCACAAAATCGGAGACGACTTCCCAGAGAACCAGGAAGAGCTCCTCGAACTCCGAGAAGCCTACCTTGCCAAACCGATCATGGTGAACGGCATCCTCAGTGCGGATGCCCAGCACGCCGCCATTATCATCGAAATGGATCGAACAAGCACCGACCCCCTCGAAGACATCAGGCTTGATCCTGCGGGCGGTGACAATCTCGACAACCTCTATCCCCAGGTCACGGACAGCGCTATCAGGGAAATTCTCGATCGGCCCGAGTTCTCTAATTTCGTTTTCGACTACTCGGGTGACGTTCCCTTTAACGCCGCGTACAACGTCATCATCGAAGACGAGAGCACTTTCCTGGGAATGGTCACAGCGCTGGTCATCGCGCTCATTCTCTTCGCCGCCTTTCGCTCTTTTCTCGGAGTTTTCGCCCCACTCTTCGTCGTCCAGATGTCTGTCGCTGCGACGATCGCGTTCATCGTATTGTTGGGCTGGAAGTTGGACCTGAGCTTCGGAAGCATTCCCACTCTCCTAACTGCCATCGGGGTTGCTCACTCGGTTCATATACTCTCTGCGTTCCGGCAGCATTTCCCCGAACTCGGAGATCGGCGCGAAGCTCTCGTCAAGACACTCTACCTCGTGGGCACTCCCTGCCTGCTCACTAGCGTCACCACCGCGATTGGCTTCGCGGCCATGAGCTTCGTTCCCATCAAGAGCATCGCTCATATGGGTGTCTACAGTTCCGCGGGTGCACTGCTGGCCTTCGTACTCTCGGTGACCGTACTCTTGGCTCTCCTTTCCTTCGGATCCGCAACTCCCAAAAAATCATCGCGGTCTCGTGTGGGACATCTGACTGACGCAACCATGGACCGTTTCTTGGGAGCTATCCGGAATTTTGTCATTCGGTGGCGAATAGGAATCCTCATCTTTTCAGCTCTCATCCTGGCCCTTTCGGCCATGGGCATCGCCAAAATGCAAGTGGATTCCAATATGCTCGACGATCTCTCTGATTCAGTGCCACTCAAGGCAAGTACATTGCGCATCGACGAGATCATGGGAGGAGTCACGAACCTGGTTCTGCTCTTTGATGGCGGTGAGTCCGACTCCATCAAGGACCCTCTCGTCATGCAGGAGATCGACCGTATTCAGGAATGGGCCAATCGCCAGGAAATCGTAAAAAAATCCTACTCAATCACCGACATCGTCAAGGATCTGAACCAAACCTTCCACGCTGGCGATCCGGATTTTTATCGGATTCCCGACGATCGGAACTTGATTGCCCAATACCTGATCCTCTACGAGAGCGCGGGTGGGGCCGACGCCTCCAAATACGTCTCTTCGGATTATCAGCACGCGCATCTCGAGCTTCGTCTTCGACTCGGACATACCAGCAAACTCTTGGCTCTCAAAGATGGGCTGCTGGAAGAACTTTCGAAGCGCCCGCTCTCTGCCTCGAAGATGGAGATCACCGGCATCGGCGCGCTCTGGATCAAACTCGTCGAGTACATCGTATCAAGCCAAATCCAGGGCTTCCTGATCGCTTTTTCAGCGATCGCCCTCATGATGTGCTTGCTTCTCGGTTCGGCCCGAACCGGCTTCCTTGCCATGGTCCCGAATCTCGTCCCCATCCTTTTAACTCTCGGCGCCATGGGTTGGCTCGATATCCCCCTCGACTACGCGAAGGCCGGAATCGCGGCTGTTGCCATGGGAATCGCCGTGGACGATACGATCCACCTCGTACTTCGCTTCCGCCACGAGTTCCTCGCGTGCGGATCCTATTCCGAGGCCCTTAACCGATCGCTTCAAGAAGTCGGCAGAGCCCTCGTCATCACCTCAATCGCCCTGACTGCCGGCTTCCTGGTCCTCCTATTGTCCGTCCTCGACAGCCAGGCCATTCAGGGCCTCCTGCTTTCGGTCACCATCGTCACGGCCCTGGTCGCGGACTTTCTGCTGATGCCCGCGCTCATCCTGACCTTCAAGCCCTTCGGACCCGAAAAGGCCGATCCGGAAAATACAAGCCAAGCCTGACCGGAGCCTTGAGAATCCGAAACTCAGCGCATGGCGTACTCTGCACCGGTATGGGAGAATGGCCGGCGAAGCGCGTAGACTGCCTCCTAAAGCACCGAAGGGAAAATAAGTGATGTCGCAAGACAACCCCCTCAGCCTCAGCGACCCTCGTCTTTTTCGCCAGCAATGCTACATCGATGGCAGCTGGATCGAGTCTCCCAATGCTGGAGTCATCGATGTGAACAACCCGGCGACTGGGGAAATTATCGGGAGCGTTCCCGCCCTCGGGGTCGATGAAACCCGGAAGGCGATCGAAGCTGCCAATGCCGCATGGCCAGCATGGCGGGCTCGCACCGGAAAGGATCGAGCGACGGTGATGCGGGCATGGTTCGACCTGATGATCGAAAACAAGGACGACCTCGCTCTCATCATGACCTCCGAACAGGGCAAGCCCCTGGCGGAATCTGCTGCCGAGATAAACTACGCGGCCTCGTTCGTCGAATGGTTTGCCGAGGAGGCGAAGCGGATCTACGGCGATGTAATCGGTGATCCCATGCCCGGGAGCCGGATCCTCGTCTACCGGGAACCCATCGGCGTCGTGGCCTCCATCACGCCCTGGAATTTCCCCGCGGCGATGATCACGCGGAAATGTGCACCGGCCCTGGCGGCGGGCTGCCCAGTTGTAATCCGACCGGCCTCACAAACACCTTTTTCCGCTCTAGCCCTAGCCGAACTGGCGCACCGAGCGGGTATTCCTCAGGGCGTCATCAATGTCATCACTGGACCTTCGGGCGCCATGGGGGGAGAGCTAACGAGCAATCCCATCGTCCGAAAGCTGAGCTTCACCGGCTCCACCGAAGTCGGAAAACTCCTGATGCAACAGTGCGCGGGGACGGTGAAAAAGGTTTCTCTGGAATTGGGGGGCAACGCGCCCTTCATCGTCTTCGATGACGCCGATCTCGACGCCGCCATCCAGGGGGCCATGGCCTCGAAATTCCGTAACGCCGGCCAGACCTGTGTGTGCGCCAATCGCTTCCTCATTCAGGACGGTATCTATGAAGCCTTCGCCGAGCGCTTGGCTTCGGCCATAGCCGCGCTCAAGGTCGGCAACGGCATCGAGGAGGGCGTCGATCAGGGGCCGATGATCGACTCCGCAGCAGTGACGAAAGTTGAAGAGCACATCGCCGATGCGCTCGCCAAGGGAGCCAAGCTCCTGGCGGGCGGCCACAAGCACGAGTATGGAGCAAGCTTCTTCGAGCCGACTCTGCTCGGAGACGCGACACCGGACATGATGGTGTCGAAGGAAGAGATCTTTGGTCCGGTAGCGCCTCTGATCCGCTTCGAGGAAGAAGCCGAGGCTCTTCGCCTGGCCAACGACACAGAGTTCGGCCTAGCCGCCTATTTCTATTCCAAGGACAATTCGAGAATCTGGCGAGTTTCCGAGGGTCTTGAGTACGGAATCGTCGGAGTCAATTGCGGCGTCATCTCCACCGAGGTGGCTCCTTTCGGCGGGATCAAGGAATCGGGTATCGGGCGCGAGGGTTCGAAATACGGCATCGAAGATTTCACCGAGCTCAAATACGTCCGAATCGGCGAGATCGACTGAGGCTCGGATCGCCGCGCCCGGGTGCATTGGCCGCTTCAACCTCGCCTGTCGGCTGCCTTGCCCACGGCCTCGTGAAGCCGGAGAGGGCTCTCCTGGGCGGGTTCCTGGGGAGGCTTCTGCTCCCCCGGCAAGAAGAGGTGCTTAATATCTTCGAGGATCAGGTAGCCGCAGGGGACAAGGAAGAGCGAGATCACCGTCGCGAAGAGAACACCGAAGGCCAGGGAAACGCCCATGGGAATCACGAACTGGGCCCCCATGCTCTTCTCGGTGAGAAGTGGACCTAGCCCAGCGAAGGTAGTGAGCGAAGTCAGCACGATCGGGCGGAAACGGGATGCCCCGGCTTCACAAACCGCCTGCTCCATACTGCTGCCTTCTTTACGCCGGCGATTAATCGAGTGAACCAGTACCAAGCTGGAGTTCACCACCACGCCTGAGAGTGCAACGCACCCGAAAGTCGACATCATGCTCATGTTCAGCCCCATGATGATATGCCCGGCGATTGCGCCCACCAGACCAAAGGGAATCACAGCCATGATGATCAAAGGCTGGCCATAGCTTCGAAGAGGGATGGCTAGCAGGCTGTAGATCAACACCATGACGAGCAAGTAGGTGCGCCCCAGCGATTCAAACATCTCACGCTGGCTTCTCTGCTCCCCTTCCATAGAGTAAGCAACCCCGGGATGGTCGAGCACTAGAGCAGGCAGCACACTGGCACGGACATCAGCGAGAACCTCAGCCGCATTGCCACGGCTCTCATCTACATCGGCGGTCACATTGATGGTGCGCGCGCGATCTACTCGCTTGATCGTCGAGTAGCCCCGAGTCATCTCTGCGGTGGCTACCGCATAGAAAGGAACCTCGCCGCCGTCGGGCGTGCGGATCCGGAGGTTCTCGAGATCGGCCAAGGAACGGCGCTCGGATTCCGGGTAGCGAACCATCACCCGAATATCATCGCGTTCACGCTGAATCCGTTGAGCCTGCTCTCCGTAGAAAGCCTGCCTCACCTGACGAGCCAGGTCCTCAAGGCTGAGACCTAGAGCTTCGGCGCTGGGCAATATCGAGAGGCGGAGTTCCGCCTTGCCTCCTTGGAATGAATCGGTCACGTCAAATACACCCGGGTACTCGGCCAATTTTCCCTTGAGTTGCTCTGCGGCCTTTTCGAGATCACCCACATCCATGGAGGTCAACTGGATATCAACGGGGTCACCGAAGGAAAAATAATCGGAGACAAAAGAAACCTCATCCGCCTCCAAAATAGAAGGGGTTCTGGCACGCCAGAGGCTCACGACTTCCTTGGGTGAAATCCTTCGCAAATCTCCGCCCACGAGTTCGATACTCACCTCGCCGGTATTCGAGGCGCCTCCGCCTGATTGAGGCTCGCCGGGGTCGCCACGCGAGACTCCCACGCCACCGCCAACCATCGCCATCACGTGGCGAAAGGCCGAGCCCTCGTTGCCGAATTGCGCGTCTAGATCGGCACCGAGTGCCTGGGCGGATTCAAGCAGCACGCGCACGGCCTCATCGGTCCGCTCGATAGGAGTGCCTGGGGGCATCACCACCATGGCGGAGACATAATCGCTCTCCACCGGCGGAAAGAAGGTCCAGCGGACGCGGCCCGTCCCCACGGCAGTGAGGGCCACCATCAAAAGTGAGACGGCGATGGCCACTGTCGCGTAACGCCATGCCAGCGCTCGGCGCAGAGTAGGCAGGTATCCCCGACGGCCCAAGCGAACCAGAGAACCCGAGAGCGTCGTCTGTAGCCTTTTCCAGCGGCTCTGCTCCTGCTCGGTCGGTGGGCCTCCGACATTTTTTCCCGCGTGATGCCCGAGATGCGAGGGCAGCACCAACTGAGACTCCACGACCGAAAAGAAGAGCGCGATGATGACCACGAGTCCGATCATGCCAAAGAAATCGCCCATTGAGCCCGGTGCCGCGATCATCGGAAGAAAGGCCGCGACCGTGGTCAGCACACCAAAAATGACGGGAACGGAAACTTCCTGGGCCCCTACGATGGCCGACCGAAGCGGGTCCTCGCCGCGCTCCTGATGGGTATAGATATTTTCACCTACAACGATGGCATCGTCGACGAGCAAGCCCAAGACCATGATGAAGGCGAATAGCGTGAGGACGTCGATTGAGAAATCGAAAATCGGAAAAACGGCCAACGCACCCATAACAGAAACCGGGACGCCCAACGCGACCCATAGTGCCAATCGTAATCGCAGAAAGAGGGCCAGCACCACGAAAACGAGAGCGAAGCCGCCGTAGGCATTCTTCAAAAGAATGTTCAGGCGATCGCGCAGATAGCTCGAATCGTCTCGCCAGACCGTAAGCGAGAGGGCATCGGGCAAGCGGGCTTCCAACTCCACCAGTTTCTTCTTCACCGCCCGGGCCAGGCTCAATACTTTTTGGTCACCCACCCGGAATACCCCGATCATCACCGCGGGCTCTCCGTTGAAAGTGGCGTATTTTTCGTTTTCCTCGAAGCCGTCGACGACCGTCGCGACATCACCGAGACGAAGTCGCGTCCCATCCTGGCCGCTGCGGATCACGATCTCTTCGTAATCTCGGCCGGTATAGGCCTGGCCTTTCGCACGAAGCAGAATTTCGCCGCTCTCGGTCTTGATCGCTCCACCGGGCAGATCCAGGGACGAGCGGCGAATCGCCCGGGCGACCTCGTCGAAGGTCAGCCCATAGCGCCGTAGGGACGACTCCGAGACTTCGATCGAAATCTCGTAGGCCCGCACACTCGAGAGGCCTACCTGGGTGACCTCGGGGAGGGAAAGGAGGCCTTCTCGAATATTTTCGCCATAGAGACGAAGGGCGCGTTCGCTTGCATCTCCCGAGAGAGCGATCTGCAAAGTATTTCGCCGAAGGGCGATGTGGTTGACGATGGGCTTTTCTGTTTCGGCGGGAAATGTCGAAATCGAATCCACTGCATTTTTGATCTCGGAGAGCGCCCGGTCGGCGGGATGACCGGCGAGGATCTCGAGAGTGACCCCGCAGGCGCCTTCGGCCGAGGATGACGTCATCTGGTCGATACCATCGACCCCTTGCAATTCCTCTTCGATGCGAATGCAAACACCCTCTTCGACTTCCGAGGGGGAGGCACCGAGATAGGGCACTCCGATCTGAATAATGTCCACATCGACGTCGGGAAAGGTCTGCTGCTTGATCGTAGGCAATGCCACCATGCCCGCTGCCAACACCAAGACCATCAGCAGGTTGGCCGCGACCGAATTTTCCGCAAACCAGGCAATAGCGCCCTTCATGATGCGCCTCTCTCCTGCCCGGTCGTTCCCTCTTCCTCGCGCGCTCGAACCAGCATTCCTTCGATCGCATCGGGCAGAGGCGAGACTGCGATACGCTCACCGGCCTCGAGCCCCCCTTCAATAACGACCAACTCACGCTCGGTCCGGAGAACATCAACGGGGCGGTAATAGAGGCGATCTTCCGAGTCCAGGACAAGCACGCGCTCGCCTTCATGCAGCGCACTGCGCGGGATGACCATGGCGTTGGGAATCACGCGCCCCGTGATCTCAACCTCGACGAAAAGGCCGACCGAAAGCGGCGGGCGGCCCTCGTCGTCCTTGCGCCCATAAGGGTCCTCAATTCGCGCCACCACGGTCACCATCCGGCTCTTGGGATCGATCTCGCCCTCGGTGCGAACGATCTGTCCCTCCCAGGCGTGATTTTCACCCGCAAATTCTGCCCGCAGCACCACCCGAGGTCCCTCGGCCGACCCCTCCCCGGCTTTGCTCAAGTCATCAATGGAATAGACTCCTTCCACAGCGGGCCGGCGGCGCTTCGGAGAATCGCGATAGCCCAGGGGAATGTCGAGATAGCGAAGCTCCCGATCGGGGATCGGAAGACGCACCTCGGCGTAATCCACGGCGTAGATTTTGGCCAGCGCCTCACCCCGGCTGACGAATTGCCCGGGGTCCACGCCTTCCGAGCGCACCCGGCCCGAGTAGGGGGCATAGATTTCGGTTCGACCGAGATCGCGCTCGGCCCGCCCCAGGCGTGCTAGGGCTTCGCGCAGCCCCGACTCCGCCACGTGTGCCGCAGTTTCGGCATCATCGATCCGGGCCTGGCTCGCGACCGAGCGGTCGGCCAGGGAGCGCTGGCGCCGCAGCTCCTTGCGGGCTCGACCCGCTTCACTCTCGGTCCGAGCCAAAAGCGCACGGGCGCTCTCAAGATCGGCCTCGTAGTCGGCGGGATTGAGTCTCAGCAGGGAATCACCCGCTTCGAAGAAACCCCCAGGCACGAGGGCATCGGCGACCCAAACAACCTCGCCCGGAACCTGGGCCTTAAGTTCGCTCTCGGTCCGAGGCTTGACCGTCCCCTGGGCATCGACGAAAAGTTGCCACGAGATGGGGCTGAGTGTCTGTACCCGGATCAGCGGCGCAAGCGCTTCAATCACCGTGGGAACCGCTTTCGGACGAGTTTCGATCAGGAGCATGACCACCGCCACGCCCACCCCGAGAATCGCGAGCGGTACGAAAAGGACTCGTTTCATTTGTGGCTTTCCCCTGAAGCTATTTCTCCGACCGACTCAAGGTCGAGGAACGCAACGATGCCGGCAGCCGCAAAGGCCACCATTCCATCGATCATCTTTTCCTTTTGTGCACCCAACGGATCTTGTGCCGGCGTTGGCCAGACCAAATGTCCGCCGATGGAGTGAAGAGCGACACCCAGGGAGAGCTTCAACGCCACATCAACCGCCTTGGGGTCGACGTCGCCGGCGGCGCGTTGGAGCGCGTCGTGAAAGCGCTGGGTCACGGGAGCGAAAATTTCCTCTTGAACTCCGCGCACGACCTCAGGCGGGTCGACGTAAAGACGCGCCGCAAGGCTGCGGCGAGGCCCCGCGTCTTCGCCGATCTCCGAAGCGGCTTCGAGAAGGGGCAGGATATAGGCTCTAACGATGGCCCGAATGCCTTCGGCGCCTCCCCTGGCCTGGGTCTCGGCCTGGGCGAGCGCTTCGAGCCGGGCGACATTGAGCGGCTGGGTCCGGCGGATCAGAGCCGCCCGGAGCAGTCCCTCTTTGCTCCCAAAATGGTAGTTGGCCGCGGAGACACTGGTGCCGGCGAGCTGGGTGATCGCGCGCATGGAGGTCGCGTGAAAACCGCGCTCGGCAAAGAGCCGAACCACGGCGTCGAGCAGGCGGGCCTTCGTGTCACCGGTGGACGCATCGGGCTGGAGGGCCCGAAGAGCGGGAGAGCGGGGGGGCATAGGGGGGGTACCTGGCTTGTACCGAAATATTTCCGGGGATGAGAAGCTGAGTAAAAACAAATACTTAAACGTGTCCAAGAGGACCTAGAGACTCAAACGACGGCGGGGGGGGAGGACCGAGGGCAGCGAGAACCAGCAGCGGCAAAGTCGTTGAGAAGCCCAGAAGAACAAGTGTTTCGAACAGTCGTTCGACAGTAGGTGAGACGGGCGAGGGACGCAAGCCCCGCCGCCTCGGCCCGGGAAACGTGCCAAACTTGAACGCCCGGCCGCCGGCGCCGGCATCCCTCAGAGAAGATCAGAGGAGAAACGAAAAGCATGCGCGATTTCTCGGGCAAGATTGCAGTGGTCACCGGCGGCGGCTCGGGCATGGGCCGCGAGCTCTGCGTCCAGCTCGCCAGCGAGGGGTGCCACGTCTCGCTATGCGACGTCTCCAATGAGAATCTCGAGCAGACCGCTTTGCTCTGCGCCCAAGCGGCGCCGACGGGAACGCGCATCGCCACCTTCGAGGCCGACGTCTCCGATGAGGCCGCGGTGCTCGCGTTTCGAGATGCGGTCGCCGAAGCCCACGACACGGACCATATCCACCTGCTCTTCAACAACGCGGGCATCGGCGCCGGCGGTAGCTTCGTGGTGGACGATCGCGAGGAGTGGGAGAAGACGTTCGAAGTCTGTTGGGGCGGCGTCTACTTCTGCTCCCGGGCCTTCGTCCCCATGCTGGTGGCCAGTCCCGAGGGCCATCTCGTCAACACGAGCAGCGTCAACGGATTCTGGGCGTCCCTCGGCCCCACGTCCGCCCACAGCGCCTACAGCAGCGCAAAATTTGCGGTCAAGGGTTTCACCGAGGCCCTGGTCAACGACTTCCGTATCAATGCCCCCCATGTGGGCGTCTCCCTCGTGATGCCTGGCCATATCGGAACCTCCATCGTGATCAATTCCGGCCGCATCCTCGGTCGCGACCCCAAGGAACTGCCCGAAGAGAAACTCGTGAATATCCGAGACCGCCTTGAGCGAATGGGCCTGGATATCGGGGGGGCGACCAGCGACGAAATTCGCAGCGCCCTGATAGCCAGCGCCGAAAGCTTTCGCGACGAGGCCCCTATGTCGGCCTCTGAAGCGGCCACGATCATCCTCGAGGGCGTCCGCCGGCAGGACTGGCGCATCCTCGTGGGCAAGGACGCGGAAGTGCTCGACCGACTCGTTCGGGAAAACCCCTCCGAAGCGTACGAGGTCTCGTTCATGGAAAAACTTCTGGCCGAAACCGAATGGGCCCTGGGGAGCTGAAGCCGATGGCTTGGAGCGCTTCGTGAACTCACTGACCGGCTTCGCCCGCAACCTCGCCAGGGCGTTGGTGCTCGTGCTGTGGTTTGGGCTGTGGCTTGGGCCCGGCGTGAGCTCGGCGCTTCCGCCGGGCCTTGGCGATGCCGGGGCCGAGATCGAGCACAAGTTCATCGGAGCGCGGAAGTGCAAAAAATGTCACGGCAAGGAACTCATGGGCGACCAGAACGGAATCTGGCAGAAGGGCCCCCACCGCAGCGCCGTGGCCACCCTCGCCAAGCCGGCCTCCCTGGTTATCGCCCGAAAGGCCGGGGTAAGCGCTCCCCCGTCGGAAGCCCCGGAGTGCCTGGTCTGCCACGCCACCGCGTACGGAGTCCCGACCGAGATGATTTGGAAGCCCCTCAACCCAGAAGAGGGCGTTCAGTGCGAATCGTGTCATGGGCCCGGGCGCGACTACCGCAAGAAGAAAATCATGGACGACCTCGACGAGGCCCGAAAAAAGGGACTCTGGGATCCGAGTGCTGAGTCGGGCATCTGCGAGCACTGCCACAACGAATCGAGTCCCACCTTCGACCCCCGTCGCTACACCCTCCCCGACGGATCGACGACCGGGTTCGACTATGACCAGGCCCTGAGCAGGATTGCCCACCCGATTCCGGAGCACGTCAAGGGGCACTACCTCGAACTCCGGGAGGAGCAAAAAGCCGAGGAGAAAAAGGCGAAGGAAGGCAACTAGCCCGCCCTGGCCTCAGAAGTCGGCGGTCAAGCGGAGCGAAATCGTGTGCACGGTTTCGTCGAGATCGAGCAGGCTCACCTGAGCGTCGTCCACGAATTGCTGGAAGCGGTAACCGACCCCTACGCCTAGGTTTTCGCGAACTCGATAATCCGCGTCGCTATTCAGCGTCAGGATCCGGCTCTCGATCCGGTTGGCGACGTTGATCAACTCTCCGACATTGCTGCCCACCCCAGCCGCGCCCCGAGTCAGCATATCCGCCCAGGTCAGGGCCGCTGAAACGGCTACGTCCACTCCGGCCAAATCCGAGAGCCGGGTGCCCACGAGAAGTGATTTCAGATCGCTTTCGTAATGCGGAATCGAATCGACGTAGAACGCGCCGCCCCCGGCGGATCGGGCCAGGGTAGTCCGGACATAATCCGAGTCTTGCTCATCGCCAGACTGGGAAAAGGTCGCGTAGACAACCCACGAATTCTGGGGCACCAGGCTGAGGGTCAGGTCGTAGCCCCAATCCGTTCGCTCGAATTTCTTCGCACGGCGCTCACCGTTCGAGACCGGGCCGGGGCCGGGCAGGTCGAATTTATCATTCTTGCCGTCGAGGACACGGGCGGCTAGGGCGAGGGTTACGGGAAAAGATACGAGGCGGCGATCCAGGGTGTAGGTGCCCCGGGCAGTGAACGAAGTCGCCTCGCTCAGATCGGTGGGGTAAGCCACCTTGGGCGCCCACAGTTGTCCGATCTCGCCGGCAATTTGGAGCGAACGAAAAAGGCGTGCATGCCCCTTCAAGAAAATCCGGTGACTGAGACTCTCGGGGTGGATCACCGATACGTCGGGCTGGATGCCGCCATTGCCCGAGGGGTAGGCGAGGTCGCGGTCCACCCAATCCACCGCATAGCCCAAGGCGATCCGCGATGAGGGCAGGGGCCTCGCCGCGATTTCGAGATTGCCGCGAAGCTCATTTCGCTCTTCGATATAGGGCGACTCCTGGCTCGAGCCCACGGGATCCAGCGCAGCGAAGGCATCCGCATCGGTATCGCTCTTGCGATAGAGATATTTCACGTAGCCCGAGAGTTCTAAATTCGATCCCTCGAACTCAAGGGGCATCGACGCGTCGATGTGGGCCGATGCCGTGGTCGTGCTGTTGAGGCCCAGGTTATATTGCGCCTGAAGGTTCGAGAGCCGCCCGGTCTGCTCCAAATGCGTTCCGAAAGCCCCGGCACTCACCACGGCCCCGGCTCGGCGCGCCGTCACCTGGAGTGAGCCGGTGTAGCGATTCGTATCGGGGACGAAGAAAAATTCGCGGCCGGAGTCCGCGGCGGGATTCGGGGTAAAGCCGTTTCCCGGCGCGCTGGCTAGGCCACCCAGGGTCACGACAGGAGCGGATTCACGGAAGCGATCGACATCGAAATCAAGCGTCGCGTCGACGCCCGGGGCCAGGGCGATAATCGCTCCGAGGCCCGCCTGGGTGACACTCTGGTCGATGGCCCTGCGGTTTCCCCTGAAACGTGAAGTGGGTTCGAGGGTTTCTGAGAGGTCGAGGAGAAAGCTGTCCTGACGGTTCCCTGTTCGGCTGCCGTAGCCCGCGCGCAGGCTGGCCTGCTTCAAGACTTTGTTGTCATAGCCGAAGCCCTCGGGGCGCAATGCAATTTCGCTAGCGAACGCGAGGCGCTCGACTCCGATTCGATAATTGCCATCGAAGACCGCGCCCACATCGCTGCTGAAGCCCGTGATGAGCCCCGGCACATCGGGGTTGTAGGTCGTTCCGAAGCCCAAGCCGAGGGGCATGCCCGCCCAATCGTCCTCGGTTCCGAGGGGAAAGAATCGCAGGGCATCGCTGCGATAGCGCCTGAGCTCCGCGTCCACCGTCAGCCCCTTGAAGCGAATCCCCAAGCGGCTGTTCTCGTTGATGGCGTTGCGACTCCAGCGCTCGAGGCGCAGCAGGTAGGTTTCGTCCGGGTGCACCCACCCCAGGTCGAGGTGGGTGAGGTCGGCAAAGAAGGGCACTTCGGCCCCCTTGTCCCGGATATAGCGGTACTGATCGAAAAAGCCGGTGACGTTGGCGGTGTCGAAAGGGTTCTCGATCACGTAGAAATCGGCGCCCAGGGTGGCCGAACCCTGAAACTTTGTCTTGTCTGCCCTCTCCTCGGCCAGGGCCGCAGTCCCGAAAGCCAGGCTTGCCGCGAAAAGAGCCACGGCCCTCCCGGCGCGCCTTGCGCCAGGCCAGCCTCTCCTTGCCCTGGGATCAGTGCCGAAGGTGTTCATCGGTATAGGATCCATGCACGGCCCCATGGCAATCCGTGCAGCGTCGGAGGAAGGTTCCGGCCTGGTTGCGGTCCGTGGGCACCCGGGGCTTGATCTGCTGGTTGGGACTGGTCGGAAAATCCTGACCGATGGGTGCGTTCGTGAGAATCCCGGGCCCCTGCAGCGATTGGTGGAACGGGTCGTTCAGGGTATGGCAGCCGATACAAAGCATCGGCTGGGCGGTCTGTAGGAGATCCGTGGTGACCGAACCGTGGGGAGAATGGCAGGTGCCACAATCCTCGGAGACCGGAGCATGTTCGTAGACCCACGGGCCCATGAAATCCTGGTGGCACCCCGCACAGAGCTGGGTGGGCCCGCCGGCAATGACGCGGGGATCATCGTGTGGGTCGTGACAACTCGTGCAGCTCATAGCCCCCTCGCCCACCGCGTGGTGGCTCGGGTAGCGGAGCTCTGCCCCTACGTCCGAGTGACACTCGACGCAGAGCTGCGACGTCGCATCCATATCCGGGAAGCCCGAGCGCTTGAATTCGCGCAGGGAGAGCCGATTTCCATTATGGGGATCGTGGCAATCGCTGCAGATCAGACCGGCCTGGGAATGCCCGCCAAGGCCCCATTGCAGGTGGGTATCGCGGCCCGGCGTATGGCAGGTCAGGCAATCCGCGCTGTCGGGGTGGCGAATATCGGCCACGGCTTCACTCTCTGAGTGAAGGCTCCCACCCCCATGACAGCTCTCGCAATCCGAATGGTACGCGGGCATGCCGGTGGTCCCGTGGATCGCCTCGTGGCAATCCTGGCACTCGTCGGCCCCCACTCCCACCACTCCGGGGACGGGCTCGGTACGTCGCGAACCCACGGGCTGCCACGCCACAGACGCGCACGCGAGAGCCAAAAGCGCGCAGAGAAGTAAAAAAACGAGCCGGGGCCGGAGGGCCGAAAGGCACTGGCCTAGCTGACCCTCGTTTTCCTGTGGGCTCAACCCGGAACCACTGGCCAATCCTCATCTCCCAACGCGGTCTCTTCCTATGGAAGGCTAACCAATACGCGCTAAGGACGAAACATGCAGTCGTGCTTTCCCTTTAGTTCTAGTTCACTCCCCGGGGAGATTCCCATCTCGGCGAGAAGCCGCCCGCAGGCGCCCCAAACCGACAAGTCCCGCCAGGCCAGTCACCAGCAGAAGAACCCGCGAGGGTTCGGGAATGTAATAGGTGCCGATCCAGATGAACATCTCGTCCCCGGTCGTCACCCCGCCGTTCACCGGGCAAGCATCACAAATGCCGCTATCACAGGCGGCGTCGTTCCCGTTGCAAGAGGTTCCCGCATTAGCGCCGCCGAAGCAGGTGGTTTCCGTATCAGCACACGGGCCGCCCGAGACGAAGGGGCCGAGGCCGCCCGGGGCCGAAGGCGAAGTGCTCTGGCGCTTCACGCTAGGGCTCGTCGGCGTTGACCCATTATCGTAGACGCTGCAGTAGCGGAAAGTTCGATCATCGGGGTTGGCGCTGTCGTAAAGGATCGGCGGACTGAAATTCAACTGCACCGGATCCGTGTAGTCCGTGCTGTAGTAGATCAGCTGAGAGGGGTCACCGGGCGAGCACCCGTTCCCATTCGCGTCGGGGTAGCAGGGAGAATTCGGCGGCTCCCACGCCCTGAACAGAACTCCCCAGCGATGGGTATGCGAATTGATATTAAAGAGGCGCGCGCCTTGCTCGACGGTATAGGTTCGGCAGACCTCTTGGGTCTGGTATGCGGGCACGTCTTCAGAGAAGATCGAGGCCGAGTCGAAGATCGCTCGAGCCGGAAAGAGTCGGTCGGCGGGCGCAGCGAAGTCGATATTCAGATACTGCTCCATGGTCGTATCCGTCGGGGTCAAGTTGAACGCGTGTGAGTTCCAAACCAGCGTCCCTGAACATGGGAGAACCCCGTAGACCCCAGGCGCGAACTCCGTCTCCGCATAGGGTTCCTGGGAGCCAGCGAAGGAGGGTGCGTTGCCGTTCCCGTTCCCGTAATCCGGCACCCCGAAAATTGTCGGAGGAAATGCCGAGAGACATGCCAGGGTCGGCACGGCCCGACCGCTGCAATCGTTATTGGTCCCGGTGGCGGGATCCACGGCCTTCGGGTCGCAGGCCATGCCCTTGTTCGGGCCCGCTTTATAGTCGAAGGGCCCGAAATCCTGTAGGCCATGTGAGGTCGTTGTGTCCTCATAACTCACATCGTAATCGCCCTTATAGATATGAATGATCGAATGATGCGATTGCCCATCCTGGCGGAGAACTCGGCGGTGGTAGTAGAAACACTTGCCCGAGGAGTTATTGATGCCGAAGGCCTGGGGACAGTCGAATTGTTGATCAACAGGAACGATCCCGGAAGAACAGACATCGTAATAGGTTGCCATGCAGACCTCGGTCTCGCTCTCCCCGGGCAGGTCGTACGCGGTCTGGAGGAATTGCACGCCGGTGCCCGCGGCCGGAGGAGCGGGCTTTGGGATCTTCAGGGGCGTCGCGGGCGGCAGACAGGTGGCGAGCAGCGCGGCGGTCCCTTCGACTACGCCGGTCTCGGGAGACCCTCCGCGAATCCACTTGGAAACGGCTTCGAGATGATCCACGGTCAGCGGCGGACCGAGCGGCGGCATGCCGTTACCCTGGCCGGTGGGGAGCAGGGTCCCATTGGTGGCCGCCTGCATCTTCTCTTGCAAGAAGCTCGCGATCGGCTCCCCAGGCTCCACATAATCGTGAGTGGTGTAGAAATTGGCCGCCGGGACGTTGATCATGTTTGCGTAAGCATTGGCCGGGGTCAGATCGAGGGTATTGCCCACGGGCACAGCGGCGTGACAGAAAAGGCATTGATAGGCGTCGGCGGGGGTGAGGCCGATGATTTCGGCCTGGATGGCCTCCCAGGTACTCGAATATTCGGGTGAGGTGCAGGCGGCCACGAGGCATTGGTCGGTACACCCGTCCCCGTTGTCAAAATTACCGTCGTCGCACTCTTCACCGAGTTCATGCACACCGTTGCCGCAAACCGGGGCTTCACAAGCTCCGGGTGCCGATGCATTTAGGGCGACGTAGTGCCCGACCGTGTTGATGGTCACCACGGCGCTGGCCGAAGAGAACTCTGCGCAATAGAGTTCCTGGGCGATCCAGAACTCGACGAAGACCTGGTCCTGTGCGCCCAACAATTCCCAGGGCCAGTTGGCCCCGGCTGCCGTGATCGACAGACTTCCCGTCGAATAGGTCACGCTCGTGACGCCGCCGTCGGCGCCGGTCGCGTCCGTGTACTCATGCCCGCCCGTCCCGTCGGGAGCCCAATTTGCCGGATTCAAACGGATCAACGATGTTCGGCCCTCGTTGGCGCCGGTGCCCCGCACCAAGAGCGAGGTCTCCTCGGCGGCCGGGTCGTGATCGACGAGAATGGAACCCTGGCCACTCGTCGTAAAGAGGAATTGCCAGGTCGACGGGTCGCCCTGGGTGTCCACCGAAACCACCGTCGCGCCGATCGGGTAAGCGGCCAGGTGGGCCAGCGCCGAGGGCGCTACCAGCAAACCCAACACCGCGAGCAACGCAACCATGCTCATCGAGCGCCTCGAACTGCAGCCTCGAAAAAAGCGGGCAAAAAACCGTAGGGGGGTAAGACCCATTACATCTCCTCGGAAAATCGTCTTATCGTGATATTTCCATTATATACTTAGGGGTTACGATTGATCGAAGAGAATTTGAGGTCGGTCCGAATTACGACAGAGTAACGCGCCCCCCCTCCGGGGAGCTCTCCCCTCGAAAGAGCCCTCCTAGCCTCCCCTGTGAGTCCACACCCGACCCAGACCCCCCCCGGAGCCATGTCTACGGAGCCCTGATCGCATGGAAATCGATTTCGAATCCTACGAGCGCTTTGAATTTTCCCGGAATGACCGCATCCTCCGGGTAAGCCTGGCGGGCCTAGGGCCAGCGAACGCCGTCGACGAGGTCATGCACCACGAGTTCCCACGGCTGCTTCGCGATCTTCAGGACGACGCGCCCAGCGACTTGGTGATCCTCACCGGCCGGGGCGGGGCGTTCTGCGCGGGCGGCGACATGGACTGGTTCCAGAAGATGATCGACGACCCCCGGGAGTTTCGCGGAATCCTACCCGACGCCCGGCGCACCCTCACCGGCTTGCTCGATCTCGAGAAGCCGGTGATCTGCCGCCTCAATGGCCATGCCGCGGGCTTCGGCGCCTCGATTGCGCTGCTCTGCGACATAGTCATCGCCGACGAGCGAGCCAAGATCGGTGACCCCCACGTGAAGGTGGGCCTAGTCGCCGGCGATGGTGGGGCGATCATCTGGCCCCAATTGATCGGCTACGCCCGGGCCAAGGAATACCTGCTCACCGGGGAATTGATGTCGGCGGCCACCGCGGCTGAGATGGGCCTGATCAACTACGCCGTCCCCGCCGATGAACTGGATGCCAAGGTCGATGAAATGGCGGCCAAGGTGCTCGCCAACCCTCGCTGGGCGGTGCGCTGGACCAAGGCCGCCATCAATATTTCTTTGCGCGACAACGCGAACAAGATCAGCGACGCCGCCTTCGCCTACGAGCTACTCACGAACCTGACGCGCGACCGCCAGGAAGCCGTCGACGCCTTCGTGGGCAAGCGAGCCCCGAAATTCGAGGGGGAGTAGCCCGGCGGGTATCCCCGAGCGCCCAAGAGCCAAACGAGGACCCTTTTCCCGCCCCCGGGCGAGGTCTGGGAACCGCGATTCTCGGGCCGGGGCGGGGTTCGTCGCCGGGCCAAGTTTTGTGTATTTTCCGCCCGCGCCACCTGCACACCTTTTCGAGAATTTGAGAATCCCAGGAAGGGAACCCCATGGCAAATCGCACCTTCGTTTCCGCCGGAACAACCCTGCTCACCAGCCTCGCGCTGATGGCCACGCCGGGCGCGGTCCTCGCGGGTCACCATCTCGTCGATGAAGCAGAAGCGACGGCGGACGAGCTTGAAGACAACGTCGAGCACTCCGAGGAACTCCTCGAGGACACCTACGACGAAGACCGTAAAGAAGGCGAGGGAACCGTCGAAGCCGCGGGCAACGCCTACGAGGCCGTTCTCGAAGCGGGCCGGGAAAAGGCCGACGACTAGGCGCCGAACGGGCCCCTAGCCTCGGGCTAGGGGCGGTACCAAATCGGCGACGTATAGGCGCGCTCCTGGATCCACCACGGGCCCTCGAGCGTCTCCGGGTCGAGGTTCAACGCGAGCGCGTCATAGAGTGCGTGCCTTGGCGTCGGGATCTGGAGCGCGCGCACGTAATAGAAGGCGGGCTGCTCGGCGTCAAATTCCGGGTCCGTCCACGCCACGGCGAACTGGGCGCTTCCGATCGTATCGGTGTAGCGACCGGTCGTCGGATCTACGGTGTTGCCCACTGGGGCCAGGCGGCCTCCCGAGTCCAGGCGCCGCGAGCCCGACCAGGCCACGTTATAGACGCGCTCGTGAGTCTTGTCCGCCGCGTCGATCCAACCCTTGACGACCTGAACCCGGTCGAGGTTGGCCCCTTTCGGATCCTTCATGACTTGGACGAGAAAGGTGGGTGCCCCGCCCTCGGGCCCTCGGGCCAGTTCGCCGCCCATCGGCACGCCCTGGGCATAGCCGACCTTGGCGATATTCGGTGAAGCCGCCTCCACTTCGCCAAAATCCCAACCGCCGAATACCCGGGCACCAATGCGCGGGCCCGTGGTGGCGTAGACCTCCCTCCGGCGGAAGGCTTCGAGAATCGCTTGCCGGGTATTTTCCTCGGCCCAAACCGCCGCGAGCCCCGAGGCTGACATCGACCAACCCGAAGGCCCCGAAGCGCCTTCGGACATCCGCCAGCGTCTGGCCTTGTTCTCCGGAATCCCGTCTCGGGGAAACTTGCCCCAAAAATTCGGCTCCTCCGCCGACGCCATACCGGTGTGTGAATCCGTCGAACCGATCAGCCCGAAGCGGTAGGGGTTGAAACCGATCTTCTCCTCAATGGCGAGTCCGCGAAGCAGGGCGGGGCGGACATAATCGCCGGGCTTGGGATCATAGGCGCCCGGGCTCTGTTCGATGTAGTGGGGGTAGGTCTCGAAGTCTGCGAAGGGATCTTCGGGAGAAAAGAGAGCCAGGGTCTCCGAATCGCCCTTAATCTGGGTCGCCTCGACGACGGGTTCCCAGCGAGCCCGCTTGCGCGCCATGGCTTCCGTATAGGGAGCACCGCGCAGGGTCTTGGTGTCGAACATATAGCCCTTGGAGATATTCGAGTTGTGGGGAATCGCGACGAATTCCGCGCCCGTGGCCTTCGACGTCTCGTCGAGCCAGTTCCAGAGATCTTCGGGGTACATGCTTTGCGATGAGCTGAAGGGCTGGAACTTCGAGGCGACATCCGCCCCAGAACTGGTAAAGACAACCCGGTGAAGATTCGCACCCGACGGAATCGAGCTCCACTCCCAGCCGATCAGGGCCGTGAATTTCCCGGGTTCGTTGAACTCGTCGGCGATCTGAATCGCCTCCTGCCAGACCGTGCGCTCGATCAAATCACTATTGGGAATAATCGATTTTTGAGGCGCTGCTGCCGCCGCCTCCACGGATTTCGTATTGGGCAGGAACGAAGCAAAGGCCGACTGCCCCTCATCGTCCTCGACCACCCCGGTGATCCACCACTCGATATAGAGGGCAGTGAGTCGGTCGACAAGACCAAGATCATCGCTGGGAATTCCGCGCTCGATGATATGACGCATGACCCCGAGATACTCGGCATGATCGGAGACCACGAGAAAATCGAGGGGCGTCTCGATCTGAATCCGGCCGCGATGGTAGGCGTGCACCACGGGCAAGCCCTTGGCATAGCGGTAGGCGGTCGCGGGGTCTGCCGACATATTGCGGTTCAAGTAGGCGTCGAAGGAGTTGCTGCTGTGCAGATGGGTATCGCCCCAGAGCAGCTGTTTCGAATCCTCCGCGCCCGAGGGAAATGCCTGAGCGAGACAGACGATCGACAAGCAGAGCGTGGAGAGCAGCCAACGCGAGGGCAGTGCAAGGAGAGCCATTCGATTTCCTTCGATGCTTTCAGGGGGGGGAGGGCACGACTCGGACGACACCGGATCGGGAGTCTAACCCTTCGACGCGCCCGTTCGCCCACCGCGAAAACGAGCCCCCGAGCCTGGGGCCGTCGGCCTCGGCGAGCCGAGCCCGGGTGGCCTACCCTGGCGCCAGGCCCCCAACGACAACCCCAATGAATTTCGAGGAGGTCGAACCATGAACGACGTGCCTGCCGCTTCCAGCACTTTCACGACCCGAATCCTGCGGGCGATGCGACTCGATCCCGAACTCTACGAGGAGGTCGAGGCGGACACCAGCAGCCTGGGCCAGGCCACAGCGGTCGTTGTGCTCTCCTCCCTCGCCGCAGGCCTCGGCAATATCCACTCGGGCGGGCCCCTCATGCTCGTCGTCGGCACCCTAGGCGCCCTCGCGAGTTGGTATATCTGGGCCTTGCTCACCTACCTGATCGGCACCCGACTGCTCCCGGAGCCCCAGACCCGCGCCGACCAGGGGGAACTGCTGCGCACCACTGGCTTCGCCGCAGCGCCCGGGCTCCTGCGCCTACTGGGCTTGGTGCCCGGCTTGACGACGATTGCCTTCGTCGTGGCGGCGGTCTGGATGCTGATTGCCATGGTCATCAGCGTCCGCCAAGCCCTCGACTACACGAGCACCTGGCGGGCCTGGGCGGTCTGCGGCATCGGGTGGGTGGTGCAGGGCGCCATCCTCTTGGCCATCCTCTCGGCCTTCTCCCTCCCCGAAAGCCCCTGACCGAAAGCCCCT
>JAPKBZ010000141.1 GCA_028823175.1 Myxococcota bacterium
CAAGTTTGTCGCTCCATGGGGGATAGGACATTCAAGCTGGCTTTTGGCACAACGTCCGAGTATGGGCGTTATGTTAAATCCCTAGGGGAGCCCGTGGCGGGGCCTGAACGATCGCCGGCAAGAGGGCGGCGGGAATGACGGACGCAGGCATTGAAATACAAAGACTGATATTGGCCCAGGACCCCCACCCCTGCTTGTCAAGGTGGGCCCAAATGACCTGCGGTCCCATTAACCCGACGGGCGTGTTCGCCAGGGTTTCCGTCGAGACCTTGGATACATACTCGGTTTTCTTCCGTAAGGACGCTACAACCGACCCAATGGTGGTGTTGTCCAAAAGGTCTTCATAGTCTGCATCAAAACCGTGCTCATCAAGAGCCTCTAGCAGTTCCGTCGCGCCCACAGAGTCGCGCCCACAGAGTCGAGACCTTGGGACACCTATGTTCGTTCCAGTTCGACAGACGCTTCAAGGATTTCCGAGATGAGACCGACGAGTAGGGATTGAATAGATAGGCTCGAAAAGTCACTTCCTGACATTCAATTTGCCTCAATCGTTTCTGAGATTACG
The DNA here is from genome assembly GCA_028823175.1 of Myxococcota bacterium. Classification (GTDB taxonomy): domain Bacteria; phylum Myxococcota_A; class UBA9160; order UBA9160; family UBA4427; genus JAZXM01. The sequence continues at coordinate 566 of JAPKBZ010000141.1, forward strand.
AAAGATATTCATTCAGCCGGCATCCCTGTGAGGGGTTGGGACAGATTACCTTAAGACGTTTGGTCATACCCGTGACCGCCTGGCAAATGATTCCAGCTTGACGAATGTAATCTTCTGACGACGCTTCGTGGGTCATCAAAGTCTTCGTCCAATCGAATTGAGGGTGCCGTCGTCATGCTTCCCCCAGAGTAGGTAGATCAGAAAGCCTAAACAGTCAGAGTGCCTCTAAGTTAGACAACGCCTCCTCAATTTCCTCGCTGGTTTGATCTCGAGTCAAGCGAAACCGCCTTGTCCGTATATGACCGGATCCATTTTACGGCGACATGAGAACAACTTTTAGCCTCAGCGAACGGATTGATCCGCCTTTTGAGCTCCAGGGTCTCCCCCAAAGGAACTTATCCAGCAGATGCAGCCTGCGGACCTGTTCTCGCCGGGCAACAAGGATGCCCCTTTGGAATTCACATCGGCAGCGCTCACACGTCAAGACGCTACACATAGGGTCGATCAGCCAAGAAGCCGATATCGTCCTTGAAAGCATTGCAGGGCTCCTAGGAACGGTTTTTTTACGGGGCCCCTTCCTGCGGGCCCTTATGCCGTTCGAATCCCCAATGCTTGCATCGGGACGAGTCTGCGAGCAATTTTTAGATACGTAACCGGAGATCCGAACTCATGAGAAACTTATTCGAATTGATCAAGACCACCGTGATCGGCGGCTTCTTCGGCCTCCTGCCCATAATCGCCATCATTTTCATCGTCTCTGAGTCGCTCGATGTCATCGGTATGGCAACGACGCCGATTGCAAACAATCTCCCGGTGAAGAAACTGGGAGGAACGGAAATCGCACAAATTCTCTCTTTTCTTATCCTCCTCGGCTTCTGCTTCACGGTCGGTGCCCTCTTTCAGACTCGGAGCGGAGAGCGAGCAACCCGGTGGATCGGCGAACACGTGTTCGACCGAATCCCTGGATACAATGTTTTGCGCGGGCTGTCCGCGAGCTTCGCGGGCGAAGACGACACGACTCGCTTTTCTCCCGCCGCGGTCGATCTCTACGGCTCGGGCGTCTTTTCCATCGCCTTCATCGTAGAAGAACTAAAGGACGGGGGATTCATGGTCTTCGTGCCGATCACGCCCACTCCCAGCCTCGGAACCCTCTACTACGCCCCCCCCGAGCGCATCCGACACCTTGACGTCCCACTAGCCACGGCGCTCAACTGCATTCTGCAATGGGGAGTCGGCTCAAGCCAGCTGATCGACAGCGCGTCCCTTCCGCTTCGGTCTCCAACAAAGTGAGCCGTCCTTGAATATGGCTTCGTTGTGGGGATAGGACATTCAAGCTGGCTTTTGGCACAACGTCCGAGTATGGGCGTTATGTTAAATCCCTAGGGAGCCCCGTGGCGGGGGCGCCACGAAACGTTTACGGGGCGTCAGCGCTGCTCGGCGAAACCTTTTTCTGTATCCGCTTGTGATCCAGCGCCGGTATGTATTCGTAGAACTCGAGGCCGGCCCGATCCGATAGGTTGCACCAAGTCGAGGTCGCGAAGAAGATCCGGTCGTTCAGAACTTCTGCATTGCGCACACCATTTGCACAGGGGTTCCCGAAGCCCTTTCCCGTCAAGAGACGCGCCTCGCCGTCACCCTCGAAGACGACCAGGTCACCACCGGGAGCGAAGTCTTCGGGAAGTCCCCGGTTGGCCATCTCGCTCTTCGCCCAGTCGTATAATCCTCGGGTCAAGCTGGTGTCGCGCAAATACTTTGAGAAGGGGACAGGGACAGCGAAGCCCGGATAGAGGAGAAACCAGCTCGCGTCAGCCTCGAAGAGCAGGTCATGCGTACCCGAGAAGGCATCGAAGAATCCCCAGAAAAGTTGACCGTCCTTGCTTAAGGAAGTCCACGAATAGATATTTCCTGGATGGCCCAGCCCTGCATCCCCGAACAGAGGCTGGGTCCCAAGGTTGTTCTCGAGTTCGCGCCAATGGCCAGTTTCGTCCGCTACTGAAAAGGTTTTGTACCCATAGAGGAGCTCAGGCTCTTTGGTTCCGGCGGCAATCGTATCGAGATCTTCCAACTTCATCCGGAAAATCGAACTGGCCCGCCATTGGTTGACCGCGAATTCCAGATGCTTGTCTTCGGTCGAAGTCAGCTGATCGTATAGATCAGGAGCGGATTTTTTGAAGTGCAGGTAGCCGGCGTTGGTTCCTTGATGGTAGGTGCCAAAATAGATGTAGCCCTGGTGGATGTTTGTCGTTCCCCATTTTGCGCCCCAGCGACCTTTGACGTCTGGGTCATAGCGACCCATGTTGAAGACCACTTCAAAGTCCATGAGGTTGTCGCGCGTCCAACCACCAGCGGGTACGGGCTCGGAAAGCAACATGACTGATTCGTGCAAAGCAGGGTTTCTCTCGCCGGTATCCGGGTCGTAGAGAAGTGGATGTGCAGCGGAAGACATGATCAGGCGCTCGCTGCCATCGAGATGGGTGAACTGTTGGAAATCCCCGATCATGCCGTAGTGGCCATCGAGGCTCGGACGGGAAACGATATCCCAGCCCGCGCCGTGGCCGTCGTCGGTCTGCACGAAATTGCCACCCTTGAAGGGTTCTTCTTCGGTGCCAACCCAGCGCAGCATGACGGTGGGGCCTTTTCCGTTTTGCATCATGCCCGTTTCGGCGCCGATAATAGTATAGAAGCCTTCGTCACCATTTTTATCCACAATAGTCTTGAAGCGGCGGGTGGTGTCGCCACGCAAATCACGGAAGCCGAGAAACGCGCGCTTTCGCGCGTTGAAGACGTAGATGCGCAGCCAGCCGTCGTTGTTCGAATGCTTGTGGTGGCCCGCAAAGAAGACGAGGTCTCCGAACGTGCCGGCGGCCCGCAGGCCCATGACGGAGAGGCGGGTCATGCCGTCGTGTCGTTGGGCTGATGCTGCGTACGCTTCGCCTCCACTGGATAGTGTGCCTTCGTGGACGAGTTCTTGCGTTCCAGTCTCGAAGTTGTAGATATAGATTTGAGATGGCGTGCCCAGGACGTTTTGTACGGAACAACCGGTGAATCGACTCTCATAGGTCGTCAGGTAAAACGGAAGCTCGAGATTTTGAAACGGCCATACACACCAGCCCGAAGAGATCGTCCCCATCCAGAGTTCGTCGCTGCCATACGTCGTTGTAGCCCAGGGGTAGGAAGCACTGCGCATCCCCTGGAAGCCAGCAGGCATATTCGCGGCCCAGTCGATCATGGGATCGTAGATGTTGTTGCCGCTTGTGACGTTTTCAAACGCTGTATCGATGCGAGTTCGGCCAGCGAATTGAAAGGGCCCGTCGACAATATCACCGGTGCCCGCGTATGCTAAATTCGAGAGGACGGCGATCGTGAAGACGGCAATCGTGAATATGGCAATGCCAATTGAAAGCCGGGTGTTGCGTTCGTGAACTTGACTCAAGAGTTTTCCTGTTCCTCGGAAGAGCGTGCGTGTTGACCTGGATCACTGGCCTCGGCGCTTTCTTTTTGATCAACTCTTAGAAAAAAATGACTGAGTAGACTCAAAGATTTTGAGCGTTACTGTCGGTGAAAGACCACCATCGGCATCAGTAAACAGGCGGGCGAATACCCTTTGAATGGAGGGAAGAGGCAGTGAAGTATTCGAAACCCTACCTCATAGTCACACTGCTCGTATGGTTGCCGTGGGGGCTGCAGTGCATCTTCAATACCGGCAATGTTGCGGACGTGATTGGTGTAGCGGGTGTCGACGCGACGGGCAACACAGATATTCGCGTGATGTATGGAGGCGTGCAGTTTGCCGTTGGCTTGATGGCGGCACTTGCACTCTATGACGGACGGCACTTTGAGAAGGTGTTGTGGTGTCTCGCTTTCCTCGGCAGTTGTATGGCGCTCAGTCGGTTCTACGGCTTGATGATCGATGACAGCGGCACGCTCTATACATGGGGCGTTCTTGGGTATGAGGCCTTCGCCGGAATCTCCGCAATCTGCTGGCTGAGGGTGCTGCCGCGATTGCAAGCGGAGGATACCGGGGCTAACGCACCGTAACGAACGCGGGGCGAGATCACCCGGACAGGCAAGAGCACAGAATATCCAACGCTTCTCGGGCAATGGCGCTGTGGGGGAACGTGTCGTGGGGGCTAGGACATTCATGCCGTCTTCCGGCAGAACGTCCGAGTGTGGGCGTTGTGTCAGATCCCTACGGGGGGTCCCGTCGCGGGCTTGATTCCCTCGGCCCGGGTTACAAAATGGACAACGTCGACGCGTCGCGGCTCCTGCGCCTTCCGAAGAGCATTTCGAGAAAAAATGCGGAAATTTGGGTAGGGATTGACCCAATGGGTCGCGAACTCGCGACTGACCTCCTACGAGCCAGAGAAGCCCCTGGCCGGAAAAAAACAATCAAAGAGAGATCGGAGAAAAGATGAAAATTCGGACGACGACGCGTAAAGGGACCAATGTTCGCGGGGCACGAGGCCGTTGGACTCCAATACGACTGCGTGTCACAACCCTCGGTAACAACTAGATATTCGCCGGCCTCGCGATCGGTGAGGCCGGCGTTTTCCTCTGGAGGGTCACTCTCACCGGAGCAGATCGAGAGAGCCACTCCCAGCGGGGGTGCCTAGCGTCGCTACCAGCCACCGGTCGCGATCAGCGGAAATTTCAAGCCCCGCGTTCTTTCCACGCATCGGTTAGTTAGATTGTGTCGAGTGCTTTTCGGGTGCGTGATTCCCGTCGGGTGCGTGATTCCCTGGTCCGATTTTGTTTGACTCGAGGCGAATTCCGCCTTCGAAGTCCCAAGTCCTGCGCGTCTAGCTCCCTGCATGCGAAGCGACTCTCGTGACCCCGTTTTCCCAGACACTCAGAGCTCAGGAGGCAGAGGCCCGATCGCGGCGCTTCGCGGCGGCGGGTGGCGTGCTTTGCGTCGTTCTCTTGCTTGGCTGGTTGGGTTGGTTTTTCTTTGCTGAGCTGACGCTGAAAGCTGTGAGCGCGTCGGCTCGTCTCGAAGCGTCGATCGAGCCATATCCTGTGGTGGCCCAGGCCTCTGGCAGGATTTCAGCTTCTCGGGTTGTGGTGGGTGCGATGGTGGAGGCGGGCCAGGCACTCGTCGAACTCGACACTCGGATGTTGGATCTGGAGATCGCCGAGGCGAGGGTTCGGCGCGACAGCCTCGCAGCGCAGATCGATGCGGCGCGGCAGGAATTGAGCGTCGCCAAGAGCGCGCTCGAACAGGCTCGGTTTGCAGCCACCGCAACCCGGGGCGCCGCCGAGGCTCGGGCTACCGCGGCCGCAGCCGCGGCCTCATTCGCTGAGAGCGAAGTTCCAAGGATGAAAAAACTCCGGGTGGCTGGAAGCGCCTCGCAGACCCAACTCGAAAGGGCGAAGTCAAATGCGGCGTCGCTCCGCGCACTCGCCACAGCCGAAAGTCGAGAATCCGAACGCGCCAAATGGGCGGAGGGGAGAGGGCTGAGTGACCGTGCCGCCGCGGTGGCGGTTCGCGAGAGCGCTTTGGTGGGAATGGAAGGCGCGCTGGAGGAGAGCAAGGTCATCCTCGAGAGACTCGCCCTCGATCGGGAGCGGCATGTCATCCGAGCTCCGATTGCGGGCCGATTGGGAGAGGTGGATCCGCCGAGGCCCGGGGCGCAGCTTCGCGC
>JAPKBZ010000142.1 GCA_028823175.1 Myxococcota bacterium
AACGTCCGAGTATGGGCGTTATGTTAAATCCCTAGGGGATCCCGTGGCGGGCCGCAGACGGACATCTCGTGCGCATCGACGAACTGCTCTCCGGTGCCAATGGCGACTCGCATGTGCAATTCGTCGAGCTTTCGATCGCGCCGGATACCCACGCACAATGGGCCCCGCAGCCAAGCCAAGCATCGCCTCGCGCCGAGTTGCTTTTCTACGATGCTACGGGAACTCAGGTCGGGAGTTTTGAGTTTCCGAATGACCCAATGCTCGGCCTCCCCGATCCGGAACACGGCACTCACTCCATCCTGGTTGCCAGCCAGGCTTTCGTCGATCTAACCGGCCTTGCAGCGGACTACATCTTTGCTGGACAGCTACCTGCGCATGACGGCATGGTTTGCTTCGCCTGGAACGGTTCGCAGGTGGGGCTCCAGCATTGTGTCGCATTTGGTAATTATCAAGGCACCCCCGAGTCCGATGGTTGCACCCCGTCTAGCCTCAACGGATTTCCGGCACCTGCACTTCCAATTGCAGGTGAATCGGTCGAGAGCCTGCAACGCTATCGTGACAATGGTGCCAACGATGCCTTCGGGTGTGGCCACAACAATGCCGACTTCCGGCTTGAAGTGCCAAGTCCGCGCAATAGCGCCGGGACGATTGGCGAGATCTGGGTCGCCTCCCTCGCCGAACAAGGGCAAGCTCTATTCAAAAACGAAACCTTCGCTGGCAATGGGCGAACCTGCGCTACTTGCCATCGAGAGGTGGATGGATTCGGTCTATCCCCGGTGACGATCGCGGAAGTCTTCGAAGCCGATCCGCTCGATCCGCTTTTCGTGGCGGAAAACGTCACCGAGCTGGCTGAACTTGAGAATTCGTGCTTGATGAGGATGGGGAACGAGCGAGGTCTCATCCTGGCAAATATTCGAGGCTTTAATCGTAGCCCGTCTTTTCGGACCTCCCCGCATCTGTTGAACGTCGAATTGACGGCCCCCTACGGATGGAGTGCTTCGGCCGACACCTTGCCCGAATTCAGCCTCAGTGCGGTCCTGCAGCATTTCCCCCGGACTCTCGCGCGCAACAGCGACCCGGCAGTGGGGTCACTCGATTTTCGCATGCCCACCAGTTTTGAGCTCGATGCGATGGAATCGTTTATGAACTCCATTCGCTTTCCGAGGGACGGCAACCTCGATTTGGACCGGATGATTGACCTTGCCGTAAGGATGGGCGCCGATCGCGAGGCGATTCAACGCGGTCGGGACCTTTTTAACGGTGACGTCGGGCAGGCTCACTGCAGTGCGTGCCATAGCGGTCCCACTCTCTCCGATGCGGACGGAACGCTGCAAACGGGCATAGGAAACGAGGTTTTTGATATCGGTGTCGCCTTCCGGGTAGAGAACGAAGACGACGGCTGTTCTGGAGGACCAGGGGATTCCGACATTTCATTTCCGTCGGAGTTTCGGCGTTTCAGCACACCGACTCTATTGGGGATCGCAAATACTGCACCGTATTTTCATGACAACTCGGCAGCCGATCTCCGTTCCGCCGTCGATCACTACGCCTTGGATTTCTTCCCTTCAACCGAGGCGGGCAACATCATGGAGCAGAACGGCTTAAGAACAAACATGAGTGCGGACGAAATCGACGACATCGTGAGTTTTCTCGAAGCGATCTCGGTAGACCCGACCGGAGTCCCGTTGACCTGCGGTGATGGTTTCCTTAATTCGTCAGAGGCGTGCGATGACGGAAATCTTGCTGATGCCGATGGCTGCAGTATGACCTGTCAGACGGAGGCGGAATTCGAATGTGCCGGCGAGCCCAGCACCTGTGTCGTGGTTTGTCCTCCTAGCCCTCGCATATGCGACGTCGACGCCGATGGAGCTGTGGACCGGGACGATATCCATTTGATATTCGAGGCTAACGACGTGGCAACGGACGATGCCTGCGACTCCAGAGATTTTGACAAGAACGGCTTGATTTCGATCCGCGATGGCCAAGCTTGCGCTGCGGAATGCGATCGTTTTCTCTGCAGGAAAAATGCCTGTGGACTGCTCGGGATAGAAGTTATTCCGTTGCTAGGTTTCGCACTTCTCCAGCGTCGAAGGAGAATTTCCAGGGCAGGGCGAGGGGGGATCGTGCTATCGCCTTGGGAGCAGTGAGGGTGTACACTCTGCCGCCATGAGCGCTTCTTCCCTGATCTTTGCCACGGCACGTGCGATTCTTCCGGCCTCCTTGCGGCGTTCGATTAGGCGGCAGCTGTTTGGTCGTTTCGAAAAAATTGCGCAAGGCGCGGATGGGATGCTTGCCTACAACTTGTACGCGCGTTGGCAACAGGGCTCCGGAGACACTTTTTGAATTTTCGATATCGAGGGAAGCCGTGCACTTGAGAATCATTTTGGCCACAGTCCTGCTGCTTACGGTGGGCTGCGCATCCAGCTACAGGCATTCTGACCACAAGGTTCAAGCACAAAAGCTGAACCCTTCAGCGGGTGTTCTCATCCTCGTCCCGGCGGACGGGTGGTATGGAAGCATCCAGTACCCAAAAACTGGCATGATGACCGGACGTGCAGTCGAAGCCGCATTTTCTAAGCATGCAAAAAGAGTGGAATTGGTCAGCGGCTGCGATATTGATGAGTGTCTGCGAGCAATAGACGTTCAGCAATATGGCTACTTTGTCTGGCCCAAAATACTGCACTGGGAAGAGCGCGCGACCGAGTGGTCAGCGAAGCCCGATCGGATTGAAATCCAGATCACGGTCTATGACGCGAGAACAAAGATAGAGATTGCAAACTCATCGTATACAGGGAAAAGCAAGTTGACCACTTTCGGTGGCGATCACCCTCAAGACTTGTTGCCGAAGCCGACCAACGCCTACGTGAGCAGTCTGTACCGATAAGAGGGGTAGGGCGTCTCCAGCGCTCTTGACTGACCCACATTCACATCGGACGACTTCGCATCCCCATCTTGGTTGGGGTCGAGATCCACAGTCGATCCAGCCGATGGACCCCAGCCCTCTCTCGAGACCCCCCGCGTCTCTCTTTAGCCTCTAGCGGGTATGGCCGAGGGTGCACCATGGGCCTTTGAAATTCCTATCCGCCAGAGCAGACGCCTTCGGGCTCGCAGGCCTCGGGGCTCTCGGATAGAGTCTCGGCCCCCCTCACGGGGCTCCCCTAGGGATTTAACATAACGCCCATACTCGGACGTTGTGCTGGAAGAAAGCTTTAATGTCCTATCCCCGTTTCACTCTGGCTCTACTCTATGCGAAGCGGGCAGCGAATCACCCGTCAGGCTCTGAAAGGGGATAGGACATACAAGCTGCCTTCCAGCCCAACGTCCGAGCCTGGGCGTTATGTTAAATCCCTATGGGGGATAGGACATACAAGCTGTGTTCTGACACAACGTCCGAGTATGGGCGTTATGTTAAATCCCTAGGGGATCCCGTGGCGGGCGGTTCGCCCTTGAACTTGCCTTACCGATCGCGACCCGTTCCGGCGATGGACTCCAGTGGCAGGAAGTAGATGCTGTCCTTCTTCTGGCGTGCCACCCACTCGAGCATGAGCTTCACCCCGGCTGGCTCGTTCAAGTTGCCGTGGATCAGAATGGCGCTGCCAAGCTTGGGCTGCTGTCCCTTGGCCAGCCAGGCATCGCTGCCGACGGTCACCAGATGCAGACCTTCGACGATATGCATCAGCTCCGGGCTGGACACCAACCCGGGAAACCGGAAGAAGACCGACGGCGTGATCCCCTGCCCCAAGAGCAGTTTCTCGAGCCCCAGGATCTCAGCCAACGGATCGATGCCTGTTTCGCGCATGAAATTGTGTGCGAGATCGAGATGGGAATCGTAGGGATGCGACAGCGTGTGGTTGACCCAGGTGACCTGCAGGCGGCCGGCGACCGCCTCCTCCCGCAGCCATGCAAAGGCCTCGGGATGCGTCTTCATCCATCTCCCCGAGACCGCCAACGCGACCGGCAACGCCGCGGTGCCATGCACTTCCGAGGCATGCTCCAAGGTCTCAAACATCTTCTGGTTGAAGCCTTTCTTGGACGACGGACAGAGATCGACCGTGAGGAAATATCCCGTAACCGGCGTCAGCGACCGGACAATCCCGGCGTCCTGCACCAAGTGCTCGCTCTCCCGCTCCACATCCAATGCACGGCGATAGGGCGTACCGGAGAGCAGGGCCTCAACGTTTCCGGGATCGGCATCGCATTCCAACGCCGAGGCCTTTTCGAGGCGGGTGCGTAGCGTGTGCGGATCCACGGTCAGCCGGTAGTCCACATCGCCCTGTCGATACGCCCGGATCGCCACGCTCTGGCGATCAGCGCCTCGACACCCCTCAAAGACCGGCTGGTATCGCTCGATGGCAGCGGGTGAGCTCACCGGATCCTGGGCTGCCACCGGGGTAGGCAAGAAAGCCAAAGGCCAAAAGATGGAAACTCCGAGGACGTACGATCGGGGACGGCGGAGGTGGCGCATATGCTCCTAACCTGCTCGCTCCGGTTCGGGTGGGTGGGCCCGCGCTTCTCGTGCACCTGAGTGGAGCGGGTAGGGAGAATAAGCCCCGGATTCGCTCTGCCCGAGAGTATCGGAGCGGATAGGAAATTCAAAGCCCCTTTTTCCCGCCACGGGCTCCCCTAAGGATTTAACATAACGCCCAGACTCGAACGTTGTGCCAGAAGGCAGCTTGAATGTCCTACCCCCCCACACGGGTGGGTCCTTGAGAAGGTTCGCCTGGGCTTCAACCGCATGGGCTAAAGCGATACGGCAATTGCGAACATGGCGCCGACGATCAGAACCTCCCAGGGCAACGCATTCAAGCCAGCGAGGCTCCGGCAAAGCGTCCGCGTATGGGTGCTATGTTTAGTTCCGGTGGGGAGCCCCGTGGTGGGCTAGCCCATAGGCGGCGACTAACTTGGTACAGGCGACTGTCTTGGGACATGAGAGGGCATCATGCGACGCATCCTGTTAGCTCTGGCTCTGGCGTTTGCCGCTCTGATTGCTCTCCCGCCTCTCTACTACGTTGTGTTTCCGGCTCCCGTCGAGCCTCTGGCCGCCGGAGATCGGATGATCCCCGTTGGAGACGGCGTGTCCGTCAGCGCGATCGTTCGCGGTCACGGCGAGCCGGTGGTCTTGGTTCATGGCCTGCCCGGCAGCGGCCACGACTGGGCTCTGCTGACAGAAAGTCTCGCCAGCCGCAATCTCCACGTGATCGCCTATGACCGGGTGGGCTACGGGAACTCGGATGCGCGCAAGAATGGCGAGTTCACGCTAGACGGAAGTGCCCGCGACTTGCTGGGGCTTCTCGAAAGCGAAGGGCTGACCGACGTGACGGTTGTCGGATGGTCCTATGGCGGTGGCACCGCGATTCGTGCGGCGCGAATGGATCCTTCCCGCATCGGGCGGCTCGTGTTAGTCGGTAGCGCGGGCTATTGGCCGGATGTGCCAGACGATCCAGCCATTGCTTCCGTACTTTTTTCGGCGCCTGTATTGGGTTGGGTGGCAGCGGTACCACCGGTCGGTCGCGCTGCCCAAGCCGCTTCCAGCGGCCAGGCCTTCGGTAGCGAGGCGATCCCGGATTGGTGGCTGCCGACCCTGGCCTCTAATTTTGCCAGCCCGAACACACTGCTCACCTACCGAGAAGAAGCGGCGGCCATGGCCTGGGGTGAAAATCTCGACACGTCTCCCATCGATCTCCCGATCATGGTGATCCACGGTCAGGACGACCTCCTGGTGCCGATAGAGGTCGCGCACCTTCTTGTAGAAGCGGCGCCTCGCGCCGAACTTGTCGTCATCGACGGGGCAAGCCACATGTTGCCGGTCACACAGGTTCCAGAGCTCACGGAGCGCGTAGCTTCATTCGTTCACGAGCACTCGGCGCAATAGAGGAAACAGCACACGGCCTACCCGGGCCATCGTCGCGGAGCGAAAGTCATCCACGGTGGAGCACCGCCTCTAGCGGGGGCAACGACTCTCGCACAGCTGCGAGTCCCACGGCGTCCGAATCCGCACTTCCCGCCACGGGCTCCCATAGGGATGGGGATAGGACATACAAGCTGTGTTCTGACACAACGTCCGAG
>JAPKBZ010000060.1 GCA_028823175.1 Myxococcota bacterium
TCAGTATTCGGGCACGTAGATCTCGCAGGCCGCCTTGTCGCCCCCGGCGAAGACCAGGAGTCGGCCCATGGCGATGTATTGGCCGATCATCAGGGCGAGCTCGGCAATTTCTGCTGGGTTGAAATGCCTGGCGAGTTCCGCCTTGAAGGGGGCATCCATCGCTCGGTAGTCGAGAGCGGTCTTCTCCGCCATGCGGACGGCGAGTGCCTCCCTGGGATTCAGCTTCCGTTCATCTTCGGGAAGGTGGATTTGCTTGATAGTTTCTTCGTCGAGGCCTTGACGCGTCGCCGACGCGTAGCGGGCGAAGAGTCAGGTGTCGCATTCGTTGATCGCGGCCACTTTGAGCCGGGCCAACTCCTTGATCCGGGTAGGAACAATGCCCTGGTTGTGCCCGGCGCCGAAGAAGGCGAAAAAGCGCTCGAAATGCTCGGGAATCAATTCAGTGAGATTCATTGCGGCCCCTTGGAATTTGGCTGAGTTCTGATTGGCTTTCGTTTTTTCCGGTGACTCGGAGAAGCAGGGGGAGCCAAGGTCTATCGGGCTCAGTTTTTTTCGGGGAGATAGGTCTGAAAGAGTTTGCCCATCTCGGCGTCGGAGTGCTGGGGAACCTTGTAGTAGGTTCGAATATTCACATCTCCGTTGTCCTCGAAACGGTAGGTCTCGATGCTGAGCCCCAATCTCTCCTCACCTCCGGCCACGAAGCGGTTTTCGAGCAGCCAGGCGACTTCGTTCTCACAGATGAAAAGTGAGCCGGGAGCGAAGCGAAAAGTGACGCTTGGCTGGAAGAGGTCCCAGGAGTCGACGCAACAGTGTTCGAAGCCCACCTTCTCGGGGGTGCCGACGGGGTCGAGCATGCGAAATTCCCCGGGACCGACGCTGCGCCAGTTTTCGATCCAGGCCTCTTTCTTACCGGCGTTCCAGAGGCTGATGTAGCTGTCGGCCCAGGTCTTGAGTGCGTCAAAGCTGGGGTAGGGCATGGCTTGGCTCCCGTCAGAGTTTGAGAAGCCAGCATAGGAAATGCGCGACGGGAAATCTGCTCGGAGTCAGCCGCCGCCGAAACGGGGAGGGGGGAGAACCATCTCGACCTGAACAAAGAAACCCTGGCGGCTGCTTCCCCCCTGGCGGTCAGCCACCGCGATGCGGACTTCGTGCTCTCCTGCGTTCTGCAGGGTTGCCTGCCATCGCAGTTCGCCACTCTTGGAGTCGATTGTCATTCCCGGGGGACCTTTTTCCAGGGAGTAGTCGAGGGCTGTATCGCCATCCGGATCGGTGGCGTGCACGACGTAGAGGAATAGGCCGCTTTCATCCAGGGTGGGGGGAATCGAGACGATCTCGGGAGGCGAGTTTCCCACCCCAAAAGGGGCGGATTCCAGGGGAAGGCTTTTCGAAAGGCCGTCCGAAGCCCAGACCTTGAGCTTGATTTTGTCGCCCCGGGCCGCACTGCTCTGATCGAGGGTCGAATCCTGAAACTCGGAATCCTGGCCATTGAGAATCCAGAGATAGGTAAACGAGAGGGGGTCGCCGTCGGGGTCCTCGGCAATGGGCTCCGCCACCCAGCGGCCGCCGTCGCCGGATTCGGTTCGAATGCGAATTTCTGTCATGGAGGGCCGACGGTTCGCGATCCGGCCTGCCAAGCGGAAAGGTAAAGAGCTGGCCCCGGCGTTGCTTGCCGTGACCTCAACGGCAACCCGATCCCCTCGTCGCGCGAGGGCGGGCAGGCTGTATTGCTCTCCGTCAGCTACCACCGGGCGTCCGTTGAGGGTCCAGTTAAAGGTCAGGCTGATGTGGTGACCGCCCGGGTCAATCGCCTTCACATGGGCTCGAACGCTTCGGCCGGGAAGAAGGTTCGGCGGTTTGAACTCCACCGAGTGGATAATGGGTGAGTCGGCTTCAACTCCCAGTTCGTCCGAGGAGGCTTGCGTCTGAGGGGCGGCGAGGGAGCCGCCGCTGGGCGCTGCGCTCTGGGATTCATCGCAGGCCGTTGCCAGCCCGATGCTGAGCACTAGAGCGAACAAAATCCGAGCATCGCAAGCCCGAAAGAACACTACTCGGGGACCTCTTCGAGAACGGTAATCTTCACCATCTGCCAGGTGTCTCGCTTCTTGATCGCCTCAAATCGGACAAAATCGATCTCGTCCGACGCGACCAGAGCATCGGGGGGGCGAAGCATCCCGCGCAACTCGGCGAGGCGAACCACGGCTCCTGACTCGCGGGTGGGGCGAACGTGAATGGGAACCGAGTACTCGCGCTGGTTGACGGAAATGATGCGCGTTCCCGCGTTGACGTGATCGATGAAACCGTAGTCCCGTAGTTTTTCCTGGGCCGAGACCGACCCGGCGGCCAAGAGCAGCCAGGAAGCGGCAGAGAATGCCGCGAGGAGCTTGATCATTGGGTTACCTCTCGCCAGTAGATGAGGGAGCCGTCATTGAAGTTGAGGGGCGGGGCGGCGATGCTCTCGAGGTCCGCGCCGCTCTTCTCGACGTAAATTCGGTTGTCCTTTCCGTTGACCCCAACCGAGATCTGGGGATCCGTAGGCATTCCCGCGCCGATATCGATGCTGATGATGGGCTCACCGAGGCTATCCGAAAACATGGCCTGCCCGCAATCGACCCGAAACGCATAGAGCGTTCCATTGCCTTTCGATGTGCAGGGGTCAGCGGTCGTGTCGGGCGTAAAAGATCCGACGAAAACGTAGTGCTGGAAAATTTCGGCGTTGGTCACAAACTTTTCGCCATCGGCCGTCTTCAGGAAAAAACCGCGCCCGGTAATATTCTCGCAACTCGAAGGCCCCAAGATCTCTGTGAGATCGGCCTCGGTTAGGGTGCCGTAGGGCGCGACGCTCTGCTCGTAGGGGTCGAGATCGGTCACAGTATAGAAGCGATTATTCTCATCTTCACCCGCGAGGCCATCGAAGCCGATATTCATCCGCTCGCCGCTTCCAAAGCTCAGGTGGAGCCGCCGGCCGACGTAGACAGCTTGAGGAGGAGTGAAGAAACTCTTGTAGTAGCTGGAGGAACCCGAGACGGTGGTGACCGGTGCCTGGAAGAAGAGCTTGAAGGGCCAAGACGGTTGGGAGTAGTCGCCTGAAGAAGACGAGTCGTTGATGCGGTCGTCTCCGATCGGAGAGATGACCCACTTAAATATCTGGCCTCCGAGGTCGCCCACGTAGATAATGTCAGCGAAACCGTCGAAATCAAGGTCGAGAACCCCAGCCGTGCTGGGTATGGCGTACCTCATGGAAGCCTGGGCATCGCTGGCCGAAAGGCTGAAACGTTTTATCGCGAGAAGTTCACCTGAAGCCATGTCGATCATCAGGATCGCCCTTCCGATGATCCCGCCCGAGTCGTAATTGGCATGGTCATTGGGGTCACCCGTTGGGTCATAGCCACCCGTCACGATCGCGACCCAACGTTCGTAGCCCACGCCGTTGTTGTTGTCCGAGTCGATCTTGACCCTGACCCGGGTGATGATCGGCTGAGACCAACTCTGTCCAAGGTAGGGGAGGATAGAGGTCGGAGAAGCCAGCGAATCCGGGTCATTCTCGTTGGGAAACTCCCAGAGGTAGCCGGGATACTCTGAATCCTCGGGGTTGGTTACATCCAGCGCGTAATACGATCGACCTCCCTGGCGGAGGCCACCCATGAGAACGGAATGCCATTCCGTTGCGGATTTAGTTGTGTCCGTTTCGTTCGCGCGAATCCAAGTGTCGACGACCTGAGGAGATCCGTCCACGTAATATGTGCGTGTGGTCGGATCATCAATGGGAAGGTGCTTGATGTTACGACGCACCTCCCACGGCATAAATCCGAAGAGCTCGGTGCCGGTTCCATCGAGGTACTCCGGCGGCGATACCGTCAGGTCGAGGCCCCCCGCATCGAAAGCATGCAGGAACCCGTCATTGGCCCCGGCGTAGATGATTCGTTTTCGAGAACTGTATGTAGCCTTGAATTCCTGATAAGAGGCATCGCTCAAGGGAGCCCGAGGCGCTGGGATGACGGCGGGAGCAGAATGAAAGATGTCACCCAGGCGCCAGGATCGGGGGTCACAGGCGATATCGCTACTCACGCTGGATCCAGATACCCCGCTCCCCAAGCTGCAGCCCTGGGCGTAGGCGATCACCTCGTCCGCCAAGCCCTCAGCGTTGAGCGCCCCGGACCCGGGGTAGATGGGATTAGGAGAAGGGTCGGGGGGTACCGTGAAGTTTTCGATGGTGAGATCAGATGCGCTGAGGGCGCTATCAAAAGCGACTCGCCCCGGAGTTCCGGAACTCAGTTTGGAAGTAAATAGAGCCCGATTCGAGGGCAGGGGGACCTCTTCGCCGGCATCCCAGAAAGGAAGAACCGCGGGATTGGCCGGCCCGCTATTGCACTCTCCGGCGTCGTCGTCGATGAATGCGCATACCCCTCCCTGGCCGTAGACATCCCCCACCGCGTCGATCCGGAACGCTCGCAAATGCCCTTCCCAAAAAGCGGTTTTTGCCGAGGGAAGGAAAAAGCTGGTGTAGAAGCTTCCCCCCGATGCAGTCCGGGTAGAAGGGACCGTTGCGGCGGTGAAGGACTGCGCCTTCTCGAGGATGTCATTAATTGAGCTGACGAGTCGGGTGCGAAGCTCCTCGGCGCTATTGCTCGTGAAGAAGAGTCCATTGCCCTGGGTGGCTGTCTTCTGGAGAAGCGCATTGGCTGTCGCATTGGTCGTAAAACCAATGGTGTAGATATCCAGGGTCTGATCGCCTTCCATGTCAGGGCGGCAGTCTTTTTCGTGCATAAACTTGGCGATATCATCCAGATACAAAGAACAACCGGAGCAGCCGCCGGGTTCCTCGTTTTCGCCATCGGGATTGTAGTCGCCGATCAGATTTGAGAAGTTACTAAATCCGCGAGCGGTATCCTCCGGATCTTTCTCCTTGAAGTTGTCCCTGGTGGGTTCGCCATCCGTAATCACGATGATGAAATTCTTTTGACAGCTGTACTCCACGGGGCTCTCGGGTACCAAGGAGGAATCCGTCGTGTACTTTCCGCCTACGCCACTCGGTGAGGTCTTGTATTTGTAGACGGGGAATGTTCCCGAGTTCGCGCCCGGAGGCATCTGGGAGGTGTCGCGGCTCATGAAGTATGTGTACGACTGGAAGAGGGTTTCGGCGAGAGGCGTCCAAGTGTCAGCCCTTGTCTCCAGGACAGATTCTTCAAGGTCGCTGGCGTGACCGGGCGTGTTGTCATCGATGCCCACCTCGATGTAGCCGCCATTGGGATCGCTGTCCTCATCATAGTCTCGAAAAACTGAGAGACCGAAGCGAATCTCCTTCGTTTCGAGCACCTGGCACATGGTGTCCAGCACCACACGCTTGGCGGCGGTGAGCCGCTTGATTTGGTACTTCGGGTAGGTCGACGGATTCGCACCCTCGCAATACCGGGTCCCGTTGTTGTCCTCATCAATCTCGGCTTGGACGGTATTTTGGGAACTGAACACCCAATTCAGGTAGTCGCGGTCGTAGCGGGTCCAACCGCTGGATGCGGTATCGTGATAGATCGTTCGGGTCCGGCCGCAGAAGGTGTACGTTCCAGCGCCATTACTTAACGGCGCGTACCCCCAAGTCTCAGTGATGTATCTGGTTTTTCCGTAGTTATCGAAGTAATCGCAGTCGTAGTCGCCATCAGGATCAAAGTCTGGGTGCCAAACGATATGGTTCATGGACCCGGAGTTGTCGAGCTGAACGAGAACATTCGGCGAGACCGATGAGGTAAAAAGGAAGAGGTCGTCCTCGGTCTGAGCAGAGGCCAGTGGGGCGTAGGCGATGATGAGCAGGGCCGCGATTAAAGGCGCGGCGACCAAGCTTTGAATCATTCCAAGATTGCGTGCAGAGTTCTTTGCTGGCTTGTTTTTATTCATGTTTAACTCCCCCACAAGGCCGCTGCTGCCGCCTCGACTCTCGTATTCATTCCTCGGGGTTCGGTACCCTCTACATGGATCCGCCACAGCTGCAATTGGAATTTGGGACCGTTACCGTTGATGTTGAGGCTCATGCCTGGCGCAGGCTGCGCTCCCAGGTTTTCCACGGGTGTTCCTATATTCGGGTCGAGCTGGTAACCCGGCTGTCCGATTGGATAGTCGCCAGCGACGCCGATAGAACCTTGATCAAGGCTGGGTGTGTTGGATCCGGCGACCGACACAAGGGCCGTAGCGAGCCCGGCCTCCGCGGCCTGAAAAGAGACCCTGTTCCGCATCTGGACCCCCGCCACCTGTTGGTCGCGCATGGTGCTTTCCAGGGACGAGACGGCGAGGACCGAAACCAAGGCGAGGATGAGCATCACGGTAATCAGCGCGATGCCCTGTTCGGGGTTCCGGCGATTGGGTTTCTTGCGGATTTCCGCATCTCTTTTGAAGTGTTCTTTCATGAGCTGGGTACCCGTGATCCGATATTTCGCAGCAAGACGGTGGACGTGTAGAGTCGGCGCCGGTAGCCATCGGAAACGGTACCGGCCGCGCGATTTTCCGAGCTTTGGTAGCGTCCGCCGTTATTCTCGGGGTCTTCCAGCCGGGTTCGAATCAGGAGATTCGTTCGGATGATCCTCGCGGTTGAAAGGTCTTCAGCCGATGGGTCGAAATCCGCTCCGACCCCATCACCCCTGTACTCCCCGGCATCGACGACCCGGTCTTGATCGTCATCGAGGAAAACGGCGATCTGGAGATCTTCGATATCGTCGGCTACAGTCGCGCCGTTGCGTAGCAGTTGGCTATCTCCGTTGATTTCATAGACATGGGCCGGAATGGCAACCAGATCTACGTTATTCGACCCAGTCGCAATCGCTGCGAGAGCGCTGCCCGCGATGGTGATGGTGATCTGGTTGGAGCCAGCAGAAACAGCGTCGACTGTGCCGCAGGCCGTTCCCCTCTCGGGATTTCCGGCATCGGCCACGATGACTCCAGCCCCAACCTGAAAATCGCTGTCGGCAGCGCCGTTTGCGTCGGTGTCGTAGGCCGGGTCGGGGGAGGCGAATTCAAGGACCAGCGTGTCCAGGGAGAGGACCTGCGAACCCGTGGCGATATTCGTGGCACCGCCGGTGACTCGGCCCGCTAGATCATGGCGGCGTTCGTCGATGGTGTTTATGGCGCCGGCATCGCTGACGAATAAGGTGTCCGGAGCATTCAGCCGATCGACTGCGCAGAAGGCCGCAGGTTCAGGGACCATAAGGCCGGCATGTCTGAGGTCATGCTCGAGGAGGTCTCCGAGTAGGCGACTGCTTTGCTGTACGTCGATGATCTGGCTGTTGATACTGGCATTCTTCTTTTGGGTCGTGAAGAACGTCATCGCGCCCATCACGAGAACCCCAAGGAGTACGCTGACAATGGAGACTTCGATGAGCGTGAAGCCCGCCCTTTTTTTACGCTCGTTTTCGCTCATCAGAGGTTCTCTCGGTTGAATCTCAGCGTGGAGGCAGCAACGCTTCGGGCACGGCCGCTCGACTCTGTCCATGTGATGCGGATATCGATCGACCGGGTTTCACCGATGATGACGTCTTGGATGAGCCAGGAAGCCTGGTAGTCCTGCTCGGTGGCTCCGCCCTGGCCGTCGTCGATGGTGGTCGAGATCGTGATGGGGGTTGTCCAGGTGATGGGGACAAGGGTGGTCCAGCTGCTGCTCACCAGCTGCTCGAGTTGGTTCTGGGCCACGAGGGCCCCCTGGCTCAAGTGACGCCCGCTCTGATTCCCCTGGAGTGCGCTGAGCTGGGCGCCCGCGAGGGCGAGCAGGCCGACTCCTAGGATCGTGAACGCGAGGGTGACCTCGATCAGGGAGAAACCCCCCTGGCTAGCCCCCCGGCGATCGCTTCGAGACATCCTCGTGTTGGATTTTAGCTGCGCCATTGGCCCGATCCCGTGTTCCAGGTATGGATCCGAATGCCGCCCAGCGGGTTCAGGACGATTCCAAAATCACGCAGGCCGTTGGTGAGGTAGATGCCTCCGTTGCCGCTTCCGAGTTGGCCCATCCCGCAGCCAGCGCTGAATCCGAGAGGACGGCCATCGGGCATGAAGGCGACCCAGGTCGACCCAGCGCCCGAGGGGGTGGCGAAACTCGAGCCGCTGGTATTCGCGATGCCCGTCGAGTCGCCCGGCGCCTTAGCGCCCTCGGAGAAGGTGAAGCCCCAATTGAGATCGGCTGGGGCGCTGAGTCCGTGGATCTCTTCGCCCGCATCGATATGGCAGTTCTGGCCCGCCGAGCCGATGGGGCCATCGTCGAGGAGCAGGACAGGAACGGAGCCTCCATTGCTATCGAGCAAGGCGGTTCCGACCGGATCACCGGCTCCCCCGGCGGCGAGGAACACGATTTGGACACTCTCCTTGCGCACCGCCTCGGCGGCGGCGAAGCGGTAGAGATCCGCCACGGAGCGGACGAACGCAGTTGTGCTCTCGTTGCGCCGCCACGAGCTCATACTCGAGTAGGCGATGCCGAGAAGCGCCGAAGCGATGGCGAGAACGACGGAGACCTCAATGAGCGTCATGCCGCTCCCGGTTCTTCGTTGTTGCCGTGTCATGTCCGAGATTCCTTGGTTCAACTGGGCCCGCATCAGCGGACTTAATCGGGTGAAAACCCCCCAGCCTTGAGTGAGAATTTCTGGCCTGCGAAGCCGTTGCCGCCGTCCTGCGCAGCATAGGAAATCCGTGGCCGCTTGGGAAAGATCACGCGACCGGGAGGGGCTCCCAGCCCGCTCTCTGGGTCAATCGAGCCGTCCGCTTGTCTTCGGTGCTGGGCCAAGATACTTATCGGGTCGCCGGCGATTTCCTTGAAGGTGCAGTTGGAGGGCAGCAGTGCCCAGCCGATGGCTTCTCTGGGTCGTTCCGTTGCTCTTTTGAATCGGATTTTCAGCGGGGTACACGAATTTGGACGGCCCGCTCCGGCCCGAGGAGATCGCTGTCTTCGCCGACAAGATGGCGAGAAACGGGTGAGCCCCCGAACGCGTCAAGCGTATTCGTCGATTGATGGAAAGCGATAGCGGTCGCCAGTTCTTCATGGTGAACGTGATCGACATGAACGAGGACCCGCCGGCCGAATTAGCGTTCGATCCAGTTCGTCCCTGGAGCGAGCCAGTAGACGGCCAGGGCGAGGGGGCATGCGAGAGCCAGCACCGCGAATGGCCTGAAGCGTCGAGAAGAGCAGGGGCCCCCGGTTGGACTTGATCTGTTTGCCCCGGAGATCGGCGCGCTCACCGACGAACCCGAAGAGCGTCTGAACAGCGGAGATCATTTCATGCCTCATGGGTTTCTCATTGGGGCGATGAGCTAATTTCCGACTGGCCAGGAAATTTCGTCCACCTGGCCAAGCGAGCAGGAGAGAAATGTCCGTTGTCAACTTCGGGTCCATCAATCTGGACTTTGTCTACCGCGTGCAGGCCCTCGTCAGGCCGGGGGAAACAGTACAGAGTTTGAGCTTGGAGCGATTTGCGGGAGGGAAGGGGTTCAATCAATCCCTGGCCCTGGCTCGAGCAGGCGCGGCAGTCAGGCACGTGGGAAGTGTCGGGGAAGATGGTCGCTGGCTCGTGGAAATGCTGGAGACCGAAGGCGTGGATATTCGAAACGTCGAAGTCGTCCCGACTCCGACGGGGCATGCGATCATTCAGGTGAGTGAGCGAGGAGAGAACAGCATTGTTGTTCATGGTGGAGCGAACCGAGAGCTGTCCAACGCCCAGATGGAGCGTGCGTGTGCTGACCTCGGCGACCGGGACTGGGTTCTTCTCCAGAACGAAACGAATGCGTCAGAATTTGTTTTTGCCGAGGCTTCGAAAAGAGGGTTTCGGGTCATCCTCAACCCCTCTCCCCTGGATTCCTCGCTGCTCGACCTTCCTCTTGATCGGGTCGACACCTTCCTGATCAACGAAGTTGAAGGTGAAGCCCTCGCGGGTGAAGACGACCCGGAGCGAGTTCTCGTGGCTATGAGGAAACGTTTCCCCACAGCGGATATCGTGCTGACTCTGGGTGACCAGGGCGCGGCCTTTTCGGGCCGCGATGGCACGGCGGCATACGCGAGAGCGGAGAACGTCGCAGTCATCGATACGACCGGTGCCGGAGATACCTTCGCCGGCTTTTATCTAGCGGCGGTCTTGGCAGGCGCCAACCCGCAATCAGCGCTGGCTGCAGGCTGCCGAGCAGCCGCTCACTGTGTTTCTCGGCCTGGGGCCGCGCCGTCGATTCCCTTGGCAAGCGATCTGTGACGGGTTCGCGAGGGTACTGCTAACGCGAACGGAGTACTCGTTCCTGGTTGTCTTCGTTTCGGTTGATATAAAGATCGCCGAGCACTGTTCTCTTCACGAAACTCAGATCGTTCCGTCGACGTAGGAATTGGTAGCTTCCGATATCCAAGATGGCGTAGCCCGAACGCATTCGAGGAATCTGATCGGCAAATTTAAACCACGAGATTCCAATCCCCTCAGGAATTCCGATGATCAGGGGATTGATCGCCACTGATAACGGGACCAATATCGTGTTCTGCCAGGCAGTTCTTTCGTCGTCGTACCGAATGACAGGAGAGATTTCCTCGATGAATTGATCGAGGTTCTCCCGCTTTTCAGGGAATCGGCCCCGAGCAAAAACTAGCTCATGGGCCGCGATGAAGTCTGGAAGTACGAGAAGGTTGCCGATGATCAGAAGGCCAACAAGGATTCGCCTCTCCCTGGAAATAAGCACCAACGAGCAGAGCAAAAAAACCGGGGCGAAGAGCCTGTAGTCTCGCCAGCCGAAGACGTCATAAAGAAGAATCGTCAGAATAACCAATGACCCCGCGCCGGCGACGATGACGGAGGACTCCTTCCAGTCCTCTGGAATGCCTCTTCGCTTCCAAAGCAGGAAGCCTGCCCAACCCAGGCACATGATCATCTGGAGACGCAGCATCAGCCATAAGAGGCGATGATCTCTCTCTATGAAATTCCCGAGGTTCAACCAAATGTGTTCGAGGGCGAGTTCGATTGCGCCAGTAAAAGAACGACCTAACTGTGTCAGGAGTTCGGTGGCAAAGTTGGGATAGGGGGCTGCGAGTTGGTTGTAGAGAATAAAGCTTGCGATCACGAGGATGAATGAGAGCCCAATTGCTCGAAAAGTCGAGAGATTGAACCGCTTTCGCGCGTGGAGAAAATAGGGAAAAAAGAGAAAGGACCAGGTGAGCTTGGAGATCGCAGCGAAGGCGATGACGAGACCGAAGGTTGCCAGAGCCTTCCTTGAGAGCGCCTGCCCTTCTCCATCGCCGATCGTTCGGGAGAAAAAACCTGCGAGGATGATCCCAAGGGCGCAGAAGAACGCGACGCGCATATCTGTGAGCATATAAAGGTGCATGGGCCAGGCCGTGGCGACAACGAGACCCAGCAAGCCCAGTTGTGGAAGATTGGGGCGGGTGAAGGCGATAAAAAACGCTAGGGATAGGCTCACCATGATGAGATTCAGGATGGGAGCCGAGTAGAATTCCCAGCCTACGACCCGAGAGAGCATGCCGAGGAGCGCGGGGTAGACCGGGCCGTGGTTGTAGAAATGCGAGAAGGAAAGCGGCGCCTCTCTCTCGTAGGCGGTGTAGTAGCCGCCCTCGAAGCCGACCGCCTTAAATGTTGCGACCTGATGCCAATTGAAGACTTCGTCCGACCACTGGGGAGCATAATGGAACAGCTTCCCTCCCTCTGGCCCCTGGAGCAAGGCGATCGCGACGAGGGTTGGAGCCGCGACGACGAGGAGTGCGGCTATCCAGTTTGCGACGGACGGCCGCTTCCGAACCGAGGACTCGGCGCGTGCACGGTCTGCTTCGGAATGCGATCGGGTGGGAAGTGCCGGAATTTCTTTATCCCTCCGTGCGATGGGTCGATCCCCGGTTATGCTTAGATCATGGAGACCGGAGGCGAGAGAGGTGATGCGAGAGCAGCTATTTTGGTGCTTCTTGGCGTTAGCGCGCTTGCCTCCCTGCCCATCTTTCTGAACCTCAGTCAACAATATACCGATTTCGGCGCTCATCTGGAATTCGTGGCGTCGCTCGTGAGAACGGGCAGCACGGACCTTCCTCATTTTGCCTTCGAATTTGCTGTTGCCTTCTTGTACGCCCTGGGTTTGAGCCTGGGTCAGGGGGCGGTGCTGGTCAGCTTGCTCGCCATACTCGCATCGGCGGGAATGATCTTTTTTATTATTCGCGAGGGGGTGGCACCCTGGACAGCCGCCGGTCTAAGCCTCGCGCTCCTTTTTATCGGCCCCCTAAGCATTATGACCTTGGCCGAAAAAGAACTCTACCTGGGGTATATGACGCCGAACGTGTACCACAATCCTACCCAGGTTATGTTGAGGCCGATGGCTCTGGCCCTTTTGGTCATCGGGGCCCGCGTCTTCGATAGCCACGTTTCAAAGGCGCGTTGGGGGCTGGTTGCGGGAGCAGCGATTCTGTCGGCTCTTTCTTGCCTGACCAAGCCGAGCTTTCAAATCGCGTTCCTTCCGGGTCTAGGCCTTCTCTGCGGACTCGCTCTGATTGGCCGAAAAGAACTTGATCTTCACCTCTCGGTCCTAGGGGTCGCAGTCCCTTCGCTGGCCGTTCTGGCCTGGCAGTACTCGGTGGGCTTTGGGCAAGTTCAGACATCGGAGATCTTTCTCGCACCCTTTCAGGTAATCCAGTTTCTGGCCGACAGGCTTTTTCTCAAGTTCGCTCTCTCATTGGCCTTCCCCGTATTGGTCACGGTCTTCTTCTTCAAAGAGGCGTTTCGCGACAAGAGGCTGGTCGTGGCATGGTCGACAGCTTTCTTCGGCTTGTCCTACGCCTATTTTCTCGCCGAGACGGGCAGCCGCTTCTCCCACGGAAATTTTCTATGGAGCGGATATATGGGGGTTTCCGTCCTCTATGTCGCCTGCCTTCCGACGCTAATGCGTCAGCCCAGGAGCCTCCCCCAGATTCTCTGCTGGGGACTTTTCGCTCTCCAGGTCCTGAGTGGCTTGATCTTTGCCTTCAGCCAGGCGCTCGGCGAGGAGTACCTCTACTACTGGTAGCGATGGACAGCGGACGGGTAGCCGAATTGGGCCTTTAGACGTGAAAGTTCAGAACGGCGTCGATCACCTCGTCCTGCTCGCTTTCGCTCAGCCCGCCGTAGAGGGGCAGGCGCAGGAGTTGGTCACTCACTCTTTCGGTGATCGGGCACTGCCCTGGGCGGCCGCCGAAATTCCTGCCCATCTCCGATAGGTGGAGGGATTGGTAATGGAAGACGCCGAGGATGCTATGGGCGGCGAGATGCTCGATCAGTCGGGCTCGGGCAGACTCCGAGGGCAGGAGCATGTAGAAGAGATGGCCGGGATGATCGCAATGTTCTGGCACATGGGGAAGCCCCACACCCTCCTCGGCAGCCCAGGTTTTGAGTTCCTCCTGGTAGCGTTGCCAAATCTTTGTTCGTCGGTCCTGAATTTCGTCCCGAGCCTCGAGTTGAGCGAGTAGGAAGGCTGCAAGGATTTCCGAAGGAAGGTAACTCGACCCCACGTCCACCCAGGTGTACTTGTCCACCTGGCCACGAAGGAAACGGCTTCGGTTCGTTCCCTTCTCACGAATGATCTCGGCGCGTTCTGTCCAATCCGGCCGATTGATCACGAGGGCACCGCCTTCGCCGCAGATAAAATTCTTCGTTTCGTGGAAGCTCTGTGTTGCGAGGCAGCCGAAGCTGCCCAGGGGCTTGCCCCGGTAGCTTCCGAGCAGGCCGTGGGCGTTATCTTCGACGATCGGGACGCCGCTTTCGCGTGAGATCGCTTCGATCGAGTCCATCTCGCAGGCAATGCCGCCGTAGTGGAGGGCCACGATCGCTTTTGTCTTTTCAGTGATCTTTTCGCGCAGCTGAGTTTCGTCCACGTTGAGCGTATCGGGCCGTATGTCGACGAAGACGGGTTTGGCTCCGTGAAGAGCGAAGGCGCCGGCCGAAGTGACGAAGGCGAAGGAAGGGACGATGACTTCGTCCCCCTTCTCGATCCCGAGCAGGAGCGCGCTCATTTCGAGCGCATGAGTGCACGAGGTGGTCAGCAGGACGGGGCTTCCACCTACCCACTGAGAGAGCGTTTCTGAGCAGCGCTGGGTGAGAGGACCGTCGCCTGCCGAGTGTCCGCCTACAATGGCCTCCTGGACGTATTCAAGTTCTCTTCCGACGATGGAAGGGCGGTTGAAGGGGATGCGGTAGCGACTCATTGATTATCTCCCCTGCTGAGCCAGAGGTGGTAGGAGTTCTGCGACGAAAGGGGTCGGAAATTCCGCGACTCGTAGAGCCGGTTCGCCGGGGCATTGCGCTCCTGGGTCACGACCTGCACTCGGCTACAGCCGTGACTGGAAAGCCAGGATAGAGCGCCGTCGATCATTCTTCCGCCGTATCCAAGGCCACCTTGGTCAGGAGCGACAGCGACGAGGCCGAGGCGGCCGAGGCCTGGCTCTGGGATTTCGCAGGTAACGTACCCTATGGCAATATCGTCCTTCCGGGCGATTACGACGGCTTCGGCGTCGCCCCCGCAAGCGTTCCGGATCCAGGTCTCGTAGAGATCGTCACAGCGATCTCGGGGGAAAATCGGGTCGTGATAGAAACGGCTATCGCGATGGCTTTCGCGCGCGATGGCCCTAAGGTTGCCCACATCACCGGGTTTGCAGAGGTCGATGTCGTCGGACCATTTTTCATCCTTTGAGTTCTCCGGGAGCGGGCGCTCTCGGGTAATTCGCGTGTCGACTTGAATGAAATTCATCTCCTCCGCCGTCTCGATTCTTTCGCGATCATCGCCATCGAGAAGCAAGTAGAGGCATTCGACGAATTCTTCACGAGCCTCCCGAACGATCTCCTCTGCGGTAGCGGGGCCGAAATGTCGAGAGTCGATGCGAGCAATGCGCCGATCGAAGAAGTCCGAATCCCACGGCAGCAGAGAATACCCGGAGGCTCTGCTCATTCTACGCTTCAATCCCCGGCTTTCCGGTTTTGGGGCGAAGGAGGAGCGGTCGATCGTATGGTATAGGCGGGTTGTTCCATGCTTCGGAAATGCATGCGGGCAAGGTATTCACCGATGATTCCGAGAGCGAAGAGTTGGGCGCCAGAAAATATGGCAACGATAGAGGCAAGGAAGGGGAAGCCTGGAACGCTGGTTCCCTCGAGGAGGTAGCGTCCGAGGACGAAGACAAGGATCATGATTCCGAGGAGGGTGAAGGCGAACCCTACAAGACTCGCGATCTGCAGAGGGACCACGCTAAACCCAGTCATCATGTTCAGGGCGTGGACGACCAGTCTCCGCATCGTGTAATTCGACTCTCCGTCTTGGCGTACATCGTGGCGGACAGGAACCGCGATAAAGCGGTTCGTCCCCCAGGTCAGGAGAACGTCGATCGAGACGAAGGGGCCAGGGTACTTAGAGAAGGCGGACCGCACCCCTGTACGAAAGGCCCTAAAAGCGCTGACCTTGCGTGCGGTCTCGGCTCCCATACCTCCGCTTAACGCCACCTTGGTGATTCGGGAGGCCATATCGCGCCAAAGGCCATGCTGTTCCTTGAGCGGCGTTCCGTAGACCACGTCAACGCCGGCGTTGAGCCCGTCCAGAAGCTTGGGAATCTCTTCGGGTGGATTCTGGAGATCGTCGTCGAGGGTGATAGTAATTTCGTACCGCGCTTCCCGGATCCCACAGAGGAGTGCATTGTGCTGGCCATAATTTCTCATCAACCGGATACCTCTCACCCATGGGTACTGGGCAGCGAGGGTCTCGATGATGGACCAGACATCGGTCCGACTGCAGTCGTCGACAAGAATGACCTCGTACTCGTCGCTATTCCCGCCCAGGATGGGCTCCAGACGAGAAATCAGCTTGGGCAGAGCTTCGTCGCTATTGTAGACCGGGACTACGACACTCAGGGAGCGCCTCTCATGTTGTGCCGACATGATGAACACCTTGCGGGGGGCGTTTCGTGATTTTCGGCCCAGTCGGTTGACAGATCCAGCAAAAGTAGTGAACTCGGTTGTATCCCGGGCAAGATGCAAACCGTGTTGAGTCGTGAGCCTAGCAGAGAGTAACCGGTCCTACATCGAATGGAACGCTACGAAACCTACGTGGAGCTTTTGCAAGGGGGCGGTGCCGCCGTTATGGGGTCTGTCCTCTGGTCGGGCGTAGGCCTTGCTGCACTCGTGTTGGTAGGGCTCTGGCTACCCCTCTCCTTGCCGAGTGGGGGTTCTCAGGGGCAAGGAAGCAGCGGTCAAAGCGAGGCGTCCTGCCAGATATTGGGGAGCCAGCTGCTGGCATTAGCTCTGGCGGGAGGCTTCGCGACGGCTATCGCGGCATGGTCACTGTCCCTCTATCTAGCAGGTGACTTTTTCGCTGGGAATCTGATCCTACTGTCTGCTGCCCTTCTAGGCGTCGGGCGGGCTTGGAATTACCGAGCGGCGATTTCAATATTTCCTGACAAGCCGACGGTTTGGTGGTGGGCTTCCTTCTTTGCTCTCGCCCTTGTGTTTTGGCAGCATGCGGCGACCGAATTGCCCATCGTCCAGGACGTCCCCCGTCTGGTTTTTTCCGATCTCCATCGCGATCTCGGAGCCCACGTGCAGATGGCAGGTTTGGTGCGCGATGGTGGATTGCCCATGCCGAGTTTCTGGGGGGCATTAGAGAACGATTACTGGGCGCTAACGCATACCGGCCATCTCGTCCTTATCGCCGGATTTTCGGAGATGCTGGGAATTAGCCTCTACCAATCCACGACTCTGCTCTGGGTCGATGCGACCCTTTTGATCGCGTGGGGTGTTCTGGCCCTTTTGTCCGGTAGCGGCATGCCAGGGAGTATTCGTTTCGGTGTGGTCGTGGCTACCCTGGTTTGGGGGGCCTTCAGCTTCCCTCAACTGCACCAGCTCTATGATCCGCTTCGCGAAACTCCGGGAGGTGGCTTCGAACTCGACGCCCCGGGCTTCTGGATCGCCGCGCGAGGCTTTTGGAATTTGCCCCAGACCCTCTCCGTAGCGCTTACTCTGGCGGGTGCACTGGTCCTCGAGCGATTTGGCCATGTTCGGCGCAGACCTACAGCTGGTTATGCAGTTTTGGCGACTACCAGTTTCCTCTGGGTGGCCGCGGGCCTGACCAAGCCATCTCTCTTTATTTTCTTTGGCCCAGCTCTGCTGATCTGGCTGGTACTCAACCGTGCTTGCCTCGCCGAATTTGTCTGCGCTCTGGGGATGCTCTCGCTTGGCTTCCTCGCGTATGCGCTTCCGGCTCTTCTCTACGCACTTCCTGCTTCTCCCCAGTGGACGTTTTTCCCCAACGCCGAGCAGGCGAGCGTAGTGGGCGGCTACCTATTGATGGCCAGTCCGGCCCTGGTCCTTATGGCGATAGCGCCATTCTTTGGCTTGGTTCAAGAGGCCGGGCGGGTCGGGAAATTTCGAGTTCTGCATTTGGCCATGATGGCGGCTGGAGGTAGCTTGATCTTCGCCTTGGTTTTTCGCGAGGATCAGTTCGTGGGGTTCAGGGTATTTCAGCCCAACGTCTGGTGGGGAATTTCGGGATGTGCGGTTCTGCTCGTGCCTTTTCTGAGTCGCTCAGCCTGGGCGGACCTCTGGCGCCCGGGCTGGAAACGCCTGCTTGCGGGTGGGGGCCTTGCCGTGGCGCTCCTTCAGGTATTCAATGGTTTCTGCCTTGCGCTGGTCTACCCGACTCTGAACCTTCGTGGTCAGTCGGTCTCGGATGCAGTCGCGCTGGCTGAGGGGCGCTCGATGACACCGGCAGGAACACGCTACGCCGTCGACCCCATGATTGAGGATTATGACCTGCTTGGCTACTTGTCGAGGCCAACGATTATGCCGGGAATCACCGGCCCGGATTCGGAACGCCGATTTGCGTTGGCCTGGAGTAATTTTGCTGAGAGCGGAGGAGGGATGCCCGATCGTTTTCGCAATCGAATCGACGCAGTGATCCTTCATCGCGACCGCCGCGCGGCCGGTCTAGTACTCCGGCAAGAAGGCTGGCAATCGGAGTCGCTCGGAGACGAATTCGAGCTCTGGCGACAAGAGTAGCAAGGTAGGGTGCACTAAGAGGGTGACAGGGATTTTTGCCGCCTCCGCCATGTCCTGCCCGGGTGCGTTCAGTTAAGGTTTCGTGGATTCGGGATTTCGAGAATCTGTGACTGATCCGGGAGGGTGAAATGGTAATGAGTACGAAGAGTTTTTCCGATACGAGGGTTGGTGGGCTCACGCCACGGTCGGGTAATCATGAGGAGCTCCAACCAGTTTCGGCAGGCCCCGCTTTCGGTCGCTGGGCGCGATTATGTTGCGTAATTATTTTCGCCACGCTCGTTTTGGCTTGCCGCCCTGAAGTTGAGCCGCCCGCCGAACGTATTCGTCCGGTCAAGGTTCTAGAGGTTGGAGAGGGCTCGAGTACATTTCGGGTCGAGTATCCGGGAATTATTGAGGCCGCTCGTGAGGCCCCGATGGCTTTCGAAGTAGCCGGTAGGATTATCGAATTTCCAGTAGTAGAGGGTGACCGGCTCCAAAAAGGCGAGCTCATCGCGCGCCTCGACCCCAGAGATTTCGAGGAATCATTGGCCAAGCGTCAGGCCAATTCGGATTTCCTTAAAGTCGAGTACGGGCGCCACAAGAGTCTCTACGAACAGGGAGTCGATTCGAAGCAGGTGGTCGATAAAGCCTTGAAGAATTACCAGATCTCCGTTTCGTCGGTTGCCCAGGCTACGAAGGCCCTGGAGGACTCAGAATTGCGTGCTCCTTTCGACGGGCTTGTTGCAGTCAAACTCGTCAAGGATTTTCGGAATGTCCAGGCCAAGGAGCAGGTCGTCCTTTTTGAGGATGACTCACATTTTAAAATTGTCGTGCAACTCCCCGAAGCAGATTATGCTCGCATTACTCCGGGCTTAACCCTTGCCCAACGGAATGCCAATGCCGATATCGATGTTGCGGTGACTTCTTTGCCCGGTCATCTTTTTTCGGCGCAGCTCACCGAGGCTGCAGGTGCGGCGGATCCCGTGACTCGAACGTTCCGAGTCACCCTGACTTTCGAGCCTTCGGGGGGTCTCAACGTGAGCTCGGGAATGACCGCCAAGGTGATCGCCTCCTCGGATATTCTGCCAGACGCCGAGGGCGACTTTTATCTGATTCCTGTGCAGGCTGCGCTCGGCAATGAGGCCGGAAAGGCCTTTGTGTGGATGCTCGACCCCTCAACGATGGAAGTACACCAGACGTCGGTGGAACTGGGCTCTGTCTCAGGATCGATGGTCCGCGTTGTCGGTGGTCTTGAGGACGGAGATCAGGTCGCTGTTTCCGGGGTGGGGCAGCTTCGCGAAGGAATGCGCGTGAGGCGTTTCGGAAACTAGTTCGGGTCGAGTTTTTGTAGGCGGCGAACTCCCAGGATGAACAGGATCTTTTAATGAATTTCGCAGACTATTGGATTCGGAACAGAGTCGTTACTCTGGTGCTCGCCTTCGTCACCGTCGGTGGAGGGGTGCTCGCCTTCGACAGCATGAGCCGTCTCGAAGATCCGGAGTTCACGATCAAGGACGCGCTGGTGATTACTCCCTATCCGGGGGCGACAGCCAAAGAAGTCGAAGAAGAAGTGAGCGACTCCATCGAGTTGGCCGTGCAGAAGCTAGGGCAGCTCAAAAGAGTCGAGTCACGCTCGACGCGTGGCCTTTCGACGGTGACCGTTACCGTTCAAGATAAATACGACAAGGATGGCCTTCCTCAGGTCTGGGACGAAGTTCGGCGTAAGGTCAACGATGCCCAGGGTTCGCTGCCCCCAGGCGCTGGTCCCTCCCTGGTAATCGACGACTACGGCGATGTGTACGGCGTGTTTGTCGCGGTCTATGGCAACGAATACACCTACGCCGAAATCAAGGAAGTGACTGATCTTCTACGCCGTGAGCTAATCCTCGTTCAGGATGTTGCCAAGATCGAGGTTTATGGAGAGCGTCGGGAAGCGGTCTACGTAGAGATCTCTCGGGATCGCATCTCTCAACTCGGAATTACTCCCGAGTCCATTGCGGATAAGCTGCGCCAGGAGAATTTCGTCAACAACTCTGGCCATGTCGAGGTAGGGCCCGAGTACATCGTTATTGAACCCAGTGGCGGTGCAATATCGGTCGAGGCTCTCGGAAACGTCCTGATCAGCCGAGGGGCGTCGAGCCAGATCTATCTGCGTGATATTGGTCACGTGAGCCGGGGCTATGTCGAGCCCCAAAGCACGATGATCCGATTCGATGGAAACGTAGCCATCGGGCTGGGAATTTCGACCGTCGCCGGTGGCAACGTGGTGGTGATGGGAGAGGCCCTGGCACTCCGGATGGACGAACTCCGGGAGCAGATTCCCCTGGGCATCGACGCGGGCATCGTCTCCATGCAGTCGACTTCGGTTGTCAAGGCTATCGACGGGTTTGTGCTCAGTCTGGTCGAGGCGGTGGCCATCGTCGTAATCGTCCTTCTCTTTTTTATGGGCCTACGCAGCGGGCTGTTGATCGGCTTTGTTCTGTTGCAGACCATTCTGGCGAGCTTTCTCTTTCTCCAGCCCATGGGGGTTGCCCTTGAACGAATTTCCCTCGGCGCACTCATTATTGCGCTTGGCATGCTGGTCGATAACGCCATCGTGATCGTCGATGGAGTTCTCGTCAAGCTCCAGCAGGGGGTCGATCCAGAAAAAGCAGCGAAGGACACAGTCGCTCAATCCGCGATTCCGCTTCTCGGGGCGACTATCATCGCGACTTTGGCTTTCGCCGCCATCGGGACTTCAGACGACAGTACGGGCGAATTTTGTCGGTCGCTCTATCAGGTGGTCCTAGTTTCCCTCTTGATGAGTTGGGTCACGGCTGTCACGCTGACACCCCTGCTCTGCGTGATGTTCTTGAAGGTGCCCGAAGGGGAGGGATTGGGAGATCCCTATGAGAGCGGTTTCTATCGAGTGTTCAAGCAAGTCCTACGCGGATGTATCCGCTGGAGGTGGGTCAGCGTCTCCGTAGTGGTCTCGATCTTTGCCCTTGCGCTCTATGGCTTCGGAATGATTGACTCGAGTTTCTTCCCGCCTTCGACTCGGTCCCAGTTCACTGTCGATGTGTGGCTCCCTGCGGGAACGTCGATCGAGGAGACCTTGCACGAGGTCGACGGGATCGAGGACTATATGGAGAAGCTACCAGGGGTGACCCAAGTGACGTCTCTGGTGGGCCAGGGGGGGTTGAGATTCCTCCTGACCTACACCCCTGAGAAGTTGAACTCCTCCTATGCGCAACTACTGGTCGATGTCGATGATCCCGAGTTGATCGGAGAACTGCTTCCTCGCATCGACGAAGAGTTGGCCGCTCAATTCCCCGATGCCCTGATCTACGCCGCACGCTTCCAACTCGGTCCGGGAAGCACAGGGAAGGTCCAGGCTCGATTCAGTGGGCCCGATATCGAAGTTCTTCGGGAGCTGGCGGGTCAGACCATGAACATCTTTGGTCAGGACCCCGACTCCAAAAGTATTAGGACTAATTGGCAGAACATGGTCAAGCGGATTGCGCCTGTCATCGAAAACCAATCCGCCGATGCTAACGGCATCGAGCGCCCGGACGTGGCCAGGGTGATGCTCGCGGCTTTCGAAGGTGAGTCTGTTGGGGTCTATCGAGAAAAAGATCTGATGCTTCCCATCATCATGCGTGCTCCGGAAGAGGAGCGAAAAAACGTCGCCTCCATGCGAGACCTACAGATCTACAGTCCTGTTGCAGGGGAGATGATCCCACTGCGTCAGGTCGTTTCGTCCTTCGAGACGCTCTTCGAGGATCCCATCATTATCCGTCGAGATCGGGTAAGGACGATCACTGTGTATTGTGATCCGCTTGTGGGCCAGCCCAGTAATCTCTTCTCGCGCTTGCGGCCGCAGGTTGAAGCCCTGGAACTGCCTGTGGGCTACAGCTTGGAGTGGGGAGGGGAGTACGAGGATTCCGGAGATGCCCTGAATGCCCTGGTCGGAAGCGTTTCCACTTTTGTTCTCCTGATGGTTCTCATTACCATCTGCCTCTTTAATTCCCTCAAGCAGCCCCTGGTGATCTGGCTCAACGTCCCTCTTGCCCTGATTGGCGTGACGGTGGGTCTTCTGCTGACGGGTCAACCCTTCGGCTTCATGTCGATCCTGGGGTTTCTCAGCTTGATGGGTATGCTGATTAAGAACGCGATTGTTCTTGTGGACCAGATCAACTTCGAACTCGACGAGGGCAAGGCCAGGCTCTCTGCGGTGATCGATTCTTGTACCAGCCGACTCCGTCCAGTCGCTATGGCTGCGGCGACCACAGCTCTGGGCATGATCCCACTGGTGACGGATGCTTTCTTCTCCGCGATGGCGGTGACCATAATCTTCGGCCTGATCTTTGCGACGGTGCTCACGATGGTAATTTTGCCCGTTTTCTACTCGATCGTCTTCAATATTGGGATGGACGAGGAGGCCTGATCCATGCTCGGTCGCTACAGATACGCCTACTTGCTCGCCACATTGATCCTGCTCATCTTGGGTCGGCCCTTTCTGCCCGATTTCGGAAAGAATTTCGTGATCGCCATGCTCGCGCTCAGCCTGATGACCGCGGCGGTGACGAGTGCGTCGAAGCAGTACCAGGCCTGGGTGGGTGTGGTGATGACTTGCCTGATCGTGTTCTGTTCGCTGGCCCCCGATGATTTCATGGGGCTGAATACAGCTGTGGTTGTTCCCTTTATGGGTGTCGCATATTGGTCGTTTACGGGCGTTCTGATCCTGCGACGCGTGGCGGAAGGGAATGAGGGAATCACGGGAGATACCATCAATGGCGCGGTCTGTGTTTACCTCATGATGGGTCTCGGATGGTCTCATGCCTACGCGCTGCTTGAGGCGCTGGCGCCTGGTTCTTATACGATCACCCCAGAGATGACACAGATCGTCGGCCACAGCTTTGAGCGCTTTATAGGCTTCAGTTTTGTGACCCTCACAACGCTGGGTTACGGCAACGTAGTTCCCCTTACGCCTCGAGCCGAAGCCGTCGCTACGGCCGAGGCGGTGGCAGGTCAGCTCTACCTAGCGGTTTTGCTGGCGCGCTTCGTGGCCATCGATATTGTTTCCCGGCGTGACTAGACGTCCCCCCCGGAGGGCCTCAGCGAAAGCTATCGGAAGGGTTGACCCAAGAGCTTTCGGACTTCGCTCTTCGCATGGCATGGGAGGTAAGCCATGATCGAAATCTTTGTTGATGCGGACGCTTGTCCGGTGAAAGAAGAGGTCTATGCCGTTGCGGCTCGGCTGGGCCTCCCGGTCGTAGTCGTGGCCAACCAGCGTATCCGCGTCCCCCAGGACAGGGGCGTCGAGATGGTCGTCGTGAACTCGGGCTTCGATGCCGCCGATGATTGGATCGTCGAAGATATTCGCTCGGGCGATATTGTAATTACGGCAGATATCCCCCTGGCCGCGCGCTGTCTTGAAAAGGGTGCACATGCCCTCGGCACCCAGGGCAAGGAATTCACTTCGGAGTCTATTGGCGGAGCGCTGGCGGCTCGCGAACTCAAGGCATCGATTCGCGAATCGGGCGGAATCGCCGGCGGACCTGCACCGCTGACTGGGCGCGAGCGCTCGCGTTTCGCGAACGCTCTCGACTCTATCGCCCAGCGAGCCCTGCGGGCAGCGAAGCACGCCAGCGACTCGGCTTAAGGGCTCAACTCCGGATGCCGCCGCTCCCAGTTCTGGAGCCATGAGGGTTCGGCATGGAGTTCGATCCTATCATTCACCACGTAGACCCAAGGGTAGAGGCCTGTCGCCTCGGTTTCGCCGTTGCGGATGGCGTGAAGGGTGGCTTCCAAGTCCCGGACATCCCGGGCCCCAAGTTCGGGTGCTCCGGGTGCTTCGACTCTGTGAGCCGCGAAGATGCGCGTTTGGGGCGTGACCGCGCTCAATACATTTTCTGCGCCCTGTAGATAATCGCCCATTCCACTATTTTGGAGGAAGGCGAAAAGCGGCCCGGGGTAGATGAAATCGCCGCTGAAGAGGAATCCCGAGGGCGATTCGAGTAGGGAGATGGACTCCTCGGTATGCCCTGGAGTGTAGAGCACGGTGAGCGTTCGACCGCCCAGATCGATCTCCGAGCCCAGGGCCAACCAGTCGTCGACTTCGAGAGTCGGGGTGGCGAAGCCCTCGATTTCTCCGAGGTGTTCCTCGGTGCTCAGCTGAAGTTTCCCGCCCCGCTCGCGTGCTCGCAGGTAGGGGAGGTCGACGACGGCCACATCTTCGAACGTGACGGTGTTGCCTGTGTGGTCATAGTGAAAGTGAGAGGGGATGAAGGTGATGGGGAGATCGGTGAGCGAGTCCGCCACGGGCCGGATATCACGATGCCCGGGCCCGGCATCGAAGAGAACGGCCCGATCCTCTCCCATAATCAGATAGCTGAAATTCTGCTGGTAATAACGCGGCTCACCAATAGCGAATACGCCCTCGGCCAGTGCTTCCACGGTGAAGTAGTCATCGTGCCAGCGAACGTTGGGCCCCTCTTGAGTCGGTGGCGCGAGTTCGATTGGGCCTTCCACGGTTAGAAGCCGGACCAAGATCGAGTGCCGCTGGGAAATCAGGAGAAGTCCGAGAGTGAAGAGCAGGGCCAGAATGATCAGGACGTTTCTGGTTGCGGTGTGCATTATTTTTTCAAGTTACCGCTTTCCTCGCGATTATCGAGACCTTGCCGGCTGTGACCGGTCTTCCCAGGCGTTCGCCGATCCGGGGCGTAGACTTGGGCCGAGCTTTGCTTGGAAGAAAGAGTGGGCTCCGCCCAGCAACGGAGAACCCTCAATTCGGAGGGGGAGACGCCGGGGCACGGGGGAGTCCCCGCGCCCTCGGCCATTGCGATCGCCAGCGAGCCGAAGGCTAGAGCTAGAAATCGTAGACAAGGTTTCCGAAATACTTGAGATTATTGTTTTTGCCAGGCTGGTCTGAGTCGTACTCTTCTTTGATTCCGACTTTGAGGCTGAGCCCATCGAGTTGAGTGATAGCGACGATATAGGCGGCGTTGGCCAGAATTCGGAACTCCGAGAAATTTTCGAAATCCGGGTAGTAGGTGATATCGGCTGTCAGCTTCTGGCCCTCCATGGGGCTCCAGTCAAAGACCAATCCGACGACTCCCTCGGGCTTCCAGCCGGGCTCGGTTCCCCAGGAATGCGAGTAGCCAACGCCGAGTTCGCCTCGAAGGTTGAAATTTTTCCGGGCGAGGATCGTGTAGCCGAGACCGCCGCTGCCTGAAGTGCGGTTTTCCCAGGCCTGGAAGGCATCGTATTGGTAGCGAGTCTGGACAAAGACATATAGGGGAGAGTCCTTGAAGAGGAAATCGTGCTGGTAGTTGGTAAAGAATTCGTTCGTGGTCTGGTTGCCCTGTTGACTGGCGAAGAAATACGAGGTGTTAAAGGCAGCTCGGTAGCGGTCGGTCTCCCGGCCGAGAGCGAGAGACGCATTGAAACTGGCATCCGAGCTGTTTCCGCTCGAGCCCGAAACGCCGGCTCCGAAATTCCTATTCCAGCCTGCGAGTATTTGGGTGCCGAAGACGCCGGGATTCGGCGGGGTCGGGGGTTTTAGGGCATCGCGTTGAATTACTATTTTTCCGAGTTGGGGATGATCGACGACGATGGTCTTGTCGTTCTCCTCAAGGATTTTCGCGTCGATTTTGTCGCCGTTCGCGAGTTCGAAAACGTCGGAGAGTGCAGAAAAAGGAGTGAGAGCAAAGAACAGAATTGCGACTAGCGAAATACGCATAAAAGATCCTTTTTGAGAGACGTCTTTCGGTTGATTCCATGCTGCGAATAGAATTCGGGTGTAGGCACGCCAACCTCAAGACCCAAAGATGGACGTGATTTTTTTGTCGACGCTTGAAGTAGAAGCTTTCTCAGCCGGCGTCAGAAGGCGTGGCGAGGTGCACATCCTGTTGGGGGTAGGGGAAGGAGCAACCGCCCGCTTCGAGCCCCTCCTTGAGCGCTCGAGTGAGATCGCTCCGCGCCCGGCCATAATTGCTTGCGGCCACCCAGGGGCGGACCATGATATCGACTGCTGAATCGCCGAGTTCGGCCACCGCGACATTCGGCGCCGGATCGGCAAGTACGCGCTCGTCGGCGGCGAGGACGGACTCGATTATGGATATAGCTTTTCCGAGGTCGTCATCGTAGGAGACACCCATCGTGAGGTCGATGCGACGGTTCTCGTTGGCGCTGAAATTCTTGATAGTGGTGCCATAGACCGATGAATTCGGAATGATGATCTGGATATTGTCGAACGTGTTGATCGTGGTGGTAAAGATCGAAACTTCCTCGACGACGCCGGTTGAACCCCCGACCGAAATGGCATCTCCGATCTTGAACGGGCGCATCACAAGAAGCATCACCCCAGCGGCAAAACTCGAAAGAGTGCCCTGTAGGGCGAGTCCGACGGCGAGTCCTGCGGCGCCCACGAGGGCAACCAAGGACGTGGTCGCGATTCCAAAGAGTTGGAGCACCGCGATGATTACGACGGCAAGTACAAAATAGTGAGCAGCCTGACCGAAGAAGGGAATCAACTGCGCGTCGATATTGGCTCGGGTCAGCGAGCGTCGCGTCAGCTTGCCCGCCCGAGTCGCGACCCAGCGCCCCGCTATGAGTACGGCAATTGCGCCTACTGCCTGAAGGCCCCAGGTCGACACAAGGTCGATCGCGGTGTTGGCGAGCTGGTGCCCGGCCTCGCTGAGTTCATTCGGGTCCATTGATCATTCTCCTCATGCGCTTCTCGTACGAATCGCGGCGTCTCGGGGATAAAGCGTGGCGAGAAAAAGCTAGCGCCTGAGCTGGGCGTGTGGAGTTGGTGTGGGACTGTTTTTTTGGGTTGAGACGTTTTGCGCAAAGCGAGTATCGTTGTGAGCCTCGCGATCGCTGAGGATCGAATAATTCACCGATTATTTATTTGCTCTTTGCCCGATTTCGACAAATCGATTCACGCGGACCGCAGGGAAGCCCTAACGCGGACAAAGCGGAGCCCTCGCC
>JAPKBZ010000009.1 GCA_028823175.1 Myxococcota bacterium
GAGTCTGGACCGTGTCTCAGTTCCAGTGTGGCTGATCGTCCTCTCAGACCAGCTACGCATCGTAGCCTTGGTGAGCCGTTACCTCACCAACTAGCTAATGCGACGCAGGCTCATCTCCGAGCGGTAGCTTCCAAGGAGAGGCCACCTTTTCCCACATGATCCGAAGACCTCGTGGTCTTATCTGGTATTAGCTCCAGTTTCCCGGGGTTGTCCCAGTCTCGAAGGCAGATTACCCACGCGTTACTCACCCGTGCGCCACTTTACTAGCCACCCGAAGGCGACGTTCTCGTACGACTTGCATGTCTAAAGCACTCCGCCAGCGTTCGTTCTGAGCCAGAATCAAACTCTCCAGTTTAAATTTTGGCTGAGTGAGCCGGATCTAAAGCTTGCGCCCGATCCTTCCACTCAATGTTCATGGCTACGCAACACCAGAGACGCGAACGTCCTGGTCCTGCGAAGCGGATAAGGAAGTAATAAAACTCCCTTCCATACTTCGCCGGGACTTCCTAAGCACCCGGCTTTACCACACGCTATTCAGCTTTCAAAGATCGGGCGAAGCCCTACACGGCTTGTTCTGAGCCGTCAGAGGCACTCTCTACCTGATGTTTCTGGTCCCACCGGGGGTGCTGTTGATTCCCTTGGTGGGCGGCGCAAATTACGGTACCTCGGCCGTTCGGTCAAGTGCTTGTTTTCCCGGTTGAGGTTCTTTTTTTCCGGCGTCCCCCTGGGGACTCCTGCAGTCTTTAGGCGAGGGTGTTTTTACCTCGACAGGTCTCCCGAAAACGCTCTCATTTCAGCATTATGAGGGTTTATACCCTCTATTGTTGCGAGGTCTCGAGGAGCAGCCGGCAAAAGCGCCGCTTGCCCACCCGGAGGAGATGCTCGCCGGCGGCCAGGGGCGCATTCGCATCGGCAACTCGCTCTCCGTTCACCTGAACCGCCCCCTGCTTCACCATGCGCCGCCCCTCGCTCCGGCTGGCAACCAGCCCCAGGCGATCGAGAGCGTCGAGCAGGACCATGCTCTCCTCGCCTCCGAGCCCCAGGGTCTGCTCGGGGACTTCTTCGGGGACGCCCTTCTGCTGGACCACCCGACGAAAATGTGCGGCGCCGGCCGCCGCGCCGTCGCTTCCGTGGAGCCTCTCCACCACCCGCGCCGCCAGACGGTGCTTGAGCGCCATGGGGTCGCCCTCCCCCAGGCTGAACGCCGTAAAATCCGGCCGATCGACCTCCCATTCGCCGCCCGAGAGGAGCTCGAAATAGTTCGTCATGAGCGAGTCGGGGATGCTCATCACCTTCCCGTACATGTCCTCGGGAGCATCGTTCACCCCGATCGCATTGCCGAGGCTCTTGGACATCTTCTCGCTGCCGTCGGTCCCCACCAGCAGGGGGTGAGTGATCACAGCCTGGGGAGCTTGCCCGTAATCACGCTGGATTTCTCGGGCCATCAGCAGGTTGAAGGTCTGATCGCTCCCCCCCAGCTCAACGTCGGCTTCGAGGGCAACGGAGTCGTAGGCCTGCACGAAGGGATACAAAAATTCGTGGGCGAAGATCGGCACCCCGGCCTCAAAACGCTTGGCGAAATCGTCCCGCTCGAGCAACCGGGCCACGGTGTACTTGGAGCAGAGACGAACGATATCGCTAGAAGACATCGCGCCCATCCACTCATCGTTGAAACGAACTTCGATGCGTTCAACATCGAGAACCTTGGCCACCTGGTCGACGTAGGTGGCCGCATTGGCTCTGACCTGTTCCTCGTCGAGAGGGGGACGCGTCTTCTTCTTGCCCGAGGGGTCCCCGATCCTCGCGGTGAAATCGCCGATCAGGAAGATGGCCTGGTGACCCAACTCCATGAAGCGCTTCAGCTTCATCAAAACCACTGTATGTCCGAGATGCAGGTCGGGTGAAGAGGGATCCATGCCTAGCTTCACGCGCAAGGGCTGACCGGTTCCGGCCCGCTTCGCGAGGGTCTCCCGAAGCTCCGCCTCACCGTAGAAGTCGACACTGCCTTCACGCATGGCCTCGATCTGGCGGTCCAGATCGGCCGAATTCGGGCCCTGCCCCATCTCGAACTTCCCCCTGCCCTCGCGCTGCGAGTTAAGCTGCCTCGCACGCAGGGTCGCCGCCCACGACCCTCTGCGCAATGGCCGCGGGCTCTAGGGCTGAACCGCCGTGACCAAGTCGCACTCGGTCAGCAGCCCGTCGACCCGCCGATCGTGGTCGGCCGTGGGAACCCGCTCGACAACTTGAAAGGCGAACGCAACGCCCAGGCGCCGGGGTCCCGGCTCCCCGCCGGCCAGGGCCCGATCGTAGAACC
This sequence comes from Myxococcota bacterium, assembly GCA_028823175.1. Classification (GTDB taxonomy): domain Bacteria; phylum Myxococcota_A; class UBA9160; order UBA9160; family UBA4427; genus JAZXM01. The sequence continues at coordinate 2,315 of JAPKBZ010000009.1, forward strand.
CCCCGCCGCGCCCGAGTCGACCTCCCCGGGCGTCGAAGGCCACCCCAGGTATCAGGAGCAGATCGAGAGAATACATCGAGCAGCGAACGGCGTGCTCCGGGGGCTCGAGAATATCGAAGCGCCCCGGAGCCAACTCCTCCCAGCCCCCGGCCCGAGCCATTTCCATCCGCCCCCCGGCGAGACACCGGGGCATGAAGGCCTCCTTGCCCGCCCCCAGGAGCATTTCGAAGAGAGGGCGCGTGTCGGGTTCGCCGGGAAGGCCGGCAAAGAGGCCGATGCGGCTTCCCGCCAACCAATCCGCACTGACCCCGAGCAACTCGGCCATCGAGCGTCCGGCGGCCCCGGCCTCGGCGGCAGCGACACCCCCGCAGCGGCGCGCCATCTCCCGGCGCAGGGCGGCCTTCTGCGACTCGATCCGCTCCGGGGAAATCACGACCGGCGCCCCGGGATGATGATCAGCCGGCCCCACCTTCCTCGGGCCGATCGACCTCCAGCGCGCCGAGAAACTCGCCTTCGAGGCCATCGAGTTCGTCGCCTGTGGGCAGGGTCAATAGGGGCGTTTCGTTCTCGCCTCCCCGCGACGCCTCGGCCACTCCCTCGACAAGCTCGATCAGCGACTTCAGGCGCCCGTCATCGAGCGAGGGACTGCTCGGCTGCCCGGGGGTCGCTCGGGAGTCGATCACTTCCCTGGCGAGGTTGAGCGAGGTCAGGAGGGCGACGTCCAGGGTGTCGATGGTCTTGGTCTTCTCGCGAATCTGATTCATGGCCTCGTCGACGTAGCCGGCCACCTCCTGAAGCCAATCCGAATCGGCATCGCTACGAATCTGGTAGTCGCGACCCTGAAGCCGAACACTCACCGATTTAGTGCTCATGGCCGGCCCCCCCCAAAAAAAATCTGAATCCTCTGTGCTCAGCGAGTGTCGGCGACGTGTCTGCGGCGGTGTCTGCCCCGTGAGGCGCTTCGCCGCTAGCTGCGTGAGCGCGCCCTTCCCGCTCGAGGCTTGCGCGAGGACGCTGCCTTCTTCCCGGCCGAATCCGTGCCCGCGGCCAAGGCCCCATCGAGGTGATCGATCTCCGAGATGAGAACACCCAATCGTTCGTGGGTGCGTTCGCGGCGCTTGCGGAGGTCATCGACCTCGCCCTCCAGCGACTGGGAGCGCGCCGTGCGGGCCGTCAACTCCTTGCGGAGGGCAACATTTTCCTGCTGGAGAATCCGGTGCGCATCGACGAGCTCGGTGACGACGATCTCGAGCCTCTCGAAATCGTACTGGGTGGCGTCGAAGAGTTCGGGCCGGGTCTCACTGGCGACCGGCTCTTTGCCCTGTTGATCTCTGGCCTTCGGGCGAGATGCTTCTGCAGCCATGCGTCCTCCCAAGCCTCGTGGACCTCGATGCTACCACGAACGCCGTGGCCTTTGCTCCCGGATTCGGGACCCAGAGCGATCTTTTCTCGCGAGCGGATGCTCTTGCCCCCGGCGTCCCCGCGATCCCCCGAAATTATCGGGCCCGGTCAGGCCGGGGCGTTGCCCAGAGAATTGCGGGCCTGAAGCCGGGTATCGCCCATCAGATAATCGTCGACGATGCGGGCGGCTTCACGCCCCTCGGAGATCGCCCAAACCACAAGCGACTGGCCCCGGCGGCAGTCCCCGGCGGCAAAAATTCCGGCTTGGCTGGTTCCGTAATCCGCCGTGTTGGCCGCCACGTTGCCCCGCCCATCGTACTCGATCCCCAGATCATCGAGCAGGCCCTCGTGAACTGGCCCCAGGAATCCCATGGCGAGCAAAACCAGGTCCGCATCCATCTCAAATTCGCTGCCCGGCACCTCTTCGATCTGGGGCCGTCCACTGGCATCGGGCTCACCGAGTCGCACATGGACTCCATGGACCTTTTTGACCCGTCCGCCCTCGCCGCTGAGACGTTTTGTCATCATGGCGAATTCCTGCACCCCGCCTTCGTCGTGGGAGCTCGAACTGCGGTACATCATTCGCCACATCGGCCAGGGGGTCGTGTCCGACGGATCTTCCGGAGGGCGAGGCAGGAGTTCGATGGACGTGACGGATTTCGCTCCTTGCCTGAGAGACGTGCCCACGCAATCCGACCCGGTATCCCCCCCGCCCAGGACAATGACGTGCTTGTCCTTGGCCAGGATGGCCACCGAGGGATCGATCTCATCGCCGTGGCAGCGCTTGTTCTGCTGGGGAAGGAAATCCATCGCGTAGTGAACGCCCTCGAGTTCTCGACCCTCGACCGAAAGATCACGACCGTGCTCAGCACCCAAACACAGAAGAACCGCATCGAAGCTCTTCCTGAGATCGGCTGCGCTGATATCGACACCGACGTTGACACCTGTCTGGAATGAGACGCCCTCGGCCTTCATTTGCTCGAGCCGGGTATCGATCAAGCGCTTCTCCATCTTGAACTCGGGTATCCCGTAGCGCAGGAGGCCACCCACCCGGTCGCTCTTCTCGAAGACAGTGACGCCGTGTCCCGCCCGGCAAAGTTGCTGGGCAGCGGCCAGGCCCGCAGGCCCCGATCCCACGACGGCCACCGATCGGCCCGTGCGACGACTGGGAACCATCGGCTTGATCCAGTCCTCGTCCCAGCCCTTATTCACAATCGCGAGCTCGACGTTCTTGATGGTGACCGCCTCGGCGTTGTAGGCGACGCAGCACGCTTCTTCGCAGGGCGCGGGACAGATGCTTCCGGTGAACTCAGGGAAATTATTCGTGGAGTGAAGCCTTGCCAGAGCGTCCTCCCACTTGCCCCTGTAAACCAGGTCATTCCAGTCCGGGATGATGTTGCCGAGGGGACAGCCGCCGCGGCCCGGGTTCGGGGTAGAACAGAACGGAATGCCACAATCCATGCAGCGGGACGCCTGCTTCTGGATCGTTTCCTCGGACAGATCGCAAGCGACCTGCTTCCAATCATCGAGGCGATCCTCCCGATCGCGGTAGTCCAGCCCCTTGCGGGGAAAATCAAGAAAACCCGTGGGCTTACCCATGATCGGCCTCCGCTCCACCCGCCATGTCAGCCAGTGCCTGCTTGTATTCCCGGGGAAAGACCTTCACGAATTTGGGTGCCATCTTCTCCCATTTCCGCAAGATATCGTCGGCACGCTGGCTCCGGGTCAACTGGAAATGCTTGCGGAGCATCTGCTGGATGTACTCGACATCCTCTTCATCCAAGGGGTCGAGATCGAGCATCTCGTTGTTGATCTTGTCGGAGAAATCACCCGCTTCGTCCAAGACGTAAGCGATCCCGCCGCTCATTCCCGCGCCAAAATTCCTGCCCGTCGAGCCCAAGACGATGGCCCGTCCGCCGGTCATATACTCGCAGCCGTGCTCGCCGACACCCTCGACAACGGCTTCGGCCCCGCTGTTTCGAACGCAGAAACGTTCACCCACGATCCCGTTCAGGAAAGCCTCGCCCCCTGTCGCGCCGTAGAGGATCACGTTGCCCGCGATGATATTTTTGGCCGGGTCGAAGCTCGAGTCCTTGGGGGCCCGAACGATCACCCTGCCCCCAGAAAGTCCCTTGCCCACGTAATCGTTGGCATCCCCATCCACCGAAATCGTAATGCCCTTGGGCAACCAGGCGGCCAGGCTCTGGCCGGCCGAGCCCGAGAAGCGGATATTGATCGTGCCATCCGGGAGCCCCTCAAGGCCGTATTTCCGGCTTACCTCACAGCCCAAAATCGTGCCTACCGTCCGGTTGATATTCTCGATGGGGAGGTCAATTTCGACCTTTTCACCGCGTTCGAGCGCCGGAGCCGCAAGTTCCAGGAGTCGGTGATCAAGGGCTCCGTCGAGACCGTGGTTCTGGCTCCCCGTGTGATAGATATCGGCTTCGCCCTTGGGCCGGTGGAATAGATCCGACAGATCGAGGTGGCGGGCCTTCCAGTGTTGAACGCCCTCTCGCATCACGAATCGCTGGGCCTGCCCGATCATCTCGTCCATCGTCTTATAACCGAGATCGGCCATCAATTGCCTGACCTCTTCGGCGACGAACATGAAATAACGGACGACGTTCTCCGGCGTACCCTCGAAACGCTCCCTCAACTCCTTGCGCTGGGTTGCAATCCCCACCGGACAGGTATTCAGGTGGCAAACCCGCATCAGCAGGCACCCCATGGTGACCAGGGGCGCGGTGGAGAAACCGTACTCGTCGGCTCCGAGAAGCGCGCCGATAACAACGTCGCGCCCAGTCTTTAGGCCGCCGTCGACCTGAACCCGAATACGGCCCCGGAGATCGTTCATGACGAGGGTCTGCTGGGTCTCGGCCAACCCGATTTCCCACGGGCAACCCGCATACTTAATGGAAGTCTGGGCCGATGCACCCGTTCCGCCGTCGTTACCCGAAATCAGGACAAGATCCGATTTGCCCTTCGATACCCCCGCCGCAATCGTTCCCACCCCGGTCTCGGAAACGAGCTTCACGCTGACATTGCCGTAACGGTTCGCGTTCTTGAGGTCGTGGATGAGCTGGGCGAGATCCTCGATCGAGTAGATATCGTGATGCGGAGGCGGGGAAGTCAGGCCGACGCCCGGCGTCGAGTACCGAGTGGCGGCAATGGTCTCGTCCACCTTGTACCCGGGCAACTCGCCGCCCTCTCCAGGCTTGGCTCCCTGGGCGATCTTGATCTGCATCTCGCTCGCGTTCGCCAGGTAGGCGCTGGTCACGCCGAAGCGACCCGACGCGATCTGCTTGATCGCGCTATTGCGCGAGTCCCCGTTCGCATCAGGGGTCCAGCGGGCGGGATCCTCGCCCCCTTCTCCGGTATTGCTACGCCCCCCCAGACGGTTCATGGCGATTGCCAGGGTTTCGTGAGCCTCGGCGGAAATCGAGCCGTAGGACATGGCCCCCGTGCAGAAACGCCGCACGATCTCCGTCGCCGGTTCGACATCTTCGAGCGCCACCGGCTCGCGTTGGCTGTAATCGAAATCCAGCAGCCCCCTCAGGGTTCGCATGCTCCGGGCATCGCCGTCGGCGGCGGCGGAGAATTCCTGGAAGGTCGCGAAGCTGTCCTCGGCCGTGGCCCGCTGTAGCGTTTCAACGGTGTCGGGGTTGAATGCGTGTTTCTCGCCGCGCAGACGCCACTGGTAATGGCCTCCCGGGTCCAACTCGGGATATTCGTACTCTTCGCCTGAGAATCCCCGGGCGTGCCGAATAGCCGCCTCCTGGGCGATCACGTCGAAACCGATTCCCGAAATCCTGGAGGGCGTGCCTACGAAAGCGAAGTCGATGACCTCCTGGTTCAGGCCGATGGCCTCGTAGATCTGAGCGCCGCGATAGCTCTGAAGGGTCGAGATCCCCATCTTCGCAAAGATCTTGAGGAGGCCGAGATCGATGGCCTTCTTGTAGTTTCCGAAGGCCTGCTCGGCGCTCAAATCCTCGGGGATATAGCTGCCACTCGCGAGCAGGTCGGCCCCGGTTTCGAAAGCCACGTAGGGGTTGATCCCAGCGGCTCCATATCCGATCAAGAGCGCGAAATGGGCCACTTCCGAGGCGTCGCCGGTTTGCACGATCAGCCCACAGCGGGTCCGACTCTCGGCCTGGATCAAGTAATGATGCACGGCCCCCGTAGCCAAGAGGGACGGAATCGGGGCGAGTTCGGGTGAGATGTCGCGATCCGAGAGGATGACGACGCTCGCCCCTTCGCTCACCGCACGGTGTGCCGCCTCGCACAGGCTCTTTAGCGCGCCTCGCAGGCCATCTCCGCCATCGGCCACCTTGTAGAGCATCGGAAGCGTGACGCTCTTGAGGCTCGGCGAATCCGATTGGGCAATGGACTCGAGCTCGGCATTCGAGAGAACCGGGTGGTAGAGACGCAGCAGATCCGCGTGCTCGGGCGTCTCCTCGAGCAGATTTTTCTCTCCACCCACCGTGGAGTGAAGGGCCATCACCGGGCGCTCGCGAATCGAGTCGATCGCGGGGTTCGTCACCTGGGCAAAATGCTGCTTAAAATAGTGAAAGAGCGGCCGAGCATGATCGGAGAGGCACGCCAGCGCGGCGTCGTCCCCCATCGAGCCGAGAGCCTCCTTGCTGTTGGCGAACATCGGGGCCAACAACATCTTGAGACCTTCGCTCGTATACCCAAACGCATTCTGCCGCTGGAGCAGGGTCGTGGGCTCTTCTCTCGGGCTCTCACCCCCAGCGGTGCGTCCGAGCGCCTCGAGCGTCAGACGATGGGTCTCGACCCAGGTGCGGTAGGGCGCGCGGGAGACATAACGATCCTTGAGCTCGGCATCCTCGATGATACGCCCCTCGTCGAGGTCGGCGTAAAAGGTGCGACCCGGCTCAAGGCGACCCTTGTGCTCGATTTCCTCGGGCTTGAGGGGGAGCGTGCCCACCTCAGAGCCCATCACCAAACGGCCATCCTTGGTCAGGATATAGCGCGAGGGCCGGAGCCCGTTGCGATCGAGCACCGCTCCGATCCCGCGACCGTCCGAGAAGGTGATCGATGCCGGTCCGTCCCAGGGCTCCATCATGCACGAGTGGTATTCGTAGAAGGCCCGGCGGGCGGGATCCATATCCTCCTGGTTCTCCCAGGCCTCGGGGATCATCATCATCATGGCGTGGCAGAGATCTCGGCCCGTCATGTGGAGGAATTCGAGGGCGTTGTCGAATTGCGCCGAATCACTGGCGCCGGCGGTCATCACCGGAAAAACCTTCTGGAGGTCATCCCCCATCAGCTCCGAGGACAGGGTGCCTTCCCGGGCGTGCATCCAATTGGCATTTCCGGCCAGGGTGTTGATTTCGCCGTTATGGGCGAGGTAGCGGAAGGGCTGGGCGAGTTCCCAGGTCGGAAAGGTATTGGTGCTATAGCGCTGGTGGACCAGGGCGAAGCGCGACTCCAGGTCGGCGGCCGCCAGGTCGGGAAAGAACTCGGGCGTCTGATGCGCCAAGAACATGCCCTTATAGAGCAAGGTCTTGGAGGAAAGGCTCGGCACATGAAAGAGCGCGCCCCGCTCGAGCATCGTCTTCTCGCAGAGCCGCCGGATGACGTAGAGCTTGCGGTCGAACGCATCGGAATCCAGGCCGTCGGCCGCTCCGATAAAGACCTGTTCGATGGCCGGCATCCCCAGCCGCGCCGTTTCCCCGATCTTGTCCGGGTCGATGGGCACTTCTCGCCAGCCGATCAGAGATTGCCCCTCCGTCGTCACCACACCGGCCAGGATCTCCTTCTGCCAAGCGCGCTCGGCGGCATCGGTCGAAAGAAAGACCAGGCCGGACGCATAGGCACCATCCGCCGGCAGGCCGAAACCGCATTCGTCGGCGACCCGCCGAAGGAAACGATGGGGCGTCTGAAGCAGCAGTCCGGCACCGTCCCCCGTCCGCTCGTCCGCCCCAGAGGCCCCGCGATGGGTGAGCCGGCAAAGGATGTCGGTCCCCATGGAAACAATGTCATGGCTGGCGTCGCGACGAAGGTCGGCCACAAAGCCGATCCCGCATGCATCGTGTTCCAAGGCCGGGTCGTAAAGGCCCTCTTTCGGGGGTAATCCGAAGTGAGTCATTAAGCGTTCCAGAGGTTGGTTTCGGTCTCTTCGCGAGCCCGTGCGATGGTCGGCTCCGTAGCCGCCTTCGGGGGCCCTGCACGAACGATGAAAGGTTGAGAGTCCCTAAGTAGTCGCTAAACCTAGGTTTTTTGGATCATCGACACTATTATACTGACCGCTCGATGTCAAGTTGCCAAGGGGGTGCAAAAAACCCACTCGGGGTTTCTAGAGCGGCTCCCCCCTAGCGTGAATCCGCCGCAGAGCCCTCGACCACCCCCCGCATCCGGTCGGGTCGGTTGGTGAAGAGGCCGTCGATCTCCCGGGCGAGCAGCGTCTCCATCACCTCGATTTCGTCGACGGTGTAGGCATAGACCGCGCACCCCTCGGCGTGTGCTTCCCGGATCAACTCCTCGCTCGCGAGGAGAAAATGCGGGTTCACCGCCTCGGCGCGAACCCTCCTCGCTCTCGCCAGAATATTCCGGGGCTCGGGCTGTCGCGGATCGACCAAGACGGCCAGGCGCGCTCGGGGCGAGAGCCCGCGAAGTTCTTCGAGGATCGCGTCGTCGAAACAGGAGAACAGCGTTCTATCGAGGAGGCCGCGGCGCTCGACCGCCTCGAGAGTGGCGGCCGGAAGCCCGGGATAGGGTCCGTCGCTCCCACGCTTGAACTCGAGATTGAAGGGAATCTTCGCGCCGAATTCGTCGAGAACCTCATCGAGGGTGGGGATCTGTGTCGCTTCAGCCTTCCCGGCCGAGGCATCCAGGGCCCTGAGCTCGGCCAGGCTGCGATCCCCGATGACCCCCTCGGCACCCAATCGTCCCAGTTGGGCATCGTGGGCGATCACGATGGCCCCGTCTCGGCTCAGGTGCAGATCGACCTCGATCATGTCCGCGCGCTGCTCGAGCGCCAGGGCATACGCCGGCCGCGTATTCTCGGGTCGGTAGGCCGAAGCGCCCCGATGGGCGATGACCAGAGGCGGAACCGGCTTCGAGGGCACGCGCATCTCCTTGTCCGGGACCTGGACCCAGCCGCCGATCCACGCGCCTCCTGGCCGGGCGGCCGGCGTCTTTCGCGGAGTCTCATGGCGGAGGGAACAAGTTATCATGAGCCCCGACACAACGCGGGTTTCAGGGAGGAAAAGATGGGCAAATTCGATCACGGTTTTCAGGACAGCGTGGCCCTCATCACCGGGGGCGCCTCGGGGATCGGCCTAGCCACGGCGCGCAGGCTTCGCGAGGAGGGCGCCCGGGTGATCATCGCCGACATCAACGAGGGCGGCGCCAAGGCCGCCGCCGAGGAAATCGGCGCCTCCTCCGCGGCGCTCGACGTCTCCGACCCCGAGGCCTGGCAAACGACTGTGGAGCAAATCGAAGCGGAACACGGCGCTCTCCACCTCGTCTATCTCAACGCCGGCGTCACCACCTACAGGGCGGAGGCCTCGGGCGAACTCCACTCACCCTTCGACCTGTCGAGCATGCCACTGGAGGCCTACCGGAAGATCATGGGAGCCAACGTGGACGGCGTGATCCTGGGTGCTCGGGCCTGCATTCCCCTGATCGCCTCGAGCGGCGGCGGCGCCATCGTCGCCACCGCGTCCGCGGCGGGGGTCATCGCGTTTCCGCCGGATCCCATCTACACCGCCACCAAGCACGCGGTGGTCGGGTTCATCCGCTCCATGGCCCCTACCCTTGAGGCCCAGGGAATCGGCTGCCACGCCATCATGCCGGGCATCGTCGACACCGGGCTGCTCGCCGACGGAATGGCCGACCGGGCCCGCGAGATGGGGATCCCGATCATTCCCCCGGCGGATATCGCCGAAGCCGTGGTGGGCGCGGCGCGCTGCCAGGAAACCGGCGGACTGTGGCTCTGCCTCGCCGATCGCCCCGCCGCGCGGTACGCCTTCGCCCCGGTGGACGGACTCGGCGTGCCGAATTCGGACTGAAGTCCCCCGACGCGCCGAGCCCGAGCGAGACGAACGGGACAGGCCCGTTGCCCAGCGAATAAAACCGGCCCAGCACCCTCAGGGTTAGAAAAGGAAAGCGCCCCATGTGGACAATCATCGCTGCAATCTCGGGAGCCCTGGCCGTATTGGCGGGCGCCTTCGGAGCCCACGGCCTGCGTGACCGAGTGACTCCCGAACAACTCGGGGCCTGGACCACCGCCTGCCAATATCACCTCATGCACAGCGTCGTGCTCCTGGCCCTGGCCCTCTACGCCAGTACCGGGGACAAGGAAATCCGGCTGCCCGCCTCGCTCTTCCTGCTCGGCACCCTGCTCTTTTCGGGCTCGATCTACCTCCTCGTGCTCACCCCAATTCGCGGGCTCGGCCCCATTACGCCGGTGGGCGGCCTTCTTCTCATCGCCGGCTGGCTGTCCCTCATCACCCTGACCCAGGGCACCCACCGCTAGTGGAATCGCACGTCAAGAGGCGTGACGCCGGGCTTTGCCAGCACTGCGCCCACGGCCGGACCCTCGTCAGTAAACGCGGGCAGCATTTCCAACTCTGCCAGCGCGCGAAACTCGACCCGCGCTACAGCGCCTATCCCCCTCTGCCCGTCCTTGATTGCCCAGGCCACGAGGAGCCCGGACAGCCCGACTAGGTGGCCCGGGGCCCCGCGCCTTTACTCGGCCCAGTTCAGCGAACGCTCTACCGCTCGCTGCCAACCCCGATAGAGAGCATCGCGCTCGGCGGCGGGCATCCGCGGCTCGAAAAGCGTGGTGCTCCCCTTGGACGCCTCGAGTTCGCTCCGGTCGCTCCAATAGCCGACCCCCAGGCCAGCCAGGGCCGCAGCGCCCATGGCGGTGACCTCGAGGACCGCTGGGCGCTCCACAGGAATACCCAGAATATCGGCCTGGAATTGCATCAGGAAATCGTTCTGGCACGCCCCGCCATCGACCCGCAGCGAATCGAGTTGGAGCCCCGCATCGGCCACCATGGCATCGACGACATCCCGGCTGCTGAACGCAATGGACTCGAGACCGGCGCGCACGACGTGTTCACGCCGGGTTCCCCGGGTGAGGCCCACCATGACCCCCCGAGCGCGCTCATCCCAATAGGGGGTTCCCAGGCCCGTGAAGGCCGGCACCAGGTAGACACCGTCGGTATCCGGCACCGCCAACGCCGCCGCCTCGCTCTCCTCCGCCGCCTCGATGAGCCCCAGACCGTCGCGCAACCACTGCACCGCCGCCCCCGCCACGAAGACGCTGCCTTCCAGGGCGTACTCGACCTCGCCGCCGATTCCCCAGGCCAGAGTCGTCAGAAGGCCCGACTCGGAGACCGCCGCCTCCCGCCCGGTATTCATAAGCAGGAAACAACCGGTCCCGTAGGTATTCTTGAGCCGACCGCTCTCGAAGCAGCCCTGGCCGAAGAGTGCGGCCTGTTGGTCGCCCGCGACGCCGCTGATCGGCACCTCGGCTCCCAACCACTCGGAATCCACCCGTCCGAATTCGCCGCTGCTATCGCGCACCTCCGGAAGCATCGCCCGGGGGATATCCAGAGCGCTGAGCATGAAATCATCCCAGGCGCAATCGTGGATATTGTAGAGCAGGGTTCGTGAGGCGTTGGAATACTCGGTGGCGTGGACGCGCCCGCCGGTCAACTTGTAGAGCAGCCAGCTGTCCACGGTGCCGAAGCAAAGCTCCCCGGCTTCGGCTCGCTGCTGAGCGCCCTCCACGGCGTCGAGAATGAAGCGCACCTTGGTCCCCGAGAAATAGGCATCCACCACGAGTCCCGTGCGGCGCTTGATCTCGTCCTCCAGACCGCGTTCCCTCAGTTGTTCGCAGATCCCCATGCTCTGCCTGGATTGCCAGACAATCGCGGGGTAGATCGGGCGCCCGGTCTCGCGCTCCCAGATCACCGCGGTCTCGCGCTGATTGGTGATGCCCACTGCGGCCAGATCGGCTGCCGAGACACCCGCGCGCTCGAGAACGCCCCGGGCGGCGCGAAGCTGGCTCTCCCAAATCTCGAGGGGGTCGTGTTCCACCCAACCGGGCTCGGGGAAATATTGGGGGAACTCGTGTTGATCCTCGGCGACCACCGCCCCGCCATGATCGAAGAGCAGGGCCCGTGAAGAGGTCGTCCCCTGATCGAGCGCGAGCACGTAGCGACTCATTTTTTCGTCCTCCTGGTCGTTCGAGGCCCCACGGCGCGGCGGCTATTTTTCGCCGAAGAGCGCGTCGACAAATTCCTCGGCCTGGAAATCTTGAAGGTCTTCGATGCCCTCGCCCACCCCGACGAAATGCACCGGGATCCCGAACTCGTCGGCCAGGCCCACGATGACGCCACCCTTCGCGCTGCCGTCGAGCTTGGTCAAGATCAGGCCCGTCACCGTGGTCACCTCGGTGAAGAGACGCGCCTGGGAGATTGCGTTCTGCCCGGTATTCGAATCCAGGACCAGGAGGGTTTCGTGGGGCGCTCCGGGCAGATCGCGCCCCAGCACCCGGGCGATCTTCCCCAACTCCTCCATCAGCGGCTTCTTGGTCTGGAGCCGGCCGGCGGTGTCGATGATCGCGATATCCGCCTCGGCGGCGATGGCCGCCTTCACGGTATCGAAGGCCACCGCGGCGGGGTCTCCTCCTGACTTTCCGGCGATGACCTCGCAACCCACCCTCTCGCCCCAGATCTGCAACTGGTCGACGGCGGCGGCGCGAAAAGTATCCCCGGCCCCGAGCACCACCTTCTTACCTTCGGCCGCGTAGCGCGCCGCCAGCTTTCCGATGCTCGTGGTCTTCCCCGCCCCGTTGACCCCAAGAACGAGAATCACGTGGGGTCCCTCGGTAAGAGGGGCGGTCTGACGGCCCTCGACCCGGAGCAGTTTTTCCAGAATCGCGTCGTGAAGGATCTCCCGAACCCCCTCGGCGTCGGCACCCGTCGCCTCCTTCTTGACCCGTTCCAGCAGGGACTCGGCGGTGGCCACTCCCAGATCCGCGGTATAAAGAGCGGCCTCGAGTTCTTCGAGCAGGTCGGCATCAACCTTCCGGCCCCCGAGTATCCCGCCGAGACGACCCACCAGAGTCTCGCTGGTACGCGCCAGGCGGTCGCGGAGAGAAGGCTTGGGCGCCGCTGCGGGTTCGGGCTCGGCGATGAGCGCCGCTGCGGGCTCGGGCTCGGCGATGAGCGCTGCTGCGGGTTCGACCTCGGCGATGGGCGCCGCTGCGGGCTCGCCGGTCACCGCCGCCGCTTGCTCGCTTTCCTCCCCCTTTTTATCGGGAGTCGGCGGCGCGGTCACCGGAAGTTCTTCTCCGCGCCCAGGCGTCGGCTCCGGCGCGGCTTCGACGAGGGACAGCGCGGACACGGTCGCCGCCTCGGATGCACCGCCGCCCTGGGGAAGCGACCGGCTGGTGAGTCGCTCGATGACCAGAGCCAGGAGCCCCGGCACGAAAATCAGTCCAAAGACGACGAGGCGAGAGTTCTCACGCAGCCAGGCGAAAAAATCGGGGGAGAGCCAGAAGAGGTTCGAATCCATAGGCGCCGGAGCATAGAGAACGGCCGCGCCGATTCCACTCCATTCGGGACGGCGCCGGGAGTGCGTTCAGCCGGCCTCCGGGTCGGCGTCTAGCTGAGTTCGACGCCCACGAGCTTGCTCACGCCCTTCTGCTCCATGGTGACCCCGTAGAGAACGTCCGCGACCTCGATAGTGCGCTTATTGTGGGTGATGACCAGGAATTGCGACTGCGCCGCCATATCCGTGATCAAGCCGTTGAAGCGGCCGACATTGGCATCATCCAGCGCGGCATCCACCTCGTCGAGCAGGAAGAAGGGCGAGGAGCGCACCTGGAAAATCGCAACCAGCAGGGCCAGAGCGGTCATGGTCTTTTCTCCGCCCGACAGCAGATTCACGTTCTGAAGTCGCTTGCCCGGGGGCATGGCCATGATGTCGATCCCCGCCTCAAGAATATCTTCGGCCTCGGTGAGTTGCAGGCTTGCCTTCCCTCCACCGAAGAGCCGCGGGAAATTTTCGGAGAAATGCGCGCTGACGGCTTCGAAGGTCTCGCGGAATCGCCGCCGGCTCGTCCGATTGATCCGCGCGATGGCGTCGCGCAAGGATTCGATGGTCTTCTCGAGATCCGCCTTCTGCTCGGAGAGAAATCGGAAACGTTCGGCCAATTCTTCGTGTTCCTCGATCGCCCCCACGTTGACCTCGCCCAGGGATTCCAGCGCTTTCTGCACCGTGGCGAGTTCGCCCTCCCGTGTCTCCTTGGGAGCGCGCGCCAATTCGGCGTTCTGCCGGGCCTCGCGCACGGCGCTGGCGCTCTCGCTCGCCCTCAGCGGCGGTTCGGCTTCCTCTTCTTCCCCAGCTTCCCCAGCTTCGCTCGCCACCGCGCCCTCGGCGCTGGCCCGCAAGCGAGCGGCCACCTCGGCCTCGGCTGCGGCTGCGGAGGCCTCACCGGCCGCCTCGCCCGGAGTCTCTTCAAGAGGAGGCAACTCCCAGATAGCCAGGTCCACGCTCCAGCGATCGCGGATATGCTCGGCCTGGTGATCCAGACGAAGCTCGGTCTCCCGCAACTGGAAATCGGCCTCCGTCGACTGCTCCTGGCGGCCCGACAAATCGGTTCGCAACTCGCGCAGTCCCTCATCGAATTCGCGAACCGCCTGGGATTCGCGCTCGTAGCCATCGCGGGTGGCGTCGTTCTCGACCCGCGCGTGCTCTTCGGCAATCAATTGTTCCTCGAGCCCTCGCTTGGCCTGCCCCCGCTCGGCCTCGAGTTCTTCGATCCGGCCAAGCCCCGACTGAATTTCTTCCTCCCGGCGGCTGATCCACTCAGCGGTCTCCCGGGTCGAACCGTCGAAGCGCGAGACCTGCTCGTGTAAGCGGTCGCGGCCCTCGATGCGGTTGTTGTGGGCGACCCTCAACTCGGTGAGCCGAGTCTGCCGACGGCTCAATTCACGGCCGAGGGAGCCGATCCGAAGCCCCAGAGTATCGAAGGCGGACTGTCGCTGGCCGCGCTCTTCGCTCCACGCTTCGAGCTGACCCTGGAGAGCGACCTGCTCCTCCGCCAAGGACTGGGATTCGGCCAACAGATCGGCACGCTCGGCAATTCGACTCTCCCGGGCCTCACCCAGGGCCTTGCCCCGCTCCGAGACGCGCTCCAGGTCTTTCTCCTGAGTCGCCACCGCCATCGCCGCGGTGTGCTGGCGACTGCGCATATTGTCGAGTTCCTGGCTGGCGGATTCGAGCCCTACCATCGCGCTGGCGTGGGCGGATTCGAATTGCTTGACCTCCAGGGAAAGGCGCTCGACCTCGGCCTGCAACTCGCGGACCTCGCTCTGGCGTGCCATGGAGCCTCCCGCTCCGGCCCCACCACCACCGCAGACCACCCCGGTCGGCGTAATTAGGTCACCCTCGAGGGTCACGAAAGTCGCCGGTAGGCTGGTACTGCGGTAACGATCCAGGGGTTCGGACAGGCTATCGACGAGATAGACATCGCCGAGCAGACGCTGGGCCAGGCCCTCGTGGCCCGGCCGGGCCTCGACGCATTCGAGGATCGGCTCGCCCATGGGGACGATGCCCGTGACCGGGGCCTCGGAGGTTTCCAGCAGAAAAACGCCCCGGCCCGCCTGCGACGCGCGCAGGCTCGAGAGGGCGTCGACCACCCGGGCTCCGTCCTCGAGCACAAGGGCATCGGCCCGCTCGGCGAGCACGGCTCCGACGGCTTTCACCGCGTGGGCCTCCACATCGAGCAGTTCCCGCACCAGCCCGCGAATCCCGAAGCGGCTTGCCGCTTCGTCGCCCTGCTCCAGCAGGTGCCGGGTGCCCGGCCCCAGATCCTCGCGATTCGCCAACAACTCGGTCAAAGACGAGAGTCGCGCGCCTCGCGCCCCGAGCTGCTCCCGACGCTGCTGGAGTTCGCCGGTGACCTCGGCGAGCTTCTCCGTCGCCCGCTCGTGGTGACGCATGGCCACGATCAGCTGCTCCTGGAAGCGCTCGTGTTCGGTCAGCAAGCTGCGCAGGTTTTGCTCGAGCTCGTTCTCTTCGCCGACCAGCTCCCGGGCCGCGCTCTGCTGCTCCTCGTAGTCGCGATCGGCCGAACGCAGGCGCTGGTCGATGGCGGCGTGCCGATCGGCGAGCACGGTAATTCGGTCCTCGCCCCGAGCCACAGAGGTGAGAACCCCCACCAGCGACTGGTTCGCGGAGTCGCGCTCGAGCTCGGCGGCGTTCAGCTCTTCCTGGGCTCCGGCGACCTCGGACTCCGCCACATCGACCGTGGCCTGCTGCCCCTGGACGGCCGCCGCGAGTTGGTCGAGCTCCTGACGAGCCTCGACCGCTTCGGCCTCAACCTGGGTGAGCTGCTCGCGCAACTGGCCGAGTTCACGGCGACGCCCGTCGTTGCTTTCCGAAATATTTTCGCCCTCTCGTTGACCGAGTTCGATCTGGCCCTCGAGGTTCTTGATTTCGCTGCGCAAGGCGTAGAGCCGTTCAGACCCCTGGCTCACCGCCTTCTCGGCCTCGGTGAGACCAATGCGTTTTTCCTCAAGAGCGAGCTCGCGCTCGGCGAGACGCGTCGAAAGCGCGGTGACCTCGTCGCGGAGCTGTCCGACCCGGCCCCGGGCCTGCTCTGTCCCCTCGAGCAACTCGTTCCGCTCGTCCCGGGCCAGAGAGAGTTCGAGGATCCGCTGGGTTTCTTTGAAGCGCTTGTAGCGCGCGGCCTTTCGAGCCTGACGCTCGAGAGAGCTGATCTGGCGGCGGATCTCGCCGAGAATATCGTTGACCCGGTCGAGATTCTGCTCCGTCGACTTGATCTTGCTCTCCGACTCCCGGCGGCGAGCCTTGTATTTTGTGATCCCGGCCGCTTCCTCGATCAACAGCCGTCGCTCGTCCGCCTTCGCGGAAACGATCTCGGCCACCCTGCCCTGCTCGACGATCGTATATCCCTTGGCCCCGACCCCGCTATCCCGAAAGAAGTCGTTGATGTCCTTGAGCCGGACGGGGGCCTTGTTGATCAGATACTCCGACTCGCCGGACCGATAGAGCCGTCGGCAGATCTCGATCTCGCTGTAATCCGCGTAATCCGCAGGAGCCTTGCCCTGGTTGTTCTCAAAGCTGAGAACGACCTCGGCCATGCCGATGGGGGGCCGATTGGACGAGCCGCCAAAGATGACGTCCTCCATGGTCTTGCCACGCAAGCGCCGGGCCGACTGCTCGCCCATGACCCACCGGACAGCATCGGCCACATTGGACTTACCGCACCCGTTCGGTCCTACGACCGCGGTGATGCCGTCCTTGAAGGTGAAGGTCGTCCGATCGACGAACGACTTGAAACCCTGAAGCTGAAGTGACTTGATTCGCAACGATTCCTCGATTAATCGATTTGGAGATTACTGAGCGACGAAAAGCAACCTCGCTGGAACCTACCCTCGCTCGCCTGAACCGTCCCTGGGGGATTTATGTGCCGACTACGGGGGGCCGACGCGATCAATGTGGGAGGAGAACTCTGAGTTCCGAATGAATGGGATCAGTACGGGGGGGTATCCTCTAAGTACCACTTTTGGCGGGGCGATCGCAAGCGGATTGCGGGCCTTTCGCCTCCCCGGGAGTAATTTGGTCCCGGGGCATTTCGGGTTCAACCCGCGGGCTGGGCCTCGGCATTCGCGCGCTCGAGCTTGGCCTGGAGCGAAAAGAGGCGGCTGTAGGCGCCCCCGCGGGCGACTAATTCCGTGTGGCCCCCCGACTCCAGCAATTGTCCCTGGCCCAGCACGTAGATGCGGTCCACATCGCGGATGGTCGAGAGCCGGTGGGCGATCGCGATCGCAGTTTTGTCGCGCATCAGGGCGTGGATCCCGTTCTGGATCATGGCCTCGGTCTCGCTGTCGATGGAACTCGTCGCCTCGTCCAAGACCAGAATCTGGGCCCCGTGGGCCAGGGCGCGGGCGAAGGAGAGCAGCTGACGCTGGCCCGCAGAAAGATTTGTCCCCCGCTCGCGAATTTCCGTCGCGTAGCCCTCGGGCATGCGCTCGATAAACGGATGCGCCTCCACCGCCCGGGCGGCGCGCTCGATCTGCGCCACACCGATATCGCTTCGGCCGAGGCTGATATTATCGCTCACCGACCCGCTAAATAGAAAAACGTCCTGAAGCACCGTCGCGACTCGGCGCCTGAGTTCACGTTGGGGCATCTCTCGCACGTCGACGCCATCGACCAGAACGCGACCTCGGGTGGCCTCGTAGAAGCGCGAGAGCAGGTTGATCACCGTGGTTTTCCCCGCCCCCGTTGCGCCCACGAACGCGATTCGAGCCCCGGGTTCGACCTTGAAGGAGAGATCCTTCAATACCCAGTCCTCCTCATTGTAGGCGAACCAGACCCCGTCGAACTCAACGGATCCACGACTTTCAGCCAGGGGAGGCGCGTCTTCGACGGGTTCCGGGTCGACGATCGGCACCTCGGTCTGGAGCAGCTGAAAAATTCGTTCGCTGCTCGCCATGGACGATTGCATCACCGAATACTTCGCGGAGAGATCTTGCAGGGGACGTAGAAAACGGCGCATATAATCGATGAACTGGTAGAGAACGCCGGCTTCGACCAGGCCGGTCCCGACCCAGACGATCACCGCGATGGTTACCCCCCCGACCATCTCGACCAAGGCGAAGAGCAGCGCGTCGTAGCGAATCGACTGATTCCAGGCATCCCGGTGATCCGCGTTCATGCGATCAAATTCCCGCATATTGCGCGCTTCCCGGGTAAAGAGCTGCACCACCTTCATGCCCGTGATGGTTTCCTGGATATGCGCGTTGATGCGGGCGATTCGTACCCTGACCGCTCTGAAGGCCTCGCGTACCTTTAACCTGAAAACCACCGCGGCCACGGCTAGGAAGGGGATGACGGCGAATGTTGCCAGGGCAAGCTTCGGATTGAGATAGAAGAGCACCGCCGCGAAGCCGACCATCTTGAAGACATCGGTAATCAGCGCCACCACTCCGGCGCTGAACATCTCGGTTACGTTCTCGACATCGTTGGTGGCCCGGGTCACCAGACGGCCGACCGGGTAATTGTCGAAGAAACCCATGTCGAGTTTCTGGATTTTGTCGAAGACCGCCTTTCGAACGTCGCGCATGGCCGACTGACCGGTCACCGACATCAACAGCATGTGGGCGAACTGCAAACCCATGCTCACCAGGGCGACGCCCAGGTAGAGGAGCGCCAGCCACGCCAGGGTCGACAAGCCCATGGGCGGGTCAAAAACCCAGCGCGTCCACGGCCCCGCAGCCCCTTCGGCCGTGTCCGGCTGGAACGTGTAGTCGAGACCCGTCTTGATGATCCAGGCCGGAGCGAGTTCCGCCAAGAAGATCGGAACGACCATGAGCAGGGTGAGAGCGACCTGCCAGCGGTAGGGCGAGACATAACGCCAGAGAAGCACGAGCAGGCGCGTATCATACGCCTTGCCCAGAGCCTCTTCCTCGTGGAAGGCGTCGCTCATAACGCCGCCCCGCCCTCGTTTTCGAGGCTTCCCTCTGCCAGGTCGGCCTTGACCCGGCGGACCCTTTCCGAAGCGGCCTGTTCGCTGGCCAGGCGCCAGTAGAGCCCTCCCCGGGCCACCAATTCCTCGTGCCGGCCGAGTTCGACGACTCGCCCGGAGTCGAGGACAGCGATCTGATCACACGCCCGAACGCTAGTCACCCGGGAAGCCACCATGACAACGGTTCGGCCTTCGAAGACCTTGGTCAGCTCCGATTGAATCGCCGCCTCGGTTTCGGCGTCCACCGCGGAGAGCGTATCGTCCAGGATCAGGATGCTGGGTCGCAGGGCCAGGGCTCGGGCCAGGGCCGCGCGCTGACGCTGCCCCCCCGAGAGCATCACTCCCCGCTCGCCCACCAGGGTGTCGAAGCCCTGGGGCAATTCGTGAATATCTTTCGCGAGTTGGGCCATCTCCGCCGCTTCCCGTATCGGCCCGTCGCCGGTTTCCGGGGGCAGCCCGTAGGCGATATTATCCGAGAGCCGGGTCGAAAAGAGGAAGGAATCCTGGGGGACCATGGCAATACTCGAGCGGAGCACTTGCAGCGGCAACCGATTGATCTCAATCCCATCGAGGAAGAGCTGACCATCCGCCACCTCGTAGAGCCGCGGAATCACAGAGGCGAGAGTTGTCTTGCCCGACCCGACGCTGCCCACCACGCCCAGGGTCGACCCGGCCGGAACATGAATCCGTATATCCTCGAGGGCGGGCGCGGCATCGCTCTCGTCGTAGCGAAAATTCAGGCCCCTGAACTCGATCTCCCCCTGCAGAGATTCCACCGATTCGATCGTGTCATGGTCCCGAATCGAGGGCTCCACCGAGAGCACCTCATCAATCCGCTGCATGGCGGCCGATCCCCGCTGGACCAGCGCCACCACCCAGCCCATGATGAAGGTCGGGAAGGTCAGATCCCAGATATACATTGCGAAGGTGAAGAACTCCGCGACCCCCATCTCACCCCGACTGATGGAGCCGCCGCCCACCATCAGCACCACCCACATCGCCACCGCGGGCAGCATGCCCGTAATGGTCGGCATCGCGCCGTTGATGCGGATCAGGCGCAGGGAACGACGGTAGAGTTCGTTGTTGATTTTTTCGAAACGGCTCGCCTGCTCCTCCTCCATCGAATAGGCCTTGACGACGGCGATCCCCGAGACGACTTCCTGCACCTGGTTCGACAGGTCGGCCAGCCCGACCTGAACAGCGAGGCTCCGGTTATAGAGCGCCGTCCCAAAAACTCGGGCGATCAAGATGAAAAGCGGATAGGGGAGAAGAACCAGTATGGCTAGGGTCGGATCGAGGTAGAACATGGCGGACAGAACCCCGATAAAGAGCACGGGGGTCTGGACCACCGAAAGCAGGCCCGGTCCGAGCATGAGCCGAACAGCGTTCAAGTCGTTCACGCAGCGGCTCATAAGATCGCCCGTACGCCAGTTAAAGTAGAAGGACTGGGGTAGGCGCTGGAGATGGGCAAAGAGGTCGTTGCGTATCTCGTACTCGATCTCGCGTGCCGCGGTGAACACCAGCAGCCGAGAGAAGAAGCGCAGCGCCCCGCGTGCCACCGCCACGGCGAGGAGGGCGACAAAGCGCCACCGCAACTCTTCGGGCGGAACATCGGGGTCCATAGCCCCCTGGATCGACCACCCCACGAGCATCGGGAAAGCCACGAAGGCCGCGACATAGGCCAGGGTGATGAGCGCCCAGCCCGTATAGTAGAGGGAGTTTTGGAGCAAATACGCCGAGAGACGGCGCAGAGCATGCCTCACCGGGCTCTCCCCGGCCTGGGCGGCCGAAAGCACGGGGGCCGCGCTCATCTTCGAACCCAGCGCGCGATTCGCTCTCGCTTCACGCCGATCCGCCAGGCGACCAGGGCCACGGCGTTGCGGAAGAGCGTGCCCACGACCCCCTGCTGGCGGTAGCGGCGGGCCGAGGTCAGGGCGTAGGGCGCCAGGGCCACCACCCGGCCATGACGATTCATCTCCCGCACGAGCTCGAGATCCTCCATCAAGCTCACCTCGGGCACGCCCCCGATCTCCTCGAGCAGCGATCGGCGTACAAAAATGGCCTGGTCTCCGTAGGGCAGCGAGAAGAGCCAGACCCGTAGGCGAACGATGAGTTCCACCACGCGAAATCCGAGACCGGAGGCCTCGAATCGGAGACGAAAGGCCCCGCCCACCACTCCCGGACTGGCCAGGGCCTCGCGGAGGCTGACCTCCCAGCCGTCCCCCAGCCGGGTATCGGCATGCAGGAAAACCACGACCTCAGCGGTGCTGGCGCGCCACCCCGCCTCCAATTGTCGGGCACGGCCCCGGGCGGCCACCAGCACTCGGGCGCCGGCTCGGCGTGCAAGTTCGACTGTGGCATCCTGGCTCCCCGCATCGACAACCAGGATCTCGGGTCCCGGATCGGCCGCCGCATTCGCAGATCTCACGGCATGGCCCGGCCCTCGGGGCAATACGCTCGCGATGGTACCCGATATTCGCTCTGCCTCGTCGAGTGCGGGGATGACCACGGCGATCTGCACCCGCTGACCTTAGCACGCCAAAACTTGCGATTTAAAGCGGCCCCTGACGATTGACGCCCCGTGTCCCGTTCCCTATTCCATTCGCGTGACCGACCCCACCGATCAGACCGCCCCCGCGTACGCGAAAGCAGGCGTCGATCTCGACCACGACGAATCCTTCATCGACGACGTGAAGGAAATCGTCCGGGCTACCCATCGTCCGGAGGTCCTGTCGTCCATCGGCGGATTCGCGGGGCTCTTCAAGACCCCCGACCGTTACAAGAACCCCGTCATGGTCGCCGCCACCGACGGCGTGGGCACGAAAATTAAGCTGGCGGCCCAGATCGGTCGTTTCGACACGATTGGGGTCGACTGCGTCGCCATGGTGGTCAACGACCTCGTCGTCCAGGGCGCCGAGCCCCTCGTCTTTCTCGACTATCTCGCCATGTCCAAGCTCGATAAGAAAGTGGCCGCGGATGCCCTTCGGGGCCTCGCCGAGGGCTGCCGGCGCTCGGGCTGTGCCCTCCTCGGCGGGGAAACCGCAACCATGCCCGGGGTCTACGCCGACGGGGACCTCGAAATGGTCGGTTTCTCGGTGGGCGTGGTGGAGCGGGACGCCATCATCGACGGCTCCAGCATCAGCGAGGGGGACGCCCTGATCGGCATGGCCTCGAGCGGCTTTCACAGCAACGGCTATTCCCTTGTCCGGAGCGTTCTCGACCGGGGCATCGAGTCCGGCGAACTTGACCTCTTCGGCACCTACCCGGAACTCAAGAGCAGCCTGGCAAGCGCACTCCTAGCCCCGACGAGAATCTACGTGAAGCCGATCCTCAACCTGCTCCGGGATTTTACGGTCAACGGGCTCTGCCACATCACCGGTGGGGGGTTTCTGGGCAATATCCCGCGAGTCCTCCCGCGGGGCGTTCGGGCCCGCATCAACCCCGGGAGTTGGCCGCGTCCCGGGGTCTACGACTGGATCAACCGCTACAGCGACTTGGACGAGAGCGAACTGCTCCGGGTCTTCAACTGCGGCATCGGCATGGTGGTCGTCACCCCGCAAGAGCAGGCGGCCGACGTTTGCCAGCGCCTCGAGGGTCTCGGAGAGCGCGCCTACCTGATCGGACGGGTCGAACGCAAGGAGCCCGAGGAACCCGACCTCTTGATGGACCCGGACTTCGGACCCGCTGCCTGATGCGCCGCCTCGCTCGCGTCCCGGATAGCGCGAGGCTCCGGGCCCGGCGTTGGGATGCCATCGTCGTGGGCAGCGGAATTGCGGCCCTGACGGCGGCTACCCGCATCGGAAGTTCGGGCCAGCGTGTCCTGGTCGTCGAGGAAGATGCCGCCCGGGGACTTCACCCCGCCCTGCGCGAACCGTTTTTCCTGGCGGGCTCCCGAGACGGCGGCATCCTCGACGCCTGCGTTCGCGAACTCAGCATCCCCCTGCTTGACCGTCGGCGCCTCGGGCCCGAGCGCCTGGCCTACCAGGTCACGGGCCCGGAACTGCGTCTGGACGTCGGCGCCGCCGACATCACCGGCGAGGAACTGGCGCGTTGGGGGCTGTGCAGCCGAGCGGACGCGGCCGGCATGATGCGCGCCCTGGCCGAGGCCACCGAGGCCGAGCGCAAGGCGATGCTGACCTCCCCCCTGGTACGGGTGGGACGGCGCCTGGGGCTGGGGCGAGCCGGCGCCACCGGCTCCCACTTCCGCGGCCTGCCCGAGGAGGTCTCCCGCCCGGACGCACGCCTGGGGCCGATTCTCGACGCCCAGGTCTCGGCCCTCAGCAATCTGGCCAGCGACGACGTCACCCCCGAGGCCCGAGTCCGGCTTCTCGGCTGTGCGCTCTCCGGCGGCGTGGGCTTCGGCGACGGCCCTCCCTGGTTGTCGGGACTCCTGCGCAAGCGTGTGGAAGACGTACACGGCGAGTTCCGCTCGGTCGCCCGGGGTTTTAACCTCGTCTCCGTCGACAATCGCCCCGGCGTTCTGGTCGAGGACACTGAGGAGGTCTGGCTCGGCCGAAGCCTCGTCGTGGCTGCGGCGCCGGGTGCGCTGCGCCCGGTCCTGAATCCCGAAGACACGCCCGATTTCCTCGCCGTCGATCGGCCCCTCTGCCGCCGGATCGGCCTGCATCTTCAAATCGACCGCGACGTCCTGCCCCGGGGCATGTGCCCCCGGGTGATCTCCCTGGGAAACGGCGCCAAGGCCGCACCCGGCGGCCCCTTCTCGGGCAGGGTCGCGAGCATCACCGCCTATGCCAATCCCAACAGCACCTCCCACTTCGATCTAATTGCCCGTATGCGGCTGAGCCCAGGCGAAAGCAGCGAGGCCGTCGAGGACGAACTCGAGAGCCGCGTCCGCGAGTTAATGCCCTTTGCCGGGGAGCGAATCCAACGGCGCCCCCAGCGGCGGCCCGTCTGGGACGATGACGGCTGGCTCGAGGACCCGGCGCCGGGAACCGGTTGGCCGGCCGAACTCGATATCCGCGCCCTGGCCAAGCCGTCGGTCTACCTAATGGACCGAGCCGCCACCGCGAATCTGGGCCTCGAGGGGGATCTCCTGCTCGGCTGGCGGTCCGGGGACGCCATCGCGAAGTCACTCCAATGAGGCGGTCCGACGGCCCCGGCTAGCCGGGCTGGTCGCGATTCCAGCGAACGCAATCCGCGTAGCGCACCCCCGCCCCACCGAAGAGGTCCAGGGCGCTCCCAAAGGTGAGGTCGACGCGCCCCTGGGACAGGGATTCGACGCGGGCGAGATCGTCAAGCGCCCTTCCCCCCCCGGCGTAGGTGCAAGGCAGGGAAGAAATCTCGGCCAAGTGCGCGACCAACGCCTCATCGATACCCGCCTGGCGACCCTCCACGTCGGCCGCGTGCACCAGGAATTCGCTGCACGAGTCGGCCAGCGCCATCAGGGTGGCCGCATCCACCGGGGTCTCGGTCACGGTTTGCCAGCGGTCGGTGGCCACCCACCAGCCGTCGCTCCTCCGGCGGCATGAGAGGTCGATCACCAGCCGCTCGGGCCCCACGCGGCGAGCCATGGCCTCTACCCGGGGCATCGACAGTCGACCCGCCTCGAAGAGCCAGCTGGTCACGATCAGCTTGGCCGCCCCGGCTTCCAGCCATTCCTCGGCGTTCTCTTCGCGTATTCCGCCCCCGAGTTGCAGTCCCCCGGGCCAGGCCGCCAGGGCATCCCGGGCCGCGGACTCGTTGCCCGACCCCAGGGAGATGACATGCCCACCGAGAAGCCCATCCTCGCGATAGCGCCGCGCGAAATGCCCCGCGCCCTGATCGGCCACAAAATTGGTTTCGGGCGTCGACCCATCGTCACGCAAGCTGCCCCCCACGATCTGCTTGACGCGTCCTTCGTGGAGATCGATACAGGGTCTGAATGCGGTCACTCGCGCAGTCTACCCAGCCCGCACCCGGGGCCCCACTCCGGGCGCGCCGATCGAAAACCGACGGGTCCGAGGCCGGGCTAGCCGATCCGGGCGCTCTGCCCTCCATCCACGGGCAAAAGCACCCCGGTGATGAATTTCGCCTCATCCGAGGCCAGGAAGAGCGCCGCGTAAGCGACATCCCAGGCCGACCCCATCCGGCCGCCCAGGGGGACCTGGGCATCGCGTCGAGCGATCAGGTCGGGCTTGGCCATGCCCGTGGCCTGGGAGATTCCCTCGATCGCCATCGGGGTCTCGATCAGGCCCGGCAAGATGGCGTTCGCCCGGATGCCGTACCGGGCATTCCCCACGGCCAGGGACTGGGTATAGGCGTTGATCGCGGCCTTGGAGGCCTTATAGGCGACCTGGGGTGTGGAGCACGTCGCCGCGATGGACGAGATATTGGTGATCACCCCGGATCCCTTCGCGCGCATTACGGGCAGGACATGCTTGCAGGGCAGCACCACACTCTTGAGGTTCACCGCGAGGATGCGATCCCAAGCCGCCTCGTCGAGATGGGCGGGCCCCGCATCCCCGTCGCCGATTCCCACATTATTGTGCAGGATATCGACGCCGCCAAAACGCTCGACGCACTCGGTCACCAGGCTCCGACAATCTTCTTCCAGCGTCGCGTCCGCGCCCAGTGCCCAGGCCTCGCCCCCCTCGGCCTCGATTCTCGCCACGGTTTCCTGGGCGGATTCGAGTCGCCGATCGATGGCCAGCACCCGCGCCCCCTCCCGGGCGAAGAGCATGGCCGTGGCCCGACCGTTTCCCAGGCTGTCGCCCGGGGTCTGGCCGGCCCCCACGACGATCGCGACCCGGCCCGCCAACCGCCCCCTCATCGCCGGGGCAACTCGGGCAATCCGGCGTCGGGCTGGACTCCCACGGAGTTCAGCACCATGGAGACCAGGTTGTATTGCCCTGCGGTAAAAATCAGGTCCATCAACTGCTGCTCGGAGTAGATCTCGGCAAGGGCCTGCCAAGTGGGGTCGCTCAAAAAGGCATCCGCGCGCAGTTCATCGGTGGCCCGCAGCAGCCAGCGGTCGGCGTCCGACCAACCCTCGGCTTCGGGTCCGTCGGCGATCCTCTCGATTTCCTCGTCCGTCAACCCCGAGGCCCGGCCGATCAGCACATGCTGTCCCCACTCGTAGCCGGCCTGGCAGAGCCAGCCCATGCGCAGGATCACCAACTCGCGTTCCCGGGCCGGGAAAGTGGATTTTCCCAGAATATGGTTGGCAAAAACCATCCACCGCTTGGCGAGCTCGGGGTGGCGTGCGAGAGTCCTGAAAATATTCAGGACCGGGCCATCTCCAAAACGAATCCGCATCTCTTCAGGGAGTTCCCCCTCATCTAGGGGCGTGATTCGCGGCGTATTCATTCTCATCTTTGTCCTCCTCCTCGGCTTCCCCGCTGGAACAGGGACCTTCGGATGCCTAATATAGCCGCCGTAAATGGATCGACGACGGAACCGACAGGCCGTCGCCCGACTCCAAGGCCGCAAACGACCGCCCGCCCAAAAGCCCACCACCGAATTCAGCATTCTGAGAGGAAGAGAGAATGACCCAGGAGATTGGCCAGTCCCCCGTCGACGAGAAGCTCCAAAAACTCTGTCCGGCGATCCAGGGAGAAATCGGGAAGGTCCTCGTGGGCCAGGATGAAATGGTCAGGAGCCTGCTCGTGGGGCTCCTCTGCGGCGGACACGTTCTGCTCGAGGGGCTGCCTGGACTCGCGAAGACCTTGGCGATCCAGTCCCTCTCCCGAACGATCGACACCCAGTTCTCGCGCATCCAGTTCACCCCGGACATGCTGCCCGCCGACGTGATCGGCACCCAGATTTTCAACCCCGGCAAGGGCACATTCAGCGTCAAGCAGGGGCCGATCTTCGCCAACCTCGTGCTCGCCGACGAAATCAACCGCGCTCCCGCCAAGGTCCAGGCCGCCCTGCTCGAAGCCATGCAGGAGAAGCAGGTCACCATCGGAGGAGAGACTTTCCCCCTCCGCGAACCCTTCCTCGTCCTCGCCACCCAGAACCCCATCGAGCAGGAGGGGACCTACCCGCTCCCCGAGGCTCAGGTCGACCGTTTCATGCTCAAGGTCAAGGTCGGATACCCGAGCGCCGAGGAGGAGAGGCGCATCCTCGATCGCATGGCCAGTGGCCAACCGATCCCCGAGGTCCAGCACGTGGCCGATGCCAGCGATATTCTCGCGGCCCGAGCCACCGTGGATCAGCTCTTCGTCGATGAGAAGGCGCGCAACTACATCGTGGACATTGTCCAGGCGACCCGAAGCCCGGGAAAAGCCGGCCTCACCGACCTCGAAGGGCTGATCGAGCACGGAGCCAGTCCCCGGGCGAGCATCGCCTTGATGAAGGCCGCCAAGGCCCACGCCTTCATCCAGGGGCGAAGCTATGTCACCCCCCACGACATCCAGAGCACCGTGCCCAATGTCCTGCGCCATCGGGTTGCCGTGAGCTACGAAGCCGAGGCCGAGGGCATCAGCCCTGAGGATGTCATCCAGAAAATCATCGACACCCTGCTGGTGCCCTGAAGAACTCGGCGGAAGAACGATCATGCTGGCCACGGAAATCATGCGGCGCGTCCGCGAGATTCAGGTGCGGACAGGTCGCCAGGTGGCGGATGTCCTGGCGGGGGAATACGTCTCGGTCTTCAAGGGAAGCGGGATCGAGTTCGACGAAGTGCGCGCCTACACACCCGGGGATGATATTCGCAGTATCGACTGGAACGTAACCGCCCGCATGGGTGAACCCTTCGTCAAGCGCTACGTCGAAGAGCGTCAACTGACCCTGATGTTGATGGCCGACATTTCAGCCTCCCAGGATTTCGGCTCAAGCGAGCGATCGAAGCGCGAATGCGCCGCCGAATTTTGCGCCCTACTCGCCTTCTCGGCGAGCCGAAACGACGACAAGGTCGGCCTGCTTCTCTTCCACAGCGATATCGAGCAGTACATCCCTCCGCGCAAGGGGCAAAAGCACGCCCTGCGCGTGGTCCGTGAAGTTCTCGCCCACGGCGAGGAGACGTCGCCTCTCGACAAGCACGAAAACCCCAAGCGACCAAGCCTCCGAGAGCGCTTCTTCCGTGGACGGCGGCGGTTGCGCGCGCCCCGGGAGGGCACACAGATCGCCCGGGCCCTCGAATTCTTCCTCTCCATCAACAAGCGGCGCAGCGTCTGCTTCGTTGTGAGCGACTTTATCGATGAGGACTACGAACACGCCCTCCGAACCGCGAACCGAAAACACGACGTCGTCGCGGTGCTGATCACCGACCCCCGAGAACTCGAAATCCCTGCGGTCGGCCTGGTCACACTCCGGGACGCCGAAACCGGAGCCACCCGGGTGGTCGACGCCGGTTCCGGAAATTTCCGAAAGACGGTCCGAGAGCAGGCGACGAAACGGGTCGATGATCTCCGCAAGCGCCTCGCCTCCTCGGGCATCGACCTGATCCACGTCGACGCAGCGGGGTCGGTGGTCGACCCTCTCGTGCGTTTTTTCCGGGCTCGGGAGCGCCGAACTCGGAGATGAAACCGCCCCTGCCCAAACAACGCGTCCGCAAGCAACTCGGAAAACTCGTCGCCGTGCTCGCCCTCTCGTGCCTCGCGCCCGAATCGGCTCCGGCCCTAGAGACCCGCGCCGTCTCCGGGCCGGTCGAAATCCGGGTGGAACTCTCCCCCGACCAACCCGTGATCGGCGATCCCATCACCCTGCGAATCGAGGCCATCGCAGAACCCGACGTCGAAATCCTGATGCCCGCTTTCGGGGAGGCCCTCGATCGCTTCCGAATCGTCGATTTCGTTCCCCGGGAGAGCCTGACGGAAGACGGCAAGACCCTGCACAGCCAACGCTACACCCTCCAGGCCCCGGCTTCCGGAGAACATCTCCTCCCCCCAATCTTGCTCGAGTTCATCGATCATCGCCCCGGACACCCGGCAGCCCCCGACGAACTCGATGCCTACGAAATTCTCACTGAGAGCATCCCCTTCGCGATCGAATCCATGGTGCCCGATAGCGCGAGCGCCGACCTCAGCCCGCCCATGGAGAAACTCGACCCGATCGGCAGCGACCGCACAGCCTGGGAATGGCTCGCCGCAGCCGCGTTCGTTCTTGGGCTCGCGGGCTTCTTCGGCTTCCGAGCCTGGCAGCGTTGGTCGCTCAACGCGGCCGTTCGAAGTGCCTGGGACATGGCCAACTCCGAGCTTGAGATGTTACTCGCCAGCCCGCTTCCCCGAGGCGAAAGGGTCAACGAATTCTTCGTTGACCTCTCCGGCATCGTCCGGCGATACCTCGAGAATCGTTTTTCCCTCAGGTCTCCCGAGTTGACCACCGAGCGCTTCCTCGAAGAAGTGATCGCCTCGCCCGAGTTGGGAGCCGAACACCAGGTCCTGCTGAAGGATTTCCTGAATCAATGTGACCTCGTGAAATTCGCTCACCACGTGCCCTCCCCCGAAGCCATTCGGGAAACCACCCAAAAGGCGAAACGCTTCATCGACGAAACCCGGGAATTTGATGAAGACGAATCGGGCTCCCGGGACGAGGTGGCAGCGTGATCAGCAGCCTCGATTTTCGCGACCCCGTCTTCCTCGTCTTTCTCGCCCTAGCGCCCCTAGTCTTCGTGCTCGCCCGGCGGACGAATGCGCGAGTGGATTTCTCCAGTCTCACCCTCCTCGCTGACAGCCCCGAATCTTGGCGGACTCGCTTGCTCATCGTGCCCCCACTCCTACTCGCGGTGGCGGCGGCGGCCCTCGCCATCGCCCTGGCGGGCCCCCGGCAGGGGGAGGCCAACACCCAGGTCTACCGCGAGGGCATCGCCATCATGCTGGTGGTCGACCGCTCGGGCTCGATGAACGCCCGAGATTTCGTCCAGGGTGACCAGAGCATCGATCGCCTCCAGGTTGTCCAACAGGTCCTCGGTCGTTTCCTGGGAACCGAAGACGGGAGCCTTGGGCGCCCCGACGACCTCGTCGGCCTGGTGACCTTCGCCCGCTACGCGGATAGCGTGGCTCCCCTGACCCTCGATCACTCAAATCTGATTGAGATTCTCGGGGACGTCTCGATCGTCACCGACCCGGACGAGGACGGAACGGCCGTGGGCGAGGGGCTCGCCCTCGGGGTCGAGCGACTGCGCCGCCACAAGGCAAAGAGCAAGGTCATCATCCTGCTGACCGATGGCGTCAGCAATATCGGAGACATCTCGCCCGGCCAGGCGGCAGACCTAGCCGCCGCCAACAACATCAAGGTCTACGCCGTGGGGGCCGGACGTACGGGGTACGCCCCCTTCCCCGTCGAGTGGAGGGGCAAAACGGTTCTGCGCAAGGCCTATGTGGAACTCGACGAACGAACCCTCGAGGACATCGCTCAGCGCACCGCAGGTCAATACTTTCATGCGGAAAATATCGACGGCCTCGCCCAAGTCTACGAAGAGATCGATGAACTCGAGCGCAGCGAAATCGTCGAGGTCCGCTACATGCAATACGAGGAGTTCTTCGCCTACTTCGCCTGGACGGCCCTGGTCCTGATTATGCTGGCAACCCTCATCGGCCAGAGTCTGCTGCGGAGGCTCCCTTGACGGACCTCGCATTCGCCGAGCCCCAATTCGCCCAGGCCCTCTGGATTGTCCTCGGGGTCACCGCGATCCTCATCTACGCCGAACTTCGGGGCAACAACCTGCTCGACCGCTTCGTCGCAAAAACCATGCAGGCAAGGCTCGTCGATCGGCCAGGGGATTGGCGTCGCGGCTTACGAATCGCCCTGCTCTGCCTCTCGATGACGGCGATCGTCGTCGCCGCGATGCGGCCGCAATGGGGTTTCGAATTTATCGAGTCCCGCCAGGTCGGCGCCGAGATCATGGTCGCTCTGGATGTTTCGCGCTCGATGCTCGCCGAAGATGTCGCCCCCAACCGCCTCGAGAGAGCCAAGGCCGAACTCCGGGACCTTCTGCCCTACCTGGCCGGCGATCAGGTCGGCCTGATCGCTTTCGCCGGGCGCGCCAGTGTGCTCTGCCCTCTGACCCCAGATTTTGGCTTCCTGCGCGTGGTTCTGGACAATGTCGATGTCGGCAGCGTCAGCCGAGGGGGCACCCGACTCGAAGAACCCATCCGCAAGGCGACCCAAGGGTTCGGAACCACCGGCGACCTCTCACGCGTCCTTCTGCTCTTCACCGACGGCGAGGACCACGACTCCTTCCCCCTGGACGCGGCTCGGCAGGCCGCTGAGCGCGGCGTCCGCGTCATCGTGATCGGTTTCGGCGACGAGAACGGGAGCGAGATCTATGTCAGCGACCCCCAGACCGGCGCGCGTACCCGGGTCACCGATTCCTCGGGGCGGCCGGTCATCAGCCGCCTGGACGGCGACCTTCTCCGGGAGATCGCCCTCGAAACCGACGGCGCCTACGTCCCCGCTGGCACCGGACTCCTCGATCTGAAGTCGATCTTCGAGGCCCATATTCGTCCCCTCATGCGGGCCACCGGCGAAAGCCGGGGGCGGACGGTTCAAAAAGATGGGTTCCAGTGGGCCCTGCTTGTCGCTTTGCTGGCCCTGCTCGCGAGCACCTTCGGTCGCGTGAGCCGCCGGGGCCTCGCTCCACTTCTTCTCCTCGCCCTCGGCTTGGCCGCCGCGCCGGAGAGTTGGGCCCAAGTCGCCCCGGCCGCACCGCCCGCCCCGGAAATCTCGGGCGAGGATGACCCCGATCCCAACCCCGCGCTGAACCGGATCGAGGTGCCCGAGGATGCCCGAGAGGCCTACAACACCGGGCTCGGCGCGCTGAACTCGGGTGATCTGGAGGAAGCCGAACGCCTGCTCGAAGCAGCACGCCAGACCTCCGGCGCCGATGGCGAGGCGCGTTACCGCGCCACCTACAATTTGGGCTGGGTCGAAATCGTGAGAGCAGACGCCACCCTGGAACCCGCGCCCCCGGAAGCCTTGAGCCATCTCGAGCGCTCCGCCGACTGGTTCCGAGAGGCCATTGCCCTGCGGCCCGGGGACGCGGCTCCCCGGCGCAACCTCGAGATCGTACTCCAGCGAGCGCTGACCCTCGCGGATTCCCTGGCCCAAGGCGCCGAGGGCGACCTCGCCAGCCGCCTGGACACCCTGATCGAGGAGCAACGCGCCGCGGCCGCGGCAATCCGCCAGCTCTCGGAAGCCGTGAGCGCCGACCCCCAGGCCCACCTGGGAGAGAGTTCGAGGCCCCTTTTCAAGGCCACCGCCCTGGCCGAGAGGCAGACCCTGGCCAGTGCCCACGCGCTCAGCCGCCTGGCCGGAGACGAACTCGAAGGCTTGAAGAATAGCGGCGACCAGGAGCTCACTCCGGAGCAGCGGATGCGCGCGCAGCAGCTCGAGTCGCTGCTCGCGTACCTCCATCCGGCACGGGAGCGGATCGGCCAGGCCCGCAGCCAGTTGCGGCGAAAACAAGCGGTCCGGGCCCACCGACGCGCCAGTTCCGGGCTCTCCATGCTCAAGCGCGCGCGGGAACAGTTGCAGAACCCGGTGCAAATCCTCGATGGCCTGATGGGCGACACCGTGCGCATCGCCTCGGAGACCCGCACCCTGGCCGCGGCCTCCACCGCTCTTATCGCACCCGGCGAGGGCTCCTCACCAGCACCCGCCTGGCTCGACAGCGAATACCTGGCCGATGATCAGGACGAGATCGCCGAGAGGAGCGCCGAACTCGACGCGAAGCTCACGGCTGGACTCGAGCAGGGGGGTGAGGACCTGGAACCCGAGCAGAGAGCCCTCCTCGAACAACTGCGAGCCGCGCAGCCCTACCTAGGCGAAGCCACCGAGGAACTCGTCTCGGGCAGCTTCGCGCTGCGCGAGCAGCAGCTCGTCGAAGCGAGCAATGCCCAGGCCCGCGCCCTGGCCGCCCTGGCCGAGGCCAGGGAACAATTTCTCGACCTCAAGGGATTGATCGAAGTCGCCCACGCCGACGAAAAGCGCATCGCCTCGGTCTTCGACGAAGCCGAAGCCAACCCCGAGCTCGAACTCGGAGAATACGCTCCCAGCCTCCAGAGACTCCAGCAACGCAATCTCGACCGAGCCGAGCGAATGGGTACAAGGGTCGACGCGATGGCCGAACAACTCGTGAACTCCCCGCCCGAGGACGCGGCGGAGGCCGAAGCCGAGGGGAAGCGCCTGGAACTCGCCCAGGGCATCCTCGCCCTGAGCGAATCGAGCATGCGGGGCGCCCTGGAATCCATCGGGCGGCTCTCCGAAGGGCAGCAGGCCGTCGCCTCGGCCAAGGAGCGCGTCACCACGGCGCTCGGGGGGCTCGACGCCCTGCGGCGGCTCTTCTTCACCGTAGTCGAGCACCTCAAGGACGTGGTTCGCCAGCAGATCGAACTCGGAGACGAAACCGAAGCGGCTCCCGACCTCGGAACCCTCGAGCGCGGTCCCGGGGCCCAACGCTTGGCAGTTCATCAAAAGGGTCTGGCCGAATACAGCGAGTCGCTCGCCACCGCCCTGCACGAACAATCCTTCGCCGACCCGGCGGATATGGCCGGCTCCGGGCCCGCCCCCGACCCCTCCCAATCCCAGGAGATGGCCGAGAAATTCACCCGGGCATCCGAACTGGTCATCCTCGCCGCCGAAGACATGCTCGGCGCCGCCGAGGGAATCGCGGAAATTCCCCGAGATCCCGCGACCGACGGGGAGGAGCAAGCCGGGGACAACGAAGATCCCGCAGAAGAGGGAGAAGAGGGAGCAGGCGAGGGAAAACCGCCCTTGCTCCAGCGCGCCGAAATCCGCACGCTTCAGGATGCGGCCTCCCAGAGAATCCTTGAGGCCCTCGCAATTCTCGAGCCGCCCAACCCGGACCCGCAGGATGGAAATGACGGCGAGAACCAACCCCAGCAAGAGCCCCAGCCGCAGCCCGGCGAGGACGAAGGCGAACCCGAGCCCGAGCCCGGCGAGAACGACTCGGACCCCAGCCCACTCCTGCAATCCGTGCGTGATCGCGAGGCGGAACGCCACCGCCGGAACCGCGAGCGAAATTCGTCCGGCTATGAACCCGTCGACAAGGACTGGTAGGCCGGTGTGATCAAGGCGTTGACGAAGGGGCGGCAGCGAAGACTTGGGGGCTTTCTCGCCCTCATGGCCGGGTTCGCCCTGGCCGGGGACGCCCTTGCCCAGGCCGCGCCGCGAGCCGAGCTCAAAGTGGGACAACCCCCCTATTACGTGGGGGTCCCCATCAGCCTCCATCTCCAGGTCGAGGGGCTCGAACGCGAACCCGAACCCAACTGCACGGGCGCCGAGGTGCCCGGCGGAAAACTCACCCTCCTCTCCATCAGCCCCAACGTCAGCACCCGGGTCACGATCACCAACGGCCGAACCCGCCGCACCGACAGCGTCACGTTCATGTGTCGCTTCGCACTGACCGTATTACAGCCGGGCAATATTCGGGTCGGGCCCTTCAAAGCGAGCCAGGGCGCGCTTGAAGCGGAATCGCCGGTCTACGCCATCCCGGTCCAGGTGCTGGCCCGGGATCCCCGGGTCATGGTCCGTATGATCCTCCCCCAGCACGCGATCTTCGTCGGACAGCAGGTCCCCATCGGCATCGAATGGTGGATCGCCCAGGGACTTCAGGAGAAGATCCAAAAATACGAGATTAGAAGCGAACTCTTTGAGCCCTCAAACGATTTCCGCTTTGCGCCGGGTCCCCAGCCCCAACGGGGAGAACAAACCTTGTCGGTCCTCACTCGGGAAGGTGAACTCGTCCTCCCCGCCACCGTCGAGAAGCGCAGCCATCGAGGCGAGGAATTCCTCGTGATCCGATCCGAGCGTTCCCTGACCCCCCTTCGGGCGGGCACCTTCAAACTCGGCAGCGCCACCATCTACGTCGATGAGGTCATCCGTTGGCAGCGCGATTTCTTTGGAGGCCGACGAGCCGCAGAGACCCGCCGTCTCTTCTCCCGGGACGAGGAATACCGGCTGGTGGTCCAAGACGCCCCGCGCCAAAACCGCCCCGCGAGCTATGGCGGAGCGATCGGCCGCGGATTCTCCTTCGAGGTGGCCGCCGATCGCAGCGTGGTCCAAAGAGGCGACCCCATCGCCCTGACATTCACGGTCCGAGGCGAAGGGAGCCTTGCAAACGTGAGTCTCCCGAACCTAGAAGGACCTCAAGGCCTCCCGAAGGAATCCTTCGGACTCGCTGAAGAAGCCCCGTCGGGCAAAATCGTCGATGGCGCCAAGGTCTTCCGAATCCCAGTTCGCATCCTCGACGAGGACATCGCAGAAATCCCGGCTCTCCCCTTCTCGTGGTTCGACCCCGATCTCGGCGAGTACCAAACCTCCTATTCAAGGCCCATCGCTCTCTCGGTTCGGCCGGCCCAGCTGATCTCCGCTGCGGACGTAGTCGCTCGTGTGCAAGGGGATGAAGCCGCCGCCCCATTCGAAAGCGACGCTCCCGGGGAAACCCAGCGTCCGTCGAGCGATTCTTTCAGCCTCAGCGGAGCCGATCTCGCCATCGAGGTCGAGCATTCCCGACTGGTGGCGAGGGGCCAACCGGGAGCCCTTTCTTTCGCGGCGGTCTACGCGCTTTCCATCGCTGCTGTGCTGGCGGCCCTCGGCTACCGCCGACGCCAGCAACGCGATCCCAAAATCGCCCGACTCCGCTCGGCGTGTCGGAAGCAAGCCCAGCGTATCGATGCGGCGGCCGGCCTACCCCAAAAGCAGGGACTCGGCGAGATCGCGTCGGCCCTGCGCGAACTGCGAAGCCTTTCCCCCGAGGCCACCGACGGAAAATGGGAGAACCTGATCGCGGAATGCGACGCCGTCTTCTACTCGCCGGCGGCGGGTCCCGGATCCGAGGCTCATGGCGAATTGGCCCGAAGAGCGAGCGACCTGGTCGCGGAGTTCGCTCGCCACGTCTCGAGGTCGGCGAAATGATCAAGCGAATACAAGGGCGGGCACTCCTGCTCGGCGCGTGGCTCCTACTCGAGGTGGTTCGCCTCGCCTCGCCCTACCCCGCCGTGGCCGAAGAGTCGAAATGGCTCGAGCCCGCCATCGCCGCATACACCCAGGGAATGGAGAGCACCGAGCGAGACGAGCGCTTGCGCCATTTTTCCGATTCCGAGCGCTTTTTCTCCGCGGCGTGCCAGGGGGACATGGGCAGCGCGGACTGTTGGGCGAACCTCGGCAATGCCGCTCTCCAAGCCGAACGCCTGGGCCCCTCGATTCTCGCTTTTCGCCGGGCCCTCATCGTCGATCCCGGAAACGATCGGGCGCGCCAGAACCTGATCCACGCCCGCAGCCTCCTCGCCGATTGGGTTCCCGTCCCTGAGGCTCACGGCGTACTCGATACCTTCTTTAGCGGGCAGGCAGGCGCCTCCCCCTCTGCCCGAGCCCAGTGGGCGGCGGGGTTTTTCGCGCTGGCCGCCGCCCTGCTCGCCCTCGCCCTGGTCCGAGAGTTGACCGTCGCTCGCTACCTCGCCGTGGCGAGCGCACTGGCCTGGTTGGCCCTGATCGTTTCACTGCAACTCGACACCACCGGGCGGGCCGGACGGGAAGGGGTCATCGTGGTCCCCGATACCCCCGGCCGGGCCGCGGATTCGATCAATGCGCCGCTTCGTTTTGGCGAGAACCTCCCGAGCGGAGCTGAAATTCGCATCCTCGAGGATCGCGGCGGCTGGCTGCACGTCGAACTCTACAACGGCCGCGACGCATGGCTCTCCGAGAGCGCGGTGGCCAGGGTCGACGGTGCCGACGACTAAGCTCTCGGCCGCCCTCAGTTCTGGATCGACAGCCCGCCATCGACCATCAAGGTCGCCCCGTTGATATAGGAACTCGCCGGGAGAACCAGGCTGAGGGTCGCATGGGCGACTTCCTCGGGTTTCCCATAGCGCCGTAGGGGAACTCGCCGCCGGGCGAACTTCGCCTTCGCCTCGTCCGGAATTCCCGAGGTCATGCCCGTTTCGATGGGACCAGGACAAACACAATTGAAGGTGACGCCGGTGTGCCCCAATTCCACCGCAAGCGCGCGAGTAAGGCCCACGACCCCATGCTTGCTCACCGTGTAGGCACTGACGAAGGGTTGGGCCCCCACCCCCTCGGTGGAGGCAATATTGACCACCCTGCCCTCACCGCCTGCCTGCAGGAGGGAGAGCGCTGCCCGCACAAAGCGGACGTGCGAAAGCAGGTTGACATCGAGCGTCTCTCCCCAACCCTCCTCGTAGTTCTCCGCATCCACCGTTGAGGGACGAGAAATCCCTGCGTTGTTGACCAGAATATCGATGGCGCCGAAACGACTGGCGACGGCCCCCACGAAGTCAGAAATAGCCGCCGCCTCGCGAACGTCGAGCGCCCAACTCTCGGCCTCTCCGCCGGCAGACCGAATCTCATCGACGACTTCTGCAACGCCCTCGCCGTTGAGATCGGCCAACGCCACACGCGCTCCCTCGTCGGCAAATAATCGAGCCGTAGCGCGACCCATCCCGCTGGCTGCACCGGTGACGATGGCGACCTTACCTTTGATCGATCGATTTAACTCGCTGAGTCTCGGCATTTCCTGTGTCTCTCCCTTCGCACTGGCAATCACGCCCGCTCTGCTCGCCGTCGCTGATCAAGCAACAAGCCAGGGTTGCGACAGTAGGCCCATCAGGAAGAGTAGACCGAAAGCGCAGCCCCAGGAGATCCACCCATTTTGAACTTTCCCCTCGACCCGCGATTGAACCACCAGGGACGCAGCGATAATACCGAGGATCGAGAAATTCCTGGCGAGGGCGAGCGGCCAGTCGGCTAGCCCCCCTGCTTCCAGGCTCCCACCAAACGAAAATGCCAGCACAAGAGCGGCCATCAGGAGAAGCCCAGTCAAGCGCGGGTCGAGAGATCCCCAGCGCCTTTCCAGCCACGAAGTCTCGCGAACCGTTTCTTCCTCTGGTTCGCTTTCTCGCCCGGGAGCGAAGGGGCCGAGTTGGCGAGCGCGCAACTCCTCGGTCGCCAGAGCGATGAATTCATCGTTCCGCGCCAGCACCAGGTCGACCATCCCCACATAACCCATGGGAAGAATCGGCGCTTCGTCCCGCACGCGCAGTTGCTCGTAGGGCCGAGTCGGCTGGGCGTGGTGATCCGCATGCCGAGAAAGACCGATCAGCCCGTAATAGGTAAACCAGGAGTGGGTATCCCAGGAATCGGCGGGCTGAACCCGGCGCCCCTTTCGCTCGAGGCCCCAATGCTCAAAATAGTTGACGGCCTCCAGAAAGCGGACGGCTACCAAGGCCTGAAGAAGGTAGGCAAAAAAGGCGACCGGCCCGAAAAAATAGAGCACCCCCACTGCGCCGGCCCAGCCGACGCAAACTCCCTGGATGACGCGATTTTCAACCAAGCGACCCGGGAAGGAGCGCGCCTTGCCCCCTGCCAAACGGTCGACTTCGAGCCGCCAGGCACTGCTGAATTGGCCCGGGACCGTGCGGCGCCAGAACTCTCGATAGCTCTCCCCGAAGCGAGCCGTGGCCGGATCCTCGGAAGTGCCAACGCGCACGTGATGGCCACGCAAGTGCTCGGTATAAAAGTGCTCATAGAGAACAGTACTCAGCATCAGCCGGCCAAGGAGACGGGAAAAGGTGTCGCTTCGATGGATCAATTCATGCGCCGTAATGATAGAAAATCCCGAACTGCCACCCACCAGCAGGAAGACCATGAGCATGTCGAAAGAGAAGAAGGACTGCAGGGAAAAGAGCCGGACCAACCCCACGAGAACCGCAAAATGAACGATCGCGAGCAGATAGACGATCATATTGAAGGGCCACGAGGGCAGCGTTTCTACAGGCTCACGTCGTTCGTGATACGGCTGTACGTCCATCCAGTGATAGGCCGCTAGAGGCGTAATGAAGAGGAGGGCCACGTACCAACGATGAGGGCCCGTCCATACAAAGGCCAAAGTATTCAGCGGTATGAGAAAAGACATGAGGTGCCCCAGCCAGATCTCAGAAATCTCACTCGGCGCCATCTCGGGAACATCTTCCAAAAGACAATCTGCTGAAGCCATGCTCAAACTCTCCTAGAGACACACCTATTATTGGTCATCCCCGGACCCGCTCGACGGAAAGAACTCCCTTGACCCTTGAGATCTCGGTCATGACGGCCTCTAGGGTCTTGGCGTTGCGCACCCAAAGTTCGTAACTCTGCACCGAGCGATCGTTCTCAATGAGGTTGACCTTCACTCCGGCGATATTGATACCCGCTGCAGAGATCGCGTTCGTGATCTTGGCCAGGATTCCAGTCTTGTCCCGGGAAGTAATGCGGACACGGACCTTGCGAGGGACAGCACTCTGGATATCCCACTGGACATCGATCCGCCGCTCGGGATCCAGCTCAAAGACCCGGGCACAGCCCCTAGCGTGAACCGTCACGCCCCTGCCCCGGGTTACGAAGCCCAGGACTTCATCCCCAGGCAGCGGGTCACAACAGCCCCCGAAGCGAACCATGACATCGGATTCTCCACCCACAAGAATGCCGCTCTCGGACCCCGAGGCTGGCTCTGTTCGCTTGCGAAAGAGGCTCTTCAGTCGAGCGGGGAGAGCCTCGGGCGGCGGTTTGGGGGGCGGGGACTCCTCGGCACTTTCCCCCTTGAGGAGCGCGACCACTCGGCTGGGCGGAGTTTTTCCGTAGCTCACCGCCGCGTAGAGGTCGTCTTCCTTACCCCCCTTGAACTGGGCGATCGCCAGGGAAAGCAACACGCCATCCGCCTCGAGTTTCGAGAGGGAAAGGCCCGCCTTACGGCACTCCCTCGCCAGGATATCCCGACCGAGTTGAATCGATCTCGTTCGCTCATTCAGCCTTATCGAGTGACGAATATGGTTACGCGCCTTGCCCGACACAACAAAATCGAGCCAATCCTTGCGGGGCAACTGATTCTCGTTGGTGATGATTTCAACCGTGTCGCCATCCACCAGAACATGCCGAAGGGCCACCATTTTTCCGTTTACCCTCGCCCCTGCGCATGCACTACCGACCTCGCTGTGAATGGCATAGGCGAAATCGATCGGAGTTGAGCGCCTCGGAAGGTTGATCACCTCTCCCCTGGGCGTGAAGACGAAGATCTCTCCGGGAAAGAGATCCATCTTGACGGTATCGAGAAACTCGTGGGGGTCTGACAACTCCCGCTGCCACTCGAGAAGTTGCCTCAACCATGCGAAGCGATTCTCATCCTCTTCGTTGTCGTCCTCTTCGGACGACTTGTATTTCCAATGCGCCGAGATTCCGTACTCGGCGTCTCGATCCATCTCGACGGTTCGAATCTGGACCTCTGCACGTTCTCCGTAGGGTCCGATCACAGTTGTGTGCAGCGATCGGTAGCCGTTCTGCTTCGGATTCCCAAGGTAGTCCTTGAAGCGCGAAGGCACGGGGCGCCAGGCGCCATGAATCAAGCCCAGCGCCGTGTAACAGCTCTCCGGTGGCCCGTCGATCACCACGCGAAAGGCGAGAACATCGTAGATCTGATCGACATCCACTCCCTGAGCGTGCATCTTTCTGTAAATCGAGGCGATCTCTTTGAGCCGACCCTTGACTTCTACCTTGAGCCCGCCCGCTTTTAGAATCGATGAAATCGAGCCAATCATCTCTTCGACATAGCGCTCGCGCTCATCGCCGCTGCCCTTGAGCTGGCGGGAAATCTCCTCAACTGCCTTGGGATGCAAGGCCCGGAAGGAACAATCCTCAAGCTCCTGCATCATCCAGCGAATCCCGAGCCGATGTGCCAGAGGCACATAGATCTCCATCGTCTCCTGCGCGATTCGCTCGACCGCATCGTCTGCGTGATGCCCTAGGGTCCGCATATTATGAAGTCGATCCGCGAGCTTGATGAGGAGAATCCGAATATCCGTCGACATGGCGATCAGCATCTTGCGAAAATTTTCGGCTTGCCGTTCGCGGGCGGAAGTGAACTCCAGCCTTGCGATCTTGGTCAGGCCCTCCACGATGAACGCCACTTTTTCCCCAAAAAGGCGCTCGATCTCTTCTCGAGTCGTCAGCGTATCTTCGAGGGTGTCGTGGAGAAGCGCGGCCGCGATGGTTACGTCGTCCATCTTCAGATCGCCGAGCAGGCCAGCCACCTCGAGGGGATGCACGAGATAGGGTTCGCCGGAAAGGCGCTCCTGCCCCTCGTGAACCTTCGCCGAGAAGACATAGGCCTTCTGCATCAACTCCAGGTCCGCGTTGGGGCTGTAGTCGAGGACGCGATCGGCGATATCGTTAAAGCGCAACAAGCGAATAGATTTCCTCTTTTATATCAGTAACTTGAGGAAATTCTACCCGGCGGCAGGGCCGCTGGCAACGCAGGCGGCGCAGACGGCTGTGACAGCCCGCTGGCGGGCTATCCCGAGAGCCGAGGCGCCCACTGGGCCAGGACCTGGGACCGGCCGTGCCGGGCCTTCGCCTCGGAGAGCCGCTCGGAGCAGCCGTCCCGTTCCGCAGAGATGATCTCGAGCACCTTGCTCACCGCCTCCTCCAGCTTCGCATTCACCACCGCGTAATCGAAGAAGCGAATGGCTTCGAGTTCCCGATCTGCCATCGCGAGGCGACGATCGATCGCCTCATCGCTATCCGTTCCCCGACCCCGAAGGCGAGCTTCGAGGACTTCCATATCGGGGGGGAGAAGAAAGATGAAGCGGGCGTCCGGGCGACGTTCCCTGACCTGGGCAGCTCCCTGAACCTCGATCTCGAGCAGGACATCGTGGCCGCGTTCCTGGAGAGGGAGCCGCAGGGCTTCATGGCTGGTCCCGTAGTTTTCGCCGCTGTACTCCGCATGCTCGACGAATGCTCCTTCTTCGACCATGCGTCGAAATTCCGAAGGGCTTACGAAATGGTAGTCGACCCCGTCATTTTCTCCCTTGCGGGGTGAGCGTGTGGTGTGCGAGATCGAAAAATCGAGTAGGGGGTCACGCTCCAAACCGAGGCGGCAGACCGTGGTCTTGCCCGTTCCCGAGGGCGCCGCCACAACGAAGGGGATTCCAACACGCGCCACCTCAGATATGGCTCCCAGCGGCGGCACCAGGCTCGAGTCGGGCAGCAATCGTCTCTGGGTTGATTGCAGAAAGGATCACGTGATCACTATCGGTGATCACGATCGACCGAGTCTTCCGCCCCTCTGTGGCATCGATCAACTTGCCGGTTTTGCTCGCCTGCTCGCGCAGGCGGCGCATGGGAGATGACTGGGGCGACACGATACTCACCACCCGCGACGCCGAGATCAGGTTGCCATACCCAATACTGATCAGGGTCGGGATCGAGCTCGACCCGGCCGGCTCCACCCGGGCTTTTCCGCCGCTAGGCAACGTTGAGCACCTGTTCCCGGAGTCGCTCCAGCTCCGATTTGAGTTCGACGACCTGGTGAGCGAGGGCGGCATCGCTCGCTTTCGACCCGACCGTATTCGCCTCCCTCAGCATTTCCTGAATCAGGAACTCAAGTCGCCGGCCGACGGGTTTCGAATCCCCTTCGGGCTTCATGATATCCGTGAATTGCGATACGTGGCTCCTGAGCCGAACGAGTTCCTCGGTGATATCCAGCCGGTCCGCCGCGATCACGATCTCCTGGTGGAGCCTCGCCTCGTCGAAGAGACCCGAATCCTGCCGGATCTGCTCGGTTCGCTTACGAAGCCGCTCCCGAGCGGCCTCCACCACGAGGCCCGAGCGCTCCTCAAAAAATGCCACTGTATTCAGGACATTACCCAGCCGGCCGACCAGTTCTGCCGCCAATTTTCCGCCCTCAACGGCTCGCATCTCGACGAGTTCGGCCAGTGCCGAAGCCAGGCCTTCCATCAGGACCGAAGCCAGCGCCTCGTCTGGCACCCCGGCATCGACAAATTTGGCGACTCCGGGCATCGAAAGCAGAGTCGCCACGTCTAGGTCGGCATTCAGCCCATGCTTCGAACCGAGTTCTCGAGCCGCATCCACATATTGGGCCGCCAGGACCTGGTCGACCTTCAGGTCGGCCTGCACCCCTGCTGACTCCAATTGGTTGACACTGACATCGACCTTCCCTCGTGAAACACATTCCTGTATCAGGAGCTTGGCCGATGGTTCCTGAGCGGAGAGCAGACGGGGAAGCCGCACACGGATGTCGAGATGGCGGTGATTGACGCTGCGCGCCTCAACTTCGAAGCCATGCCCCTCGACCTGAAAGCTCGCCCGTCCGAACCCTGTCATGCTCTGGATCATACGGTCTCCTGACGCCTCGAAGAATCGGCCCCCCCTGCCCCGCCTGAGCGGAAGCCGGGGCAGGGAAGCCGAACCAACGGGCTCACTACTCGCCCTTCTCCACTTCGGCGATGATCAGGTCGGTAATAT
The DNA here is from genome assembly GCA_028823175.1 of Myxococcota bacterium. GTDB lineage: Bacteria > Myxococcota_A > UBA9160 > UBA9160 > UBA4427 > JAZXM01. The sequence goes on from JAPKBZ010000009.1 coordinate 45,474, forward strand.
CCAAGGCCTCTCGGCTATAGACGATAGGGGGCTGACCCCTGACGAGAATGAGTGAGAAGCCTCCCTCGCGTCCTACCTTGCTCACAGCCTGGTCGAGTTGCTGCTGGAGAGGTGCAAAGAGCCGCTCGAAATCCATCCGCAGCCGGGTTTGTGCTTCTGACTGCTTGAGTTCGATTCGGTTCTGAAGCTCGGTGATGTCCAACTCCATCTCCCGGCGTTTCTCGTCGCTGAGGACAACCCGCTTCTTCTGGTACTCCTCGGCCAACTCCTGGTATCGCTCGATCATCGGCTGAAGCTCGAGTTCGGCTTCCTTCTTCTTTTGCTCGAGTTCTTCCCTGGCCGCCTTGCCCAAAGCCGTGGCGCCAATGGCCTGGTCCATGTCCACAATGCCTATCTTGACTGCTTGGTCTTCCGCGCCCAAGCCCCATCCAAGGGCCAGGACGGTGATTGCCACGATCAGGGTCTTCTGGATACTCACGAATATTCTCCTTGAAAAAAATCAATCAATCCGAGCGCCTGCCCTCAACCTGAGGGAACTCGGTCACTCGCGGTCGCTGTCTACAATCCGAAACCACCTACCGAAAACTCGAAGACCGGACTCTCTTCGAAGGGTTCGGGATCAACGGGGAAGCCCAACACTAGCTGCAATGGGCCGAATGGGGAAAACCAAAGTACCCCAGCCCCATAACCGTAGCGCCATTGGCTCGCGTCGAACATATTTTGCCCCTCGTAGAATGCATTACCGCCATCCACGAAGACAACGCCCTGGAGCCCCACCTGTTCCGAAATCCCGAATCGATACTCCACGCTGGATGCAATGAACGAATTGCCGCCCACCACATCGGTCTCGTAGATATCCTGAAACTCGCTGATTTTCTGAGTATTGAGCGTATTACAACTGCCATTCCCATTGCCCTGACTGAATATCCCCTCATCGTTGCAGACAGCGATCAGACGGTTATTGACGTTGTCATACTCGACGGCGGTGCCCACGGGATGGAAGAGCGTCCCATTCCCTGAGAGGCCTGTCCGTTGCAGAATCGCCCTGCGTGGCCCGACCGATCGGGCTCGAAAACCGCGCAACTGAAAATTTCCGATACCGCCCAGAAAATAGCGCTCGGTCAGGGGAAGCTTCAGGTTGGTGTCAATCTGGTCGAGTCGACCGACGTTCTCGCACTCTCCGGGCGTACTGCAAAGGGTCGTATCGTCGATTGCGAGGTCCCAGTCGGAGATCTCATTGAAGGGCAACGCGTAGCCCATCCGGGTAGTCAGAACGAAAGCCGACTGTTTGGGCATCCAGGAGGGAGCTCTCAAATACCAGGACCCGCGTAGCTCCGCACGCAAGAAGCGGGAGAAACCGCCAAGCCCCGCGTACTCAAGATTCGCTCCCAGATTCGTCCCTTCGGTCGCCGAGTAGCGATCATTCCGCGTATCGCGCACGAAGGAGACGCCAACCACACTTGCCGTATCCTGTGTCCTCAGCAACTCGCGAAAGATCGGCGCCGAGGCGTTGACCCCGGCAGGCTGTCTGACCTCGCGGCTTCGCCAGCTGTAGTTGAGGGAGATCCGCGCCGAGTTGTCTTCGGCCAACGCGTGCCCCAACGCAAACTGAATTCCTTGCTGGAACTGCTGGAACGATTCAAAACTCGTGTCCGTGACGAAGACAGTCCCGGAGAAACTGAAACGGCTTCCCATAAAATAGGGATCGGAAAGTGAGACAAAATAACGACTGGTGGATCGCCCGACATCAACGGAGAGGTTGACAAAATAGCCCCTTCCAAAGAGATTCGATTGAGCCAGAGAGGCCGTGAAGAGCAAACCATCCTGGGACGAATAGCCGGCACCAAAGCTAAAGGAGCCCGTTGGCCTTTCGACGACGTTGACATTCAAATCGAGTTGCGAGGGGTCATCGGTGGGCTGTGAAGAGAATGCCGCGTCCTCGAAGAAACCCAGGCGCCGAATTCGCTCCTGGCTCAAGCGAAGGCCGCGCGCGGAATAGAGCTGCCCTTCGACGACCTTCATCTCGCGACGAATAACCGGGTCCACGGTTCGAGTATTTCCCGAGATATTGATATTGCGAATGAAGTAGAGCGGACCCTTTTCAACCTTGAACTCGACATCGACCTGTTTCTTCTCGAGGTCCATCCGAGTTCCAGGCTGAACCTTGGCCAGGAAGAATCCCCGGTCCGTGTAATGACGCTCCAGGATCTCGACATCCGTAGTCAGAAAGGAACGGTTAAAGACGTCCCCCTCGGCGAGTCGAACCTTTGCCCGAAGGACATCGAGATCCATGGTGTCATCGCCACGAACCTCGATCTGTCCCACAAAGAACTGCGGCCCCTCGACGATATCGACCGTGACGAAGAGGCCCTCCGGGTTGGCTTCAACCTTGGGCTCGCTGACTTCAACCTGAAGATAGCCGTCGTCGGTATACATCTTCTCGACGGAGCGCAGGTCACGTAGGAAGATGGGTTCGGAATACGTTCCCGTATTATCGAACCAACCCGTCGCCCAGGAGTACCAACGGTAGGTCTTGATCTCAAAGCCAGACAGCAACTCCTTGTTTGAGAACGCGTCATTCCCCTCGAAGGTAACCGCCCTCAGTTTGAGTTTCTCTTTCTCCTGGATGGCAAACTCGACGGAGACCGCCCCGGCCGAGACGGGCTCAACATGGGTGGTGACTTCGGCGAGGTAGTAGCCCTCCTGTTTATACCTCTGGGTAATTCGCTCGTCGTTCTCGTAGAGGAGCGGATAATCGAGATTCGACCCCGTCGTAATCGTCAGAACGTCGTCGATCTTGTCCTCATCCAGGCTCTCGTTGCCCGTGACCGTGATCGCACGAATAACGGGATTCTCCTCCACAGCGAAAGTGAGCAGAATTCCCTCAGGCGATGTCTCAGCGTAAACGTTGACGTCGCTGAAGAAGCCCAGGGACTGAACCTCCAGAACATCCTTGGCAACCTTGGCTCGGTTAAAGGGGTCTCCCGCGCGAGTCTTGATTCGGCCACGAATGACATCCGACTCGATTCGGCGATTGCCACGGATTCGGATCTGGCCGACCGCCTCGCCCGAGCCGCCCAGCACACCGCTCCCCGAGATCGCCTGGGAACGCACCACGCGAAACGTGAGCAGCACGCCTCCGGCCTGGCGAGCGGTCTCCACCGTAACTTTGGCCACTCCCGACTGCGCTTCCATCACAGTCTGGTCCTGGGCGACCTGTTTCTGGTCGTAAGCCACCCCCGCCTCAGACTTGAGAAGCGCCCTGAGATCGGGTTCGAGATCGCCTGCGCCCTCGATCCGAAGGGAGACCACACGATCGGGGTCCTCTCCCAGAACAACCGCGACGACCTGCTCGGCGAGTTCGGCGAGCCTTCCCACGAGGCCATCTTCTCCGTCGGCGGTATAGGTAACGCTGCGGCTCGGACCGGCGGGGTCGACTGATGTGAAGCGAGCGTCGAGACTGTAGCGACCCGCGAGCTCGGTCACGCTGGCGCTCACCGTCCCCACCGCCCCGAATTTCGCCGCGACTTCGCGCAGGCGATCATCTTGGAGATCCGGAACCACCGCTTTGCCTAGGGTCTCCTCGGCCTGACTGGGATCGACCGCCTGAACCTTGGCGGTCGCCTCGAGGCGAGCGGCGAGCAAGCTCGGCAGGCTTTCGCCGAGATATTGAATATCCCGGCCGCTATGAACCTCGAAGGGAAGCACGACGACCAGAGGCCGGGCGCTCGCCGCGACTGCTTTGGCCGGCTCCGGCGGCGAAGAGGCATCCTCGGCTCCAGCGACGGCGGCGGCGCAGAGCGCCGCAAACACCAACACCCGCGAGACCCATCGGACTCGCCGATTCGATGCAACTGGGCGCAGGGAGCGCAAGGACATCCTCCGATCGATCGGGCGGTGGGAACGCGTGGGTGGGAACGGGTGGGTGGAATCGGGTGGGTGGAGAAGGGAAAGGACCCGAAAGGCCCTGGGAGGACACCGCTCAAAGCGCAATACCGCGGACCTCCCCCCCGACGCGCGGAATTCTAGTGGCCTGCACCGGGGGTGACAAGACTTCCGGCTCTCAGTTTTCTTTTTCAAATTCGGACGGTTATCGCGCGGCTGCCGACAAGGATTCCAGGCAACCAAGACGCCCTCTCCGGTGTCCATCCAGAGCCGGCGGGAGGCCTGCCCTAGGCTCGCCAAGGCTCAGGCGAGCCCCTCGGCGCCGCCACTGGCCTCCTCGAGTCGGCCGTCTCGTAAGACCAGAGTTCGCCCCAGTTGCTCCGCCATACGAGCGCTGTGGGTCACCACGATCAAGGTCGTGCCCCGAGTTCGGTTCATCTCGAGCAGAAGTCCCGCTACATCGGCTCCGGTGGCCGGATCGAGGTTGCCGGTAGGTTCGTCGGCGAGCACCACGGGCGGCTCCAGAACCAGCGCTCGGGCCACGGCCACCCGCTGCCTCTCTCCCCCGGAGAGTTTGCCCACCGGATGCCCGAGCCGATGGGACAGCCCCACCTCGCCCAGAATCGCCGCCGCTCGTTCCTGCATCTCGCCGCGCGGCTGCTCCTGAAGCAGTCCGGGCATCATCACGTTCTCGAGCGCGCTGAACTCGGGGAGCAGGTGGTGGAACTGAAAAACGAAGCCCAGAAAGCGGTTGCGCAGTCGCGCCAGCTCCTCGGAGGAGCGAGAGAACACATCCTCGCCCTCGAAGAAGAGGCCTCCCGAGCTAGGGCGATCGAGGGTTCCCAGGATATGCAGGAGAGTGGACTTCCCCACCCCCGATTGCCCCACGATGGCAACCCGGTCCCCCTTCTCCAGCGTCAGATCGACTCCCCTCAGCACCTCGATGGCCGACTCCCCCTGCCCGAAGCGCTTGCAGACGCCTTCGATCCGGATCAACGAGCGAGCCCCACTACTCATGGCGAAGCCCCTCGGCTGGATCGATTCTCGCTCCCTGGCGGCTGGGCAAGAGAGTCGCCCCGAGCGAGAGGACCATCGCGATCGCCACCACACCGGCCACCTGGAGGGGATCCAGGCGCGATGGCAGGTTCGAAAATTGGTAGATACCAGCGGGGAGCGCGTCGACGCCCGTGAGGCTCTCGATGCGATCCTGAATCCAGCCGAGGCGGTGGGTGACCGCCAGCGCCGCCACCACGCCGATGAACGTTCCCGCCAAACCGATCAAGGTGCCCTCCAGGGCAAATATTCGCTCCACCGTTGCGTCCTCGGCCCCCATTGCCTTCAGGATCGCGATATCGCCGGTTTTTTCCATAATCATCATGATAAGCGTGGCCACGATCACGAAGGCGGCCACCACCATGATCATCGTCAACAACATGAACATCATGATCCGCTCGGTTTTGAGAGCCTGAAAGAAGGCCGGGAAGAATTCCTTCCAGTCCCGGGTGCTGAAGGGGTAGCCCAACTCCCCACGGACCGCGTCGGCAACCCGGCGTGAGCGGTAATGATCGGTCGTCAAGCCCTCGACCCCGTCGATCACGTCCCCCACCCGTCGGAAACCCTGGGCCGCTGCCATGGTTACGTAGGCGAACGCCTCGTCGAATTGGTAAAAGCTCGACCGGAAAACTCCTTCTACCTGGAAGCGCGCCAGCCTCGGCGAGGGACCGAGGGGGGTCGGCGGCCCCCCAAAAGGCGAAATAAGGACGAGCGAATCGCCGACATCCACCCCGAGGGAGGTGGCCAACTGGTTGCCGATGACGACCCCCGGAATCGGCGGCTCGGCTTCCTCTCCCTCGACCTCGGAGCCCCCACGATCCGGCCTGGCCTCGAGACTCGCAAGCGACCCGCTCACCATGTCCTGGCCCAGGCGAGTGACCTCCGCCACCCGATCGGCGTCGACTCCCCTGACCCGAACCGTGTAGATCTCACCCCCCCGACCGCGAATCATGGCGTCTGCGTCGATGAAGGGAGAAACCGCCACGACGCCCGGCACGGCCTCGACCCGCTCCAGAATCGCCTCATAATCCGCGAAAGCGCCGTCTTCACTCTCCAGAACGAAATGAGCCCGATTTCCGAGAATTTCCTCGCGCCAAGTCTCCTCGAAACCATTCATCACGGATAGGACCACCACGATCAGCCAGACCCCGGCCGCGATTCCCAGAATGCAGATCGCGGTAATGGCCGAAATGAAGACCTGCCTTCGGCGAGCCACGAGGTAGCGGGTGGCGATGAACCACTCAACCGAACCAAACATCCCCACCAGCCCCGCGACGGCGAGGGGGAGCAAGCCCAAGAGGATCCCGGCGCCAAGGACGGCGAGGATCGCCAAGCTCAGATCCCCAAAGAGCTCCCGGGGCATCGCCCCCATGAGCGCCACCAAGGACCCGGCCACCAGAACCAGGACGAGGCCGCGCAGTTGAAGTTCCCTGCGCGAGGCTTCCCCGCGCCCGGTATAGCGACGGCGCAATCCGGCGGCGGCGAGTCCACATGCCAGGGCCAGAGCCAGAGCCAGAGGCAACTCGGGCAAGCCCCGAGCCCCGGCCAGGGTCGATCCCGAGAGAAGGGCGACGAGTTGCAAGAGCCCGCCCCCGCGGCGGGAATCGACTCGCTTCAACAGTAACGACACCGCCCCCATGGCGATGAGGACAAGGCCGAGACCGGGTGCAAGCACCTCCCCCATCGCGGCCCACCAAGCAGACCAGGGTTCGAGTCTCAATTCCGGGCGGGTCATCTGAAGGAAGACGGCCGCCCCCACGAACGCCGCGCTCGCGCCGCTGATAACTCGGGCCATCACGCCCGCCGAAACCCGGGCGAAGCCCTCGAGGACGACCACCGCGCTTGCGCAATAGAGCACCGTCAGAACAATCATTCCCAGGGCCAGGGCAACGATGAACGCCAGGGCAATGCCGCCCCCCAAGAAGGCCGATCCCTGCCCGATTGCCGCCCAGAGTTCCAAGTACTTTGTCTCCTCGCGCACGCCGGGGCCTGCCCCGCCGTCAGTCTTCCGCTCGCGATCCGCCGGATTGATGCAGCAGGGCGGATCGGATCAGCCCGTCGAGGTCCCCGTCGAGCACCCCCTCCACGTTTCCGACCTCGAGGTCCGTCCGATGGTCCTTCACCCTTTGCTGCGGGTGAAGGGTATAGGAGCGAATCTGACTGCCGAAACCGATCTCTCGCTTCTCCCCGGTGATCTCCGCCATTTTGGCTTCCTGCGCCCGACGGGAGAGTTCGAAGAGTTGCGCCCGCAAGACCTTCATCGCGGTGGCCTTGTTCTTGTGTTGAGAACGTTCATTCTGGCATTGGACCACGGTCCCCGTCGGGATATGGGTAATGCGAACCGCCGAATCGGTCTTGTTCACGTGCTGACCACCGGCGCCGCTTGAGCGATAGGTATCGATACGAAGGTCACTCTCGTCCAATTCCACTTCGACATCATCGTCGATCTCCGGAATCGCGGTCACGCTGGCAAAGGCCGTATGCCGACGGGCCTGAGAGTCAAAGGGCGAAATACGAACGAGGCGGTGCACCCCCTGCTCGGCGTTGAGATGGCCGTACGCGTAACCCCCAGCGATCGAAAGCGTCGCGCTACGGATCCCCGCCTCTTCGGCGGACTGGATATCGATGATCTCGGCACGAAACCCCCGCCTCTCCGCCCAGCGGAGATACATCCGCATGATCATCTCGGCCCAATCGCACGCATCGGTGCCGCCCGCCCCGGAGTTGATCGACAGAATCGCATCCGAATGATCGTATCGCCCACCGAGCAACTGGCGCAGCTCCGCGTCCTCCAGCGCCGAGGCCACCTGGAGAAATTTTCCCTCGGCTTCTCCCCGTGCATCGTCATCGTCCGCTTCCGCGGCGAGTTCGAGCAAAATGCCGGCTTCCTCCAGGGAATTCTCCACGCCGTCATAGAGGGAAATCTCGGTTTCGAGTTCGCTCTTCTTTCGCGAAATCTGCTCGGCGTGCTCGCGGTCGTCCCAGAAATCCGGACGGCCCATTTCGGATTCGATCTCTTCGTGCCGCGCTCTCAGACCCACCAGGTCAAAGACGCCCCCGAAACTCATCGAAACGAGCACTCAGAACTCGAAGTTTTTCCTCGAGTTCGTTCTGGTCGAACTTATTCGCCGGGTTACCGGCCATATCGCACCCCCATGAAATCTCCCAAATCCACGCGCCCGCTAGGCACCCCCTTGGACCGAATCCGGAAGACAGACCCGCGCTCTCCAACTCGATTTCAGAGCCGAAGCACTCATACCGAAGGCGCAGTAGATAGCAGATCGCACGAATCGATCGGAATGCGCCCCACCGTCGCTCTGCACGGCCTCAACCGACGGCCTTCCAGAGCCTCCGCTGCTCGGCTCGCATAATTTGCGCCTCCTCCGGGTCTTCGTGATCGTGCCCCAGAATATGGAGCAAGCCGTGGACGACCAGGCGAGCCACCTCTTCGTCGAGGCCCCTGTGGCGCGCGGCAGCCTGCCGCGCAGCCGTCTCCACGCTGATGACAACATCCCCCAGGAGCCCACCCCGGTGCCCCACCCCCTCGCCCTCGAGGAGCGAAAACGAGAGTACATCCGTGGCCTTCCGCTTCTGCCTCCACTCCCCGTTCAATTCGCGAATATCCGCGTCGTCGACCAAGGCGATGGAGAGCTCGGAATTTCGATGCCCCGTCTGGGCCAGCATGCCCCGGGCACGCTGTTTCAGCAGCTTCACATCCACCCAGGCGCCGCGAACACCGGGAGGAGGCCCACTGAGCCGAACTGCCATCAGTCGGGGTTCGAGACGGGGGTCGAGATGGGGGTCGAGATGGGGGTCGAGACGGGGGTCGACTCCGCCGCAGGTCTTCGGGCCGTGACGGGCTCGTAGGCCTCGTACGCTTCGACGATGGACTGAACCAAGGGGTGGCGAACGACATCCGTCCGCGAAAAGTGCAGCTGGCCGATCGCGTCCACGCCCTCCAAGACCCGCATAGCCTGCACCAAACCGCTTTGGGTCCCTTTAGGCAGATCCACCTGGGTGACATCCCCCGTGACCACGGCTTTGGAGCCGAAGCCGAGCCGAGTCAGGAACATCTTCATCTGTTCGCCCGTGGTGTTCTGGGCCTCGTCGAGAATCACGAATGAGTCGTTCAGGGTTCGCCCGCGCATGAAGGCCAGAGGCGCCACCTCGATCACCCCCCTCTCGGTCAGCCTCCCAATCTTCTCGAAATCCATCATATCGTGAAGCGCATCGTAGAGCGGGCGCATGTAGGGATCGACCTTCTCGGTCAAGTCACCGGGCAGGAAGCCCAGCCTCTCCCCCGCCTCCACTGCGGGGCGGGTCAAGATCACGCGGCTCACCTCTTTGCGATTCAAGGCGGCAATGGCCATCGCCATGGCAAGATAGGTCTTGCCCGTACCCGCAGGCCCGATGCAGACAGTGACGTCGTGGGTCCGAATCGTCTCGACGTAGCGACGCTGAGAGAGATTTTTTGCCCGAATCGGGCGACGTGCTCCCACGCTTCCCAGAACGTCTTCGTAGACTTCATCGAGTTTTACGCTGGGCTTTTCCACGACCATTTCGATGGCCGCTCCCACATCACGTTCGTGCACTCTCCGGCCCGACCGCAAAACTCCATAGAGTTGCTCGAGCACGTTGCGCGCCAGCTCCACCGGCACACTCTCGCCCGCCAGGCGAACCTCGTTCCCACGTGCATGGGCCTGGACACCCAACCGCTCCTGGATCAGGCGGAGGTGCACCTCACCGTCGCCGTAGAGTTGGGCTGCGGTGAGGTTGTCGTCGAAGGTAATGGTCTTTCGGATCGCCGGAACTCCGTCGCTCAGTCTAGACTCCTGTGTTCAACGCCTGGGCGCGAGCAGAACCATACCGTCTCCACGCCGCATGTAATAGTACGCGGAGGCGGTTTCCGGAGTCAATCCCCCAGCCTCGCCCCAGCCACTCCGGAGGAGAAAATTCAGCTCATGGGGCCAGAGTCCCGTCCCGTAGCGGCGTGCTTCGAGGAGGTTGTGCAAATGCTGACGACCGAATTGGGCCCGGGCCTCTTCGAGGGGATGCTCCACGATGCTCCGCTGGCTCGCTCGCTGAGCCGCCAGGGACTGACTGAAGATCTGGGCGCTGACCCCGGCCAGCAGCAAGAGGGGCAGCAGCGCGGCGAGCGCGTATTTCGCCGCCGCCAAGGCCCTGCCCGAGCCCCATTTCCTGCCCTTCCGGCGCGCCCGAAACATCGGATCCACGACCTCGACCACCCCTGCGCGACGGAGATCGGTCAGGATCCTGCCCGCCACAAAGGTGCCCAAACGGGAGCGATCGATGACCTCTCGGAAAGTACTCTCGCCGTCCACGAAATGTGCGATCAGGCGGACGCGATCCGTCCCGCCCCGAGCACCGTCCTCAAGACGAGCGCAATACTCATCGACGGGGCTGAGGACTTCGAGCACGTCGCCCTCGCCGGGCAAGCCGCCGGCAAAGGTCTGCCACTCGTCCTGCATCCGCATGCCGTCCATCAGGACCTGCTCGGCCACCAGGGTTCGCTCGGGCGGTGAAGCGGGATCGTCGGACCCAGCGATGAATTCGAACGAGCCACCGACCTGGGCCATCAGGGAGAAAAGGGTTTCCCGGGTCATCAACTCCGAGATGGCTGCGATCTCGTCCGCCTCCGCGATGCCTTCGGCCTCCAGGAGGTCGGGAAGCGGGCGCGCCGAATCCGCCGACTCCTGCAGTTTCTGTCTGATCTGGCCTGCGGAAACCAGACCACACCGCGTCAGAAAATCGGCCAAACCGGCGAATTCTTCTTCGCCCACCGGTATCGCCCACACCAAGCCCCCGCCCTCGAAAGCGACACGAACCGAGCCCTTCGCACCGTTCACCTCCAGAAAGCCGGTCTTTCTCTGATGGCCGATCAATTGAAAAATCTCTGCGACTCCAAAATCGGCGAGATTGCCTTTGAGAGCGACACTCATGCTAACGAGGTCTCCAGCTGATCAGGCTACTGAAGAGCACCCCGAGGTAGAGGATCGCCACCAGGAAGGCCGCGGACCCGAGGACCAAGGTCCCGCTGGAGCCCACCGCCAAGGGATCGGGCACCACGCCTCGACGCCAGAGAAGGAAGAACAGACCGGCGAAGAAGAGAACCAGGGCGGCCAGGGCAAGCTCTGGCCGCCGAGCCCGAAAACCGGCCAGCCCGGGAACCACAATCGAAGTGGCAATGCCGATTCTCTCCAGGCGATCAGCACGCGATCGCAGCACCTCTATCCGGCGGGCCCTCAGCCTTGGGTCCGTATCCTCGGGTTTTCTGAAGATGTGGTGACAGGCTTCGCACAGCTCATCCCCCTCCACCTCGCCGTCGCAACGCCGGCACAGTCGTCGTCCACAACGCAGACACTGGGACGCGCGCCCGAAACGGCCCTGTACGAGGAGTCCAAGTAGAAATACCCCACTCAACCCCGCCGCGGCATGGCCCGCGGTCTCCCCGAGCCAACCCGGGGCGATGAGTCGAGTTGCTGAGCGCACCATCGGCCACCCATCCGCCGCTTTGATCATGCGCTTGCGGATCGGCGCCAGGGAAAAAGGCGGATCCGCCACAAAATTCGGATCGTTCAAGGCGAGGAATTCGGCGACCGCCACCGAGTCGATTTCCTGGGCCCGGGCCAGGGCGAATTCACCGTCGTCCATGCGAAAGATCTTCCCGTAGGCCTCGGAGAGGTCGAACATCAACTCGGCGGACCGTACTCGACCGCGACGACCGCGCTCGTAGAAAACAATCGCCTGCTGGGTCTCCCCGCCTTCGAAGGCGATATTGCCCAGGACGGTCAGGGAAAAAGAATCGCGCGGATCGGACTCTACGATTCGAAGGAAACGCTCGCTGGCGTCCCGATCGGCTCCGAGCCGCCGTGCGCGCACGGCAAGGCTGCGATCCACCAGGGGGTCTCGACCGGGCACGGTCTCCAAGAGAAGAGCGAGTTGTTGGGGAGTTTCGCTGCCCCGAACCAGCGCCAGAGAGGCCGACGCGAGAGGGTCGGCATTCAAGGCACTGAGGAGCTTGCCGCTGGCCTGGAGCATGGGGTAGAGCCCCAACAAAAAAAACAGAGCGGCCAAGGTGAGGACGATTCGATCGCGCAGGCCACCGTAGACCACCGCCACCCCGAGCAGGACAACGCCCACTCCGAGCAGCCCCTCCCCCGCGAGCACCGGCAGCCCCAAAAGCGAAGCCAAGAGAGCAGCCCGGGCGAACGCGGGCATACCCCGGGCGAAGCCATCCCCCAGGTCGTGGGCCGCCGGACTCAGGACCCGAGCGCCCGAGGCCAGAATAAACATCCCGGCTCCGCCGATCAGGGCCCCTGCCAGGATCATCAGCAGAGAGCCCACCAACCAGACACTCGCCTCAAGATGGCGGGGAATACTGATGACGCTCGCGCCGTACTCCGCCAGAGCCGCCCCGTACTCACCCTCATCCCAGTGAGCCGCCGCCATCGCGGAGTGGGCAAGAGGCAGGTCGGGCGCGAGCTTGACCGAGAGTTCTCGCCGAGCGAAGACCGTCCCGTCGCCGCCCCCGGCGATCAGCGCCCGAGCCGGAGAGTCGAGGCTTGCCACTCCCAGGGCCAGGGCCCGGCGGCGAATCTTCTGCCCCCGAGAGGTGAGAGTGGCGCCCGGGGTCAACCAGATGCTCTCGATCTCCGAGCGGTAGCGCGGGTCCGAGCTCGGCTTTGCCTTGCCCGAGGCCGCGGCGGAATCGGGGGGCGGAGGCGACGGAGCCGCCCAGGCCGCAGCCGCCAGGCACAGGAAGACCAGAGCCCAGAAAGGGGCCCAAACGCAAATCCTGTCCCGGGAAATCGCTACTCGCATCCTTCTCCTGTTTCGGCTGTTTCGGCCCCAACGGCCTTCGCCTGAAGCGGTCACCCCGGCTTCCCTGGTCGCCTCAGCTTCCCCGGTCATTTTGGATTCCCCCTGGGAAAAATGAGTAGTGTCGGTATGAGCATCGACATTCGGGTCAGTCGGCACTAGTATGCGCGCCCCAGAATTACCACGGGAGAGGATCTTGGCTAATCACAAGTCTGCGCTGAAGCGTATCCGCCAATCTGCGCGGCGCCAGAAGCACAACCAACACATTCGCAGCGGCATGCGGAGCGAAATCAAGCGCTTTCGTCAGGCCGTCGAAGCCGGCGATTCCGCGGGAGCGAGCGAGCGATTCGCCGCCGCCGAGCGCGCCATTCGTCGGGCCTCGAGCAAGGGGCTGATCCCGAAGCGGCGCGCGGATCGAAGCGTCGGCCGCCTGGCCAAGAGCCTGAACGCCCTCGGCAGCTGACGGCTCCACGAATTAGCCACAACCCGGACTGCCACACCACAATGGGGGGTTCGGAGCAAGGCTCCTCGGCGCTTCGGCGGTCCGTGGGGTTGCGCTGTGGTGCGCTGTGGTGCGCTGTGGTGCGCGATCGCGCGCCGCGGTGCTTTTCAATCATGCTTTTCAATCATTTTGTCCCAGCCTTGGCCTCGATCGATCCCATCCCAGGGGTTGTCTCAGGGCCCAGGGGTTGTCTCAGGGATTGAAGGCCATCTCAGCCCGAAAGATCGATCACCAGGCTTTCGATGGCCATCTCCCGGGAGAGCGACCCGACGCCCTTGAGTGCGGCGTCGGTTTCGTGAATGCGCTCCAGGCATGTCCTGAGGCCGCGCTGGCTGTGCCGCCGGGCCTGCTTACTCATTTTCTCGGCCATGTATCCCCCGGCCGCCACGGCCCCACCCCCACGTACCCGGGCGAGCTTGCGGAAATGGCTGGCCAGCATTCCCAGGATGGCTTCGGGCGCAGAACCCGATCCAAGCATCCTCGCGAGCTGGCCGACGGCTTTCCCGGTTTGCCCGGCACAAATCGCGTCGGTGAGATCCCATACGGGACGATCGGCGACATCGCAGGTCGCAGCCGTCACGTGGTCCCGGGTGATCGGTTCGTCGATCCCCGCCAACAGCGCGACCTTGGCGAGCTCTCCTTGCAGGACGAGCAATTGCGGGCCGATGCGATCGGAGAGATGCCGGGCGACCCCCTTCTCGAGGACCAGATCCTGGCGAGCCGCCTCGGCCTCGATGAACGCCACGACCCCCGCCCCGGCTTTTGGGGCTTCGCACTCGACGCGAACCGCCGGCGACTTGAAGGCCTTGACCCAGCGGAAGCGGCTGTTGACCCTGCTCGCGGTCACGACCAATACGGTTTCTGTCTGGCTGGATAGGGCCTTCACCGCCTCCACCAGAGCGGTGGATAATTGCTCCCGGGCGTCGGCCCCCCGGCCCGCGCGATCGAAATCGTCCACGATCACCAGCCGGTGGTCGGCCATGACCGGCAGCGTTCCGATGCTCTCCTCGAGGGCGGCCGGGGTCAGCTGCTCCGCTGCCAGACGTTCGAGGTTAAAATCATCCGCGGCGCCTCCGAGAACCGCAGTTCGGAGCGCGGCCAGACTTCGGTCCCGCAGGAGAGGCTCGCTCCCCGCCAACAGGTAGGCGGGGCGAAATTTGGCCTGAGCGACCTCTTTCGCCAGTTCTTCGACCTTCAGGGGTTCCGCCTCCAACCCGTAGGGTGTCGCCCCGGGCCCGGGAAATCGACCCGTCTATTTCATAGCAAAAGCGCCTGGAGAGGCCGGTTCGTTCGGCGCAGTTTCCCCGAAAACTCAGCCCTCGCGTCAGTTTTCGGCAACCCGGAGGAGCTCTTCGAGAATATAATCTCGCTCCTTGGAGACCCGGTCGTCGATCCGCTCGGCCAGCAGGCGGCGACCCTCCTCGAGATCGACCCGGAAATCCTCGACCAACGTGCCCTCTCGGCTAGCGCGATCGAAGACTTCCTGCTGATAGAGAACGATGTCGGAAACCACGATCCGCGCGAGCCGTTCGGCCCGGGCACGCTCTTCGTCGAAGCCATCGGCCGCTGGGGGGGCGGCTGGAGGGGCGGCTGGGGGGGCGGCGAGAGGCGTGACTGGGGCGGCTGCGCCTTGCGTAGAACGAACCGAGGGAGTCTTGCTGGGCTCAGGCGCAAGGGAAACACCGAAGTCCTCCATCACCTCCCGTAGGGTCTCCGGCACGTCCGCCCACTGAAGGTTTGCATCCGGGGCGTACTCAAAGAGCGAAGCCGAGGCACGAGGATCCTCATCCCCTGAAACCAGAAGCACCTTGATCTCGCCGAGGCTGGCGTTGCGCTTCATAAACTCGCAGATCTGCCGGCCATTCATGCCGGGCAACCCCGCATCGAGGATGACCCAGCTGGGCAGCGTGCGTTGGATCGTCAACATCGCCTCGGCTCCGTCGCTCACGTCCACGGCCTCGACGCCCCACCTCCGCAGGCCCTCCAGGATCTCGCTGAGCGGGGCGCCCGGACCCACCGCGACCACACCGGGGGCCTTGCTCCTCTCGGCATGAGCGGGGTTCGACGCTTCGGGCTCCGATTCCCCAGAAACGGGTCGGGGGGTCGCCCCTGCCTCGGCTGCGGGGACACGGAAAATCTCCGAGCACTTCGCGCAACGGATTCGGGCGCCGCGCGGACCCACTTTGCTCTCGTCCACGCGATAGCGGGCGGCACATTCGGGGCAGGTCGCGATCATCGACTCTTTCACCTCGCTTTAGCGGCAGGAGGGCAACCCAAGAGGGTCCAACCCCGGGGCTTCCGCACGCACGCGGGGCCCCTGCCTGGACCGAAAACACGATTCGTGGCCGAATCTACAACTGCCGCCCACCCGGGAAATATCGGCTTAGCCGCGGCTTTCTTGAGCCCCAGAACACCTCGGGAGCCCCGCCCCGGCTCCGTCAGGGCTGCGAGTACGTCAGCTCCGCCGGGCGCCTCCCCCCTTGGGGGGAAGGACTGTGCTGGCGCCGAGCACGGGGTCGAGCCACGAACTCGTGATTCTCGAAGGCGCCCACCGCGCGTTCGAGCGCTTCGGAAGCGGCATCGATGCCCGCCTCGGGCACGGATAGGCGAATTTCGAATTCATCCCCCCCACCCCCGACGACCTCGAGCCCCTGAATCGCTTCGGCCACACCCCCAGCCACGGCCACCGCATGCCGAACGAAATCGTCCGAGGCGATCCCCAGCGGTGAGAGGCCGATCCGGTGCACGCCCAGGGCGATGCACCGTTTCATGGCCTCTCGCATCGAGTCTTGCGCCGGGGCCACGCCAAATTCGGCTCGAGACCCCAGGCCGACGAGCAGGATTCGCGGGGCACAAAAGGCTCCGGGAGCGCCCACCAGCAGGGCCGTTCCGCGTCGCGCGTCAAGCTGACCGCTCGCGAGCATCTCGGAGATCAGCCCGCAGAGCCGCCAGTCGATCCGCCCAGCACCCCCTCGGAGAGGGCGATCCTCGAGAAAGAAGCCCGCCACCACCAACTCGACCTCGAGGGCGTCCAGGGGGAGGCTGTCCATCACCAGTTCGAATCGCGGGTTCATGCTTCGCAGTCTCGCACGCCTCGGGCAAGCGCGTCGAGGATTCCGTTCACAAAAGCGGGCGAGGGATCGTTGCTGAAGCGACGAGCGAGATCCACGGCCTCGTTGAGAATGACGCCCACCGGGGTCGCGGTGTGAAGGAGTTCGTACGTTCCCAGGCGCAGGATATTGCGATCGACGGCGGCCATGCGCTCAATGCGCCAATTCGCCGAGTATTGGCTGATTGAGCGATCGAGTTCTGCACGGTGCCCCTCCACCTCGGTGACGAGCTCCCGGGCGAAATCCCGCGCCGCTGAGGGCATCTCGAAGCTCTCCGCGACGGCATCGAACATGCCTGCGGGATCGCTCTCCCGGGGCTCGGGGGAGGCATCCACCTCGCGCGAGGCCGGCGAGCGCCAGCGCCCCAGGTCAACGGCGTAGAGCACTTGGAGAGCCACTTCCCGGGCTCGACGCCGGGAGGAACTGGACTGCGGATCCTCCATTAGGCCCCGTTCTCAGGCGCGGCGGACAGGCGACCGCACAGCCGCGCCATCTCGATCGCCGCCAGGGCCACTTCCTCGCCCTTGTGCCCGTGCTCGCCCCCGCAGCGATCCAGGGCCTGATCGACATCGTCGGTGGTCAGCACCCCGAAGGCGACCGGAACCCCGGTATCACGCATGACCTCGCGGACGCCGTCGGTGACCCCGACGCAGACATAGTCGAAGTGGGGCGTCCCGCCTCGAATCACCGATCCCAGTGTGATGATGGCCTCGTAACGGCCGCTCTCAGCCAGCCCACGAGCGGCCAAGGGAATCTCGAAGGCACCGGGCACCCATGCCACATCGATGGCCTCGGAAGAGGCACCCCGCTCGAGCAGGCAACGCTCGCACCCCTCCAGCAGGGCGGTACTCACGAGATGGTTAAAACGCGAGACCACCACCGCAAAGGACAAACCACGGGCATCGAGATCCGAGGGGTAAACGTTCACTGGCTGTTCTCTCCGTTTTCCGGCCTTCGGCGGGCCCGGATGTGAAGGTCTGCGCCCAGCCGCCCGACCTGAGCCCAGTCGAGCATGGGCGTCTGGCCCAAGTCCCGAATCCGAAGCTCTCCCAGGGCGGGAACTCCATCTGCCCCCATCAAACGTGGAGCTAGAATCCAGTGTATCTCGTCAACGAGATCCGCGCGCACCAGCGCCGCCGCCAGTCCGCCTCCGCCCTCGACAAGAACCGAGGTCAGGCCCACATCGCCCAGGGCCTCGAGCCCCGCGCGCAGATCCAAGCCCCCGGCGGGTCCTGACAGATCGAGAAGTTCGGCCCCGACGGCCTCACGCGCCCGGCGACCCCGGGCGCTCGCGCGGGTCAGGACCAGGGTCCGAGCCGCTTCGTGAACCTCGTAGAGCCTCGCCTTCGTGGGCACTCGCAGCCGGGAGTCGACGAGGACGCGCACCGGACGCCCCACCACCCGCCCGCCGCGCCGGGCGGTCAGGGCGGGGTCATCGGCCAGGGCCGTCCCCGAACCGACCATGACCGCGTCGCTCCGCGCCCGCATGCGGTGCACCAGTCCCCGGGCTTCGGGGCCCGTGATCCAGCGCGACTCCCCCGCCCGGGTGGCGATCCTCGCGTCGAGGGTGGTGGCGAGCTTGAGGCTCACGAAGGGGCGACCGCGCTGGCAGACCGACAGAAAACCGCGATGGTGCTCGGCACAGGCGGCCTCGAGCACACCCATCTGGACCTCGAGGCCGGCCCGCTTCAGCGCCCGCACCCCACGACCTGACACCCGGGGATGGGGGTCGCCACAACCGATATAGACCCGGCGAATGCCGGCATTGATGATCGCGCGGGTACAGGGTCCGGTTCGCCCCTGAAAGGAGCAGGGTTCGAGGGTCACCCCCATGGATGCCCCACGCACCCGCCGGGCGCCGTGCCGCCGAATGGCCGCCGCAAGGGCAACCACTTCCGCGTGGGGACCACCCGGAGGACGGGTACGCCCCTGCCCCAGGATCTCCGCCCCCTTCCAAACGATGGCCCCAACGCTCGGGTTGGGGAAAGTTTTCCCCGAGCCCCGCCGGGCACTCTTCAGGGCTTCGCGCATGCGCGCTTCCGCAACGAGCCGATCTCTCATGCTACTTCGCCTCACCCTCGAGAGCGGCCATGAAGGCCGCGTAGTCCGCCGTGCTCTCGAATTCCTCGTAGACCGATGCAAAGCGGATCGCCGCTAGGGCGTCCAGAACCTTCAACTCCCCCATCACCCGATCCCCGATCTTGCGACTGATCACTTCGCGATCTCCCAGTTCGTGAAGCCAGGCCTCAATGCGATCCCCCAGGCGGGCGATATCGTCGGCAGAAACTGGGCGCTTCACACAGGCACTCATAATTCCAGCCAGCAACTTCTCGCGGCTAAACTCTTCTCGGCGCTGATCGCGCTTGACGACCTGGGGCAGGGAAACCTCGAGCCGCTCCCGAGTCGTAAATCGACGTCCACACTCCTCACACTCTCGACGGCGCCGAATCTCGGTTCCCTCGCGACCCACGCGGGTATCGATCACCCGGGTCGTTTCGTCAGCGCAGGAAGGGCATCGCACGAGTCAGCCCTGATCGCTCCAGCGATGGGAGTAGAGCGGAAAGCGCCGGCAAAGCCCTTCGACCTCGCCGCGAACACGATCGAGCTCTTCTACATCGCCGGGGTTCTGAAGGACCCGGTGCAGGAATTCGGCAATCTGGACCATCTCCGGCTCGCGCATGCCCCGGGTAGTCACCGCCGGAGTTCCGATTCGGACCCCCGAGGTCACCATGGGCTTGCGGGGATCGAAGGGAATCATGTTCTTGTTGGCCGTGATGCCCGCCCGATCCAGGGCGAGTTGGGCGGCCTTGCCCGTTGTGTCTCGCTCCAGCAGAGACAGCAGAAAAAGGTGGTTGTCCGTTCCGCCGGAAACGACCTTGTGACCGTGGCCAGAGACTGCTTCCGCCAATGTCCGAGCGTTGGCGACGATCTGCCGCGCATAGTCCTTGAATTCGGGCGAGAGTGCTTCTTTGAAGGCGACCGCCTTTCCCGCGATCACGTGCATGAGCGGTCCGCCCTGGAGGCCAGGGAAGATCGCGCTGTTGATCTTCTTGCCGATCTCACCGTCCGACAGGATCAGCCCCCCCCGAGGCCCGCGCAGGGTCTTGTGGGTGGTCGTCGTGAAGACCTGGGCCAGGCCGGCGGGACTGGGGTGGACACCGGCTGCGACCAGGCCAGCGATGTGGGCGATATCGGCAAAAAGGATCGCACCCACTTCATCGGCCACCGAACGAAAGCCCTCGAAATCGATAATGCGAGAGTAGACCGTGGCCCCACACTGGATCATCTTGGGTCGGTGTTCGAGCGCAAGCCTGCGCACTTCGTCCATATCGATGCGTTCGGTCTCTCGGTTCACCCCGTAGGGAACGATGGTGTAGGTCTTTCCCGAGAAGTTCACCGGGCTACCGTGGGTCAGGTGACCGCCGTGGTCCAGGTTCATGGCCAGAATCGTGTCTCCGGGCTCGAGCAGGGCGTGGTAGACCGCAGCGTTCGCCGAGGACCCTGAATGGGGCTGAACATTCGCGTTCTCGACCCCGAAGAGTTCCTTTGCCCGTTCGATGGCGAGACTCTCCACCTCATCGACGAATTCGCAGCCGCCGTAGTAGCGCCGGCCCGGATACCCCTCGGCATATTTATTGGTCAGCACGCTGCCCACTGCTTCGAGAACGGCTTCCGACACAAAATTCTCCGAGGCGATCAACTCGATGGACAGCCCCTGCCGACGCCCCTCCTGGCGGACGAGGTTCGCGATATCCACATCGACGATGTCGAGTTCCGGCGTAGCTGACTGTGCCATTCCCTGTGCTTCCCTTTCTGGAGCTTTGCTGGCGAAACAGGACTCGTTCTGGGCCTTCGGGTGGCCTGTGAACCGAGTGTCTGCGGATTCAAGACGCCAATATAGCGACGATCACGGCGAGCGTCCGGGGCGGCGCGAAGGCCGCCGTCGACCGTTTCAGAGTCGGCCCACCCCGAAGATCAGGGTGGCGTTCGTCCCCCCGAAACCGAACGAGTTGGAGAGCACCGCCTCGACTCGGGCCTCGCGCGCCCGGTTGGCCACGTGATCGAGGGCGCACGCCGGATCCGGTTCATCCAAATTGATGGTGGGCGGCAGCTGGCCCCTTTCCATCGCCCCGATCGCAAGGATCGCCTCGACGCTGCCCGCGGCCCCAAGGAGGTGCCCCATCATGGACTTGGTCGAGGAAACCGGCAGGTCGTCGCAATGAGAACCGAAGGTTCTGCGCAGAGCCGTCACCTCGGCGGGATCCCCAGCCGGAGTGCTGGTCGCGTGGGCGTTGACATAGCCCACCTGCTCCGGGGCCATGTCCGCATCGGAGAGGGCGGCTTCCATGCAGCGCGAGGCGCCTTCCCCCTGCGGATCGGGAGCCACGGGATGCCCCGCATCGGCCGTGGCTCCATAGCCCATCAACTCGGCCCGAATCCGGGCACCCCGGGCCCGGGCGTGCTCCAGGGACTCGATCACGAGGACCCCGGCCCCCTCCCCCACCACGAAGCCATCCCGGCCCCGGTCGAATGGGCGACTCGCTTGCTCGGGTGCCTCGTTGCGGGTACTGAGCGCCCTCATCGAGGCAAACCCCGCCACCGTTACCCCCAGGATCGGGGCTTCCGCTCCGCCGACGATCATGGCGTCGGCCTGCCCTCGGGCGATCATCGCCGCCCCCTCGCCGATGGCATGTGAACCCGATGCGCACGCCGTCACGTGGCAGATATTCGGACCGCGCGCGCCGTGATAGAGCGAGATCATCCCCGCCGACATATTCGCGATGCCCATTGGGATGGTGAAGGGAGACACCCTTCGCGGCCCCTTCTCCCGCAGGATTGCGTCGTTCTCCAGGATCGTCCCGAGGCCTCCGATGCCTGAGCCGATCGCGACGCCCACGCGGTCCCTGTTCTCGGCTTCGATCACCAAACCAGAATCGGCGAGGGCCTCGGCGGCGGCTTCAAGCGCGAAGAGCACGCAACGATTTGTGCGGCGCAGTTCCTTGGCGGGAAGCACGGCGGGCACAGGCGCCTCCGCAACTTCCCCTGCGATGGCACTCGCGAACTCCGAAGCCTCAAAGAGGCTGATCGGACCCACTCCAGAGTGCCCGGCCAGAGCCGATTCCAGGGTCGCCGAATAGTTTGCACCGATCGGCGTGACGCAACCTACCCCGGTGACGACCACTCGCCTCCCGCGAGATGATCCCTCTGCCATTGGAGTCAGCTCTCCAAGCGCTCTTTCAGATAGCTGACCGCATCGCCGATGGTCTGCATCTTCTCCGCGTCGTCGTCCGGAATTTCAATATCGAAAGACTCTTCCATCGACATGACGAGTTCGACGATATCCAGGGAATCCGCTCCCAAGTCGTCTACGAAGGAAGCCTTAGTGACAACCTCATCCCGAGAGACGCCGAGCTGCTCGACAATCAAATCGGTCACACGAACTTCCAGTGACATGGACAACATCCTCCGATCGCAATACCTGTGTTGCTAGGTCTGCAGTTTTTCCTCGCCTCAACCGGCAAATTGAATCATAGCATTGTCCCGAAGAGGACAAGCGACATCACTCCTCAGCGATAAATTTTCGTACATTTTCGAGTTCTTCCGCCGTCGAGAGGCTCTCTCGGTTGCTCCGGCGTTCGATTCGGGCGAGCAGGCCAGTCAGTACCCTTCCGGCCCCGACCTCGAGGTAATGGGATACGCCTGCGCCCTTCAAACACTCGATCATCTCCGTAAAACGCACGGGGGACGTCACCTGGGCCTCCAACAGATCGGGAATACGAGCCGAATCGGCGTTTGGCAACGCCTCCACATTGGTCACCACCGGGGGGGACGGGGGCTGAAAACTGACGGTATCGATGTCCCGACGCAATTTCGCCGCGGCCGGCGCCATCAGGGCGCAGTGAAAAGGAGCTGACACAGGCAAGGGGACGGTTTTTTTGGCCCCCGCCTCAAGCGCGCGCGCGCAAGCCATCGCCACGGCGCCCGACTCCCCCGCGATCACCGTCTGCTGGGGGGAATTGTAGTTGGCCGGCGAAACCACCTGGCCGGTCTGACCTGAAACTTCGGTGCACACTTTCGCGATTTCTTCGGCCCCGGCACCGAGAATGGCCGCCATGGCACCGGTTCCCTCGGCGACCGCTTCCTGCATATACCGACCGCGGGCATTGACTAGGCGAACCGCGTCTTCAAAGACAATCGCTCCCGAGGCCACCAATGCGGTGTACTCCCCAAGACTATGGCCGGCGACGAAGGCGGGCTCCACCGGGTCCGCTTCTCGGAGGGCACTCAAAAGCGCGATGCTCGTGGTCAGCAGGGCGGGCTGCTGAATCTCGGTCCGACGCAATTCCTCTTCGGGACCCTCAAAGCAATAGCGTGAGATCTCGAAGCCGAGAGCTCGGTCCGCAGAATCGAAGACCTCGCGAGCCGCTGGCGAGCTCTCAAAAACATCCCGCCCCATGCCCACTTTCTGGGACCCCTGGCCGGGAAAGAGCAGCGCGAGCACGAGCGGGCTAGTCCTGGTCCGTCTCGATGATCGTGCGCCCCTTATAACTGCCACAACTTCCGCAGACCCTGTGCGGCATCTTCGGAGCTCCGCATTGCGGGCACGTACTCCGGGGCGGTGCCGACAGGCTGTCGTGGGTACGACGCTTATCTCTTCGTGACTTGGATGTCTTTCGCTTGGGAACTGCCATTTTCTACGAACTCCCTTCCCTCTTCTCTTTCAGCACCGCGAGCGCGGCAAAAGGAGAAGCGGGTTTTGTCTCTTCTTCACAAATACAGTTTTTTTCGGTCCGGTCGATGCCACAGATCGGGCAGAGGCCGGGACAATCGTCGCGACAGAGCGGCTGAATGGGAATCGAGAGAGAGACCACCTCGGTCAAAAAATCGCCCAGATCGATCTCACCACCCCGGTACCAACCACTCTCCAAATCTTCCCCCAGGCACATTCCACTACGCTCGAGAGCCGCCCGGCCCTCCTCGTCACTGGGCCCGACCTCTTCATCCAACGGTGCAAGAACGAGCTGGAAGGAATCTTGGAGGGCGTGACGATAGCGCTTGGCACAGCGAGCGCATTCCGCATCGAGAATTCCCTCGAGATCGCCTTCGATGTGGACATTTTCGGCCGCCACCCGGGCGGCCAATCGGATCTCGGGTTCGCCCACCAGTTGGGCCCCGGACGCCTCGACGTCGGCAAAATGCTCCGCCCACCAGTCCCGCTCGACGGGGTAGCGAAAGGCCTCGGGGGCCTCCTTTAGCTGATCCACACTCAATTTCACTGTTTCAGTCTCTGTCCAGGCTCTGAAAAGTCTTTAAAAAACAGATGCTTGAAGAAAAATTCCGGCGATTCGGGGGGCAATCGAATAGCAGAATCCCGGTAGACTCGGCAAGGGCTGCGGTATGCTGCCGCGCCCATGACCGATTTACGCACCCGATTCGCACCGAGCCCCACGGGGTTTCTTCACCTAGGCAGCGCCCGCACGGCGCTCTACAACTGGGCTCACGCCCGTCGCCACGGCGGCTGCTTCGTCCTGCGCATCGAGGATACTGACCTCGAGCGCTCGACCCGGGAGTCCGAGGAAACAGTCCTCGACGGCCTCCGTTGGCTGGGACTCGATTGGGACGAAGGCCCCCACCGCCAGACCGAGCGGCGGGAGCGGCACGGCGAGGCCATCGACGGGCTCCTGGGCGCCGATCGCGCCTACCGCTGCACCTGCTCCCGGGAAGAACTCGAGGTTCGAAAAGAGGAGGATATCGCCGCGGGCGGGGCCGGGATTTACGACGGTCGCTGCCGAGATCTCAACCTGGGCCCCGATTGTGGCGCCCATACGGTTCGGCTGCGGGTCCCCGACGAGGGGTTGCTCGGCTGGGACGACGCGGTTTTCGGTCCCAGCGGCCAGGATGCCCGGCAGATCGGCGACGCCATCATCCAACGCGGGGACGGGACGCCCCTCTACAATCTCGCCGTGGTGGTCGATGACATCGACATGGCCATCAGCCACGTCATTCGGGGTGCGGATCACCACCCCAACACCCCACTCCAGATCGCCATCTACAGGGCCCTGGAAGCTCCCTTGCCGACCTTTGCCCATCTCCCCCTGATCGTCGGGGAGTCTGGGAAAAAGCTCTCCAAGCGGCGCGACAATGTCTCGATCCAGGATTTTCGAGCCGACGGGCACCTGCCCGAGGCTCTGGTCAACTGGCTCGTCCGGCTTGGCTGGTCTCACGGAGACGACGAGATCTTCTCCCTCACCGAAATCGGCGAACTCTTCAGCCTCGAAAATGTCGGACGCTCTCCCGCACGGGCCGAGCCGCCCAAGCTTGCCTGGCTCGGCCAGCACTACATCAAGGCGCTTCCCGGCGACGAACTCTTCGCCCGGGTCCGCCCCTACCTCGAGAGCGTGAAGGGCGCGGCCGTCGAAGATGAGGAGAGCCTGCGCGCCCTCCTCGAACTTCTGCGTGAGCGCAGCCGAACCCTGGTGGAAATGGCCGAACTCGCGCACTGGAAATTGCGCGAAGACCTGGAGTACGACGAAAAGGCCGTCAAGAAGCACCTGCGCCCGGCGGCCCTGCCCATCTTGCAGGCACTCGAAGAGGCCATGGGCGGACTCGATGAATGGACGCTCGCCGGCCTCGAGAAGGCCTTCGACGCCGTGGCCGCCCAACTCGGCGACCTTAAACTGGGCAAGCTTGCCCAACCCGTGCGCGTCGCGATCACCGGGGGACCCAACTCACCCGGGATCTTCGAGACCCTCGAAATTCTCGGACGCGAGCGCACCCTCGTCCGGATCGGAAAGGCGATAGAAATCGTCGAGGCCCGAGTAGAATCGGCGGATTGAGATTGAGAGAGGCCCGCTCTCGCACTAGTATCCCGACGGCTCAGAACGGTTCGCCCTCGGGTGGAATCAGCTGAGCGGCGCGCTTCGTTCCCCGGTCGTCTAACGGCAGGACAGCGGACTCTGAATCCGCGAATCATGGTTCGAATCCATGCTGGGGAACCAAGCCGCAGCCCGCTTCCCGTCAGGACGAAGCCCCCGCCACCAGGAAGCGAAGCCACAACTCCTGGAGCGGAACGAAGACCGAAAAAATCGCCCCCACTGCCAGGGCGGGACCGAAACCGAACGGGCTCGAAAGGTCCCGGCGGATGAGTCCCCAAATCACGCCCACCAACAGGCCGATGATGGACGCGGACAGGAGAGTGTCCAACACGCCCCAGGGGCCGACAAAGGCCCCAATCATGGCGAGTAGCTTCACGTCGCCAAAGCCAAGACCGGGAAACCAGAGCCAATAATCGGCCTGCCCGGGTCGCGGCAGGGCTTCGCCCTCGCCGGGCCAATGCGAAAATTTCCGACCGAGAGCCACCGAAAGCCGGGCGTGGAAAAAACCGACACTCCACAGGAAGCCCGCGCCGATCAACGCACCCAGCCCGCTATGCACCAGGGCCGACGCGTAGTCGATGTCCGTATCGAAACTGGTCGCCACGGGGACACACGCGAGCCCCACCGCGAGCCCACCCAGGGAGATCTCGTCGGGAATGATCTGGTGATCCAAATCGATCATGGCCGCCGCGACCAAAGCCGCCGCGAAGGCCATGAAGAGCAGCGCCAGGGGCGTCGGCCCGAATCGCCAGGCCATGGCCACGAAGAGGATCCCCGTAACGGCCTCGACGGCGGGATAACGGAGCGAGATCCCCGCCCCGCAGTGCCGACAGCGCCCGCGGAGGGCGATGTACGAGAGGACCGGAATATTGTCCCCCGCCGAGATCGGCGTCTGGCAACCCGGGCAACGGGAGCGGGGAGAAACGACGGATTCGCCCAGGGGCAGGCGATGAATCACGACGTTCAGAAAGGAGCCCACCACAAGCCCGAAGGCCAGGGCCGAACCGCTGATGAAGGGCGCTCCGAATTCTTCGATCATTGCCATTTCGCCATCCAGCCCGGCCTCTGCCCAGAGTCCCTACTCGAGGTCACGTCGGTGAAAGATATAAATCGCCAGGGAGAGGAGCGCGGTGGTATAAGCCAAACCGTAGAGCACAGCCCAAGCCACCTCGGAGGCCGGGATCGGAAGCCCATGCACCGCCTGGATCGAGACGTTAAAAGTTTCGAGATCGGGCAGCACGCGGTAGAGCAAGGTGGCCGCGCGCCTGACGGAATCCACCTCGGCCTCCTGGCCGAGGAAGTAGAGGTTGCGGGAGAGGTGACCCAGCGCATAGATGCCCAGGGTAAAAAAGGCCGAGAGCATGGGCGTCGAGAAGGACGAAAAAAGCGTCGCCACGGCGACGATCACCATCAACTCAATCCCCACCAGAAAAAGTGCAGCGGCGTACCCCCAATCCAGAGGCGCCCCCACCGACAGGGAAACTAAAACGAATGCCAGCCCCATCAGCAGCAGCTGCAACCAGACCGTGAGCAGGAGTCCGAAAAATTTTCCGAGCAGAAATTCTGCGCGGGTCACGGGCTTCGCCAGGATCGTGTAGATCGTGCGACGATCCACCTCGCCGTGGATCAGGCCGATCCCTACGAAAATCGCGATTCCAACGCTGAAGAGTCGGATGGAAGCCAGGCCGATATCCTGGATGATCCGCTCACCTTCCACATAGGAAAGGCTCGCAATCAGGACGGCGAAACCGATCATCGTCACGGCAAAGAAGAGCAGCGTGTAGAGCAGGCGATGGCGAACCGCCTCGCGTACGGTGTTGGTCGCAATCGGCCAGATTCGGTGAAGCGAGCCCGTCAAGGGGTACCCCCCCCGCCCCTGCCCGCCCCAGCATCGGCCTTCTCGCCCTCTTCGACGGCCTCGAGAAAAATATGTTCGAGGGAGACCCGGTTCGGAGTGACGGACAGGATATCGGCACCCGCCCCCAAGGCCGCTTCAAGAAAACTCTGAAGCTGCCCATCCTTCACCTGCACCTCGACCCTCTCCCCCACCGTCTGGATCGTCGTCGAGAAACGCTCGCCGAGTTCCCTGGACGTTTCGCCCGATAAGCGGGCCAGCACGATATCGCTGCGCAGTTCGTCCTCCCTCAGGAACTCCCGGATCGGGCCCTCGTAACGAATCCTGCCCTTGACGATGATCGCGACCCGGTCACAGATCATTTCCACATCGCTTAGGATATGCGTATTCATGAAGACGGTCTTGCCAGCGGCCTTGAGCCTGAGAATGATATCCCTGATGTCTTTGCGCCCGATGGGATCGAGACCGCTCATGGGTTCGTCCAGAAAGGCCACTTCGGGATCGTGAATCAGCGCCTGGGCGATCCCAATGCGCTGAAGCATCCCCTTCGAATAGGTGCTCAGGCGCTCGTCGGAAGCATGCTCCAGTCGGACGAGCGCGAGCAGGTCGTTCACCCGACCTGCCAGGAGGGACGACTCCACTCCGCAGAGCCGGGCGTAGAAGCGCAGAATCTCACGCCCGGTGAGGAAGGGATAGAAATAGGGGTTTTCGGGCAGGAAGCCGATGTGCTGTCGGAAGCCCGCCTCGCCCACATCGCAACCCAGGATGGAAGCCCGCCCGGACGTTGGCCGGATCAGCCCCATCAGCACCTTCAGCGTGGTTGTCTTTCCCGCCCCATTGGGACCTACGAACCCGAAGATTTCCCCCTCGCGCACCGCGAAGGAAACCCCGTGTAGAACCCGTTTGGAGCGCAGTCCGAGACCCGGCCTGAAATTCTTGACGAGGCCGTCCACGCGAACGATTTCCCGGGGTCTATCCGTCATACTGGACAGCCCCATCCGCCACTCTGCTCGGCAAAACCACGATTCCTCATCTCCCAGCCGCCTCTCGAAGCTCTTTTTCTCGGGCCCAACCCTCGGCGCGTTCGCGATCCGAGGCGGGGACGTGAAGCTGGTAACGCTTCCCATAGTAGGTCGAAACGATCCGATTATCCGAGGGATCGACGATCCACTCGGATCCGCGACGAAGAGACGCGGGAAGCGAAGACGGTTCGGGCGAGGGAAGCGCCCCAAGCAGGGGCGTGGCGCCCCGAGTCAGTTCATCCACAGTCTCGATATCTCTTCCCTCGAGTTCCCGAAAGCGCACTCGGGCTCCGTCCAGCTGGCGCGCACGCTGCTCGATCTCTATCTCATCGAGGGCCGATCGATAGCTCTCCCGGGCGGCTTCTCCCTGAGCGCCTCGCAAGAGTTCCTGGAGAAAAACCGACGCCACTTCCAGATCTGCGGATTCCGATTTGAGCCGCGCGGCGAGTCGCGGAAGATAACGCGGTGCACCCGCCAGCCGGCTCGCCCCTTCGAGGACCTCGGCGGCTTCGGCATTCTCGAGCAAATAAAAGAAATGGTTGAAGCCGAGGTAGTAGTGATTTCTCCAATCATCGGGGTGTTTTTCGATCCCACGCCGGAGCAGGCGATTGGCGGTACGCACGTTTTGCTCGCTCTGGGTCAGCCAGATTCCCGCGAACCGGTAGGGATGATCGACCCAGGGATTGAGTGTGGTCACCACGTCGATCAACTGGCCCAGGTGGGCGCCCAGTTCGGGAGTGATCCGCACATCCCCCCCCGCCGCCTGGATCGCCTGGAGCCAGTAGAAATCCGAAACCACAGCCCCAAAACCGAGGGAGACGAGACCGGCGACGGCCGGATCAGGTACGAAGACGTCCCCCAGGCTCTCCCCAGCCAAAGGCGGATTTCGCAGGTGGACGGCGTCGGCGACGAACAGGCCCAGCAGCCCCACCCCGAGCCCCAAGAGGCCCTGTCGGAAGCGCGCTCCGCGACGCCGGGAGGCCCCCTCCTCGATTACAGGCAATCCTTCCATCCCCCTCAGTCAAATTCCACGGGCTGACCGTTCGGCTCGACCCGCCCAGATCACTGGCAAATTTCGGCCCCAGCTTACCCGAATCACCCCGGCTTCTCACGATTCCGGCGAGGTTCCCAAGGGCGGAACGGGCGCAAAGCTGATTCGTCGGTTGACAGCCCGCGAGGCAGTTGGCAAAGTCGGCCTTCGCTGCTCCCATCGTCTAGAGGCCTAGGACACGGCCCTCTCAAGGCTGAAACACGGGTTCGAGTCCCGTTGGGAGCACCATCATCTCCACCCCGCCCCACCCCGTTTGCCCCCGCAGACGCCCGCAGACGCCTGCCCATCGGGCGAGCCCTGAAAAGCGGATGCTTACGGACAAGCCCTTTACAAGCCCAGCACAAGCCCCGCACAAGCCCTTTACAAGCCCCGCACAAGCCCTTCGCCACGCCCGGAGACGACCCCAAATGGCCTCGGAATTCGCCTTTGCGTTCATGGACTGCGAGTTCGGCGGCCTGGACTTGGAAAAGCACGACATCACGGAAGTGGGCGTCATCCTCACCGACGAAAAGTTGGTCGAACAGGGCGAGCAGCAATGGCGGGTCAAGGCCCGCCCAGAGCGGATCAGCGATGAGGCGGCCGCTATTTTCGGCTACGACGCAGACCTCTGGGCCGAGGCACCGCCGGTTCGACAGGTTCTCGAAGAGTTGTCCGCCATGATGCCCAAAGGCAAGGTCGTGGTGCCCGCGGGTCAGAACGTCCGCATGGATGTCGCCTTCCTCGAGCGCGCCTACCGCAACTGCGAGATCCCCTACCCCTTCGATTACCACGTGATCGACCTGGCCACACTCTTCTACACCTGGAGCCTGGTGGCCGAAAAACCCGTAGGCGCTCTCTCCCTACGCCGCGCAGCCACCACAGCGGGCCTGCTAGGCGACGAGGGCGTCGCTCATCGCGCCTTGGCCGATGCACGGCTGACCCTAGAAACGTTCCGCCATTACGTGGGACGGCTCGCCCTGGCTCCGCCCGAGCAAGCCCACCCGGGGGGAACCCCAAGCGTGAATTCAGCGCAAGCCTCGGTCAACTCCGAAGCCGAAGAGGCCTGATCGACAATCCCAGGCCCGACCCGGGAAAGTGGGACTCAGTCGTCTTCGCGAGAATCGTCCGTAGCCTTGCCGTAGCGTTTCTCGACCAACTCCCAGAGGGTTTCGCGAAGTCGCGCCTTGAACTGAGGGTCGGCTTGGTTGCCCTCATGCTCCGGCGCGGCGAACTCGAGCAGTTCCTCGGGATCGATCGCCAGTTCATCGGCAACCGATGAAGAATCGACCCGGGACCAACCCGGCGAATCCAGAGTGCGCTTGGCGCCAGCGGAATCTTCGGAGCGGCTGGACCTGCCCCGAGCCCGGTCACGTCCCCCCGGAACACGAGTCGTCAGCTCTTTTCGATCCACGGCCTTCTCCCGTCACCTAAGCCCCCCAGAGGTTCGGTGACATTCTAGTGTGATCAATCAGGTTCAACGCTGCCGCTTGCACCTGTTACACGATCTCGACTCGAAGATCACCTGACGGTCATACCACCCGCCCGCTACTTCTCCGAACCACCTGCGAAGATTACCAGAATGAAATCAACTTCCTGGAGCCCTCGCTTGCAGGGGGATGTGGTCCCAGGGAGCCTGTTGTGGCAAAAACAGAGGCCGGGTCACATATTTGCCTGGCGCCCAGGGTCTGGGCTGCGCAGCGGGCCGGATACTGAGCCTCTTCGCTGAGCCTCTTCGCCGAGCCTGGTCACGAGGCGGCTTCCCCTCGGGGGGCCGTGCCTCGACAGCGCTTCGCGCTAGTGGCTTCGAAGCAGAACTTCGATCCCGGGGAGCGCCTCGTTCATCGAAGAGCGCATTCGGTACAGGTTCGCTTTGATGGAATCCTCGGACTTACCAAGCACCTCGGCAATCGCTCGAATCGACTGTTGGCGGAGATGCTTGAGGTGAAAAATCCGGCGCTGGGTCTCGGTCAGATCCTGCCGAATGATCTCTTCGCAGCTTTGCAGCAGCCGGCGCGCCTCGAGGGCGTGATCGACGGTGGGTCCGGAACTCGGGACGTCCATGGCCGAATCGGAGTCCATGGGGGAGAGCCAGGGGCGCGCCCTTCGGAAGGTCCGGTTCACCTTGTTGCGGGTGATCCCGAAGATCCAGACGAGCAAGCCGGACTCGCCGCGGTAATTCGGCAGGGCATCGAGAAGGGTCAGGAACACTTCCTGGGCGATGTCCTCGGCCTCCGAGCGGTCCTTCAGCCGTTTCAAGGCAAATCGGTAAACCCTGGGGAAATAGGCGTTGTAGAGCATGTTGAAATGCTCCTGGCTGCCCGACAAGATCAGTTCAACCAGTTCGCCATCCGAAGGTAGAGCCTTCACCGTCTCGTCCATGGGGGGTCCTCACGTGCATCTGGGTCGAGGGGCCATGTGAGGGGGGAACGCGTCTTTGAGCCTCCAAGGCTCTCCAGCGCTAAGGATTCCGAAACCGACTGCCTTCCGGTGTCCGCCGCCTCCATCATCGAACCGAGCTCCGGAATCTGAGGGTTCCCCCTCTCCACTCCTCTTTCTCGCTCGCTCGCTCTCTCTGCGGTCCTTCGTGGCCCGCAGTTTCCAGCTTTTTGATGGTGCGCCGAATTCCCAATACGCCGGGTGTTTCCCTGTTCCGCAAAGTGCTTCTAACCACCGCACGGAATCACCCAGCTCAGCAATCGACCGTTCTACCTCTCCCGCTCTCCCATATCCCGTAACGACCAAACTTTTCAAGAGTTACTATCCAACCCTTTCAAAGCAATCGACGTGCCACTTTTTAGAGCGTGTGAGACATGAACCCGATGTCTTTGTTTTCTCACCTGTTTCGTAGCGCCCCACACCCAGGAACTCGCGAGGCGGTGGCACTCCGGAGGAACTTCTTTTCCTCTTTAGTGAACTATCCGGTCCCAGGCCGAGGGCGGGTTGCTCTCCAAAAGGCGGGAGAGGCGGGAGATCCGGTGGCGACCCCAGGAACGAACCGCCTCTAGACCTTGCCGGGAACGATCCACCAGCGGCCCTGGGAAAAAGCCCACACATCTTCGCGAACCGTTTCGGTGGACCACCAGCGGAGGGGAAGCGCGTTCTCCCCGCGAAAGAGAACGCGAACCCTCACCGTGCTCGGGCCCGTGCGGTCCATCGACTTCAAACGGACGGCCGTCGGTCGATTCGATTCGAAACGCGCGCGTGTCAATGCCTCGGCAAAGGCAGCGTAATAATCCGCGAAGGCCCCCTCGGTACGGAAGAACTCCCGCAGGGCCGGGTCCTCGAAGGTCGCCAGGCTATCGAATCGGCGGGCCTCGACGCGTTGGTAGAAAAGCTTGGCAAGCGGGACCAGAATGGTGAAGTCGGCCTCCCCGCCCCTGTTGAGGGTGTCCGGCGAGAAGCCGTGATAAGCCGCCGATCGGCCCCAAGTTGCGTCCACGGTGCCGGCGCAGCCGCCGCCCGTGCCGGCCAGCAAGCCAATGATCAGCAGCCCCAGGCTGTACCTCTTCACCTTCGTCATCGGTTTCTCCGCGCCGCGGCCTCGGCCTGGGCGGCGGCCAGGCGGGCCACGGGGACCCGGTAGGGGGAGCATGAGACGTAGTCCAGCCCGAGATCGGCGAAGAAGCGCACGCTCTTGGGGTCGCCCCCGTGTTCGCCGCACACGCCCAGCTTAAGGCCCGGGCGGGTCTTGCGCCCCAATTCGGCCCCCATTTGAACGAGTCGCCCCACGCCCTCCTCGTCGATGGAAGTGAAGGGGTCGTCGCGCAGAATCCCCTTCTCGACGTAATCGGGCAGAAAGCTGTTCGCATCATCCCTGGACATCGCGTAGCCGGTCTGAGTCAGGTCGTTGGTCCCAAACGAAAAGAAATCCGCATACTCGGCGATCACATCCGCCGTCAGGGCCGCCCGGGGGACCTCAATCATTGTCCCAATGGAGGGGCGAACTCGCACTCCTGGGTTTTCCTGTTGGACTTCATGGATCACGTTTTCGACTTCCGCGCGGAGCAAGGAGAGTTCCCCGGGATGGGCAACCAACGGAATCATGATCTCGGGCTTAACTTTGACTCCCTCGGCCGCCACGCCGCACGCCGCCTCGACGATCGCCCGGGTCTGCATGCGATAGATCTCGGGGAAACTGACTCCCAAGCGGCAGCCCCGATGGCCGAGCATCGGGTTGAATTCGCGCAGGGATTCCAGGCGCGCTCGGAGTTCCTGAATGGGCACCTCCAGCGACTCGGCCACCCCCTTCAGCGCTTCTTCGCTCTGGGGCAAAAATTCGTGCAGGGGGGGATCGAGCAGCCGAACCGTGACGGGAAGCCCATCCATGGCTCGAAAGATCCCCTCGAAATCCTTCCGCTGAAAGGGAAGGAGGTCGGCCAGGGCGGATTCTCGGGCCGCCCCGTCGCTGGCCAAAATCATCTGCCGAACGCTCAGAATTCGCTCGGGCTCGAAGAACATGTGCTCGGTGCGACAGAGTCCGATGCCGCAAGCACCGAAACCCCGGGCCAACTCGGCATCCTGGGGCGTATCGGCGTTGGTTCGCACCTTCATCCGGGACATTTTTTCGGTCCAGCCCATCAATTCCGTGAAGGCGGGGCTCAGTTCAGGCGTCACCGTCGGTGCTTCCCCGAGCATGACATTCCCTGAGGATCCATCGATGCTGATCCAATCCCCCAGCCGAACCACACGCTCGGCCACACGCATCTGCCCGGCTTGGTAATCGATGGTCAGGGAGCCACAGCCCGCCACGCAGGACTTCCCCATCCCCCGAGCAACGACCGCCGCGTGAGAGGTCATCCCGCCCTTGGCGGTCAAAACGCCCTGGGCAGCATGCATGCCGAGGATATCCTCTGGCGAAGTTTCGACCCGAACCAGGATGACCTTGTCGCCTGCCTTGGCTCGACTTTCGGCCTCGCTCGCCGAAAAGACCACCTGGCCGACTGCGGCGCCTGGAGAGGCCGGAAGCCCTCGGGCGACGACCTCCAGATCGGCGCTGGGATCGATGCCGGGGTGCAGGAGTTGATCGATAGAATCGGCGTCGACGCGCAGAATCGCTTCGTCCTTGGAGATCAGCCGCTCCTTCACCATGTCCACAGCGATCTGGACCGCCGCCAGGCTCGTCCTCTTGCCGTTCCGGGTCTGCAGAATCCAGAGCTTGCCGGCCTGGATGGTGAATTCTATGTCCTGCATGTCCCGATAGTGCTTCTCAAGCATCTGATAGATCTTCGTCAGTTCGCCATAGGACTCGGGCATTTCGGCTTCCAGAGTGGGGAGAGCCGAGGTCTCCTCGGTCTGACTAGCCCGATTGATGGGCTGTGGGGTTCGGGTCCCCGCAACCACGTCCTCCCCCTGGGCGTTTTTCAGATACTCCCCGTAGAACTTGGCTTCCCCCGTCGAGGGATTTCGCGTGAAGGCCACCCCAGTCGCGCAGTCCTCGCCCATGTTCCCGTAGACCATGGACTGAACATTGACCGCCGTCCCCCAAGCATCGTCGATATCGTGAAGCCGGCGGTAGGCGCCTGCCCGTTCGTTGCCCCAGGACTCAAAGACCGCACTAATCGCTCCCCAGAGTTGTTCCTTGGGATCCTGGGGAAAGGGGTGCCCGGTGTACTCCTCGACAAGGTCGAGGTATTCCTCCACCAGATCGCGCCAACCTCCACCCGAGAGTTCGGTATCGAGGAGCACCCCTGCCCGGGCCTTCGCACGCTCGAGCAAAAATTCGAAGCGGTCTAAGGGAACCTGGAGAACCACGTCACCGTACATCTGGACGAAGCGACGGTAACTGTCGTAGGCGAAGCGCTCGTCGGCGCACTTGGCGAGGCCCTCGACCGTCACATCGCTGAGCCCCAGGTTCAGCACCGTGTCCATCATCCCGGGCATGGAAACTCGGGCTCCCGAGCGAACCGAGACCAATAGTGGACGATCAGGATCGCCGAAGCGAAGCCCCATGAGTTGCTCAATACGCGCCAGAGCCGTGAGCACGTCGGCCTTCACAGCGACGGAAAGCTTACCCCTGCGCTTCTTGAAATCCGAGCAGACCTCGGTGGACAACGTAAAGCCGGGAGGAACCGGAACCCCGAGCACGGTCATCTCTGCCAGATTCGCGCCCTTGCCACCGAGGAGATCTCGCATCTCGGCATCCCCGTCGGCCTTCCCTCCACCAAAGAAGAAGACCCTTCGTGAGGAACTCTTGGACGGTGGCTTGCCCGGGGAGGTGCGCCGAGCCTTCGCCTTGCTGGCCGCTCGCTTGCGACCCGCGGCCTTGGCTCGGACGGCGGCCTTCTTCTTCGGCGCCTTCTTCTT
>JAPKBZ010000001.1 GCA_028823175.1 Myxococcota bacterium
GAGAGGGAAGCGATGAATAACGACGTCGTGATCACCTGCGCAGTGACGGGCTCCGGGGATACCGCCAAGCTCCATCCCGGACTGCCGATTACACCCGAGCAGATCGCCGAGTCGGCATTGGAGGCGGCGGCGGCCGGCGCGGCGGTCATTCATGTTCACGTGCGCGATCCATCTACCGGCGCTCCTTCCCGGGATCCGGCCCTCTTTCGCGAGGTGGTTGAGCGTATTCGGGAAAGCAATGAGGCGGTGGTTCTCAACCTCACGGCGGGCATGGGGGGAGACCTCATCGTGGGAGAAGACGACCCCGCGATCCCCGGGGAGGGCACCGATTTCATTGCGCCCCTCGAGCGTTTGGCCCATGTAGAGAGCCTGCTTCCCGAGATATGCACCCTGGATTGCGGAACCATGAATTTCGGCGACGACCGCTACGTGATGATCAATCCGCCCCCTCATCTGCGTCTAATGGCCGAACGTATCAAGGCTCTCGGAGTGAAACCGGAACTCGAGATCTTTGATACCGGGCATTTTTGGTTCACCCAACAACTCGTGAGCGAGGGGCTACTGGCCGAGCGACCCATGTACCAGTTCTGTCATGGCATCGCTTGGGGGATGCCCGCCGATGTAGGGATCCTCAAAAATATGGTCGACCAATTGCCGGCGGGAAGTTTCTGGACAAGCTTCGCGATCAGTCGCTTGCAGATGCCCTGGGTTGCCCAATCGGTTCTACTCGGGGGGCACGTGCGGGTGGGACTCGAAGACAACCTCTACCTGGAGCGCGGTCGTTTGGCGAGTAATGCCGAGTTGGTAGAGAAGGCCGCCCGGCTGATCGGCGAACTCGGCGCTTCGCTGGCCTCACCGGCGCGCGCCCGGGAATTGATCGGCCTGGCGCCCCGGAGCTGAAGCCCGCCCCAGAACTGTCTCCTGGGGAATGGCGCCGAGGTCCCGTTCTCGCGGCCCGGGAAAGGCCGGTTCAAGCGGCGGGGCTGCGCTTGCGGCGGGGTAGGGCGAGGTAGAACATGAAGGCGCCCAGGGCGGGAAAGACAATATTGACCGGGCCTCCCGGCGCCGTACCCGTGGTTTCGATGGGGTTGGCCATGCCCAGTAGGAGCCGGCCGAGGTATTCGGCGATGAAGAGCAGATAGATAAAAGGAATCAGCGCCGGATAGCGCCAGAGGACCACGACGTAGACCGCGGCCAGCAGGAGTTGGGAGAGTCCCCAGAAGGCAAAGATCCCGATGACGGCTTCGGCGCCCCCGGGCCCAAAGGAAGCCAGGGGGATCGTCGCGATAGAGCCCGCTCCGCCGTCGTCCTTGAACATGTGAACGAGGCTGCGCCCGAGGGTTATGAGGGTCAGGGCGATGAGGACCCAGCGCGCTACGGGATGGCCGCGATAACCCGAGTCAAGGGAACGCGGCAGGATGGATTCAAGCATGGCCGCTCTCTCCTTCTCTTCATCGCCTAGCCGAGATCGAATTGACGCGCGGTCTCCTCGATGAAGGCCAGAATGCCGTCCCGGCTCTCGTCTTTTCCCTGGTCCGCGATGTCCGTTATGCCGCGCATGAGGATGAGACGATCGACGCCCAGATCCTCGAAGCGCTTGGCGGTGTCGGGGTCCACGGGCCCTGGGGGCGTGATACTGATCTCGAGTTTTCCCAGGGCGGCGGGGCGCTCATTTTTCTTGGCTGCATCTTCGAGTCCAGCTAGGGCCAGACGGGTAGCCTCGAGATCTTGGAAGAAGCCGTACCACCCGTTTCCCTGGCTCACGGCTCTGCGGTGAGCGGCGGCCGACATGCCTCCGATATGAATCGGTGGGTGGGGGCGCTGCACAGGGAGTGGGCGAGACTGAATGCCCGAAAAGCGCGTGAAGCGCCCCTTGAATTCGGGCTTTTCGTCGCTCCACAGGGTTCGCAAGACCTCGATATGTTCGTCCATGCGGGCGCCGCGTTCGGCGAAGGGAATGCCCAAGCTCTCGTATTCGCCGGGTACGTAGCCCACCCCGGCGCCAAAGAGCAGCCTTCCCTGGGAGAGTACGTCGACGCCCGCGAGTTCCTTGGCGAGGACGACGGGGTTTCGCTGGGGCAGCAAGATGATGCCCGAACCGAGCAGGAGTTTCGTGGTGTGCGCGGCCGCGAAGGCCAGGGCCGCGACCGAATCGAGAAAGGGGGTTTCCGGGGGCGCTGGTGAGGGCGGCGCCTGGGGGTCGATGAGCACGACGTGTTCCCCGGTCCAGACGGACTCGAAGCCCACGTCTTCGGTGAGGCGAAGCAGAGCCAGCATGTTTTCAGGCTCGCAAAATGGCCCCATATTTAGACCGAAATAACCTAGCTTCATGAAAATCTCCTAGCCCTCCAAGGGATGGTTGATTATGCCTGACAGGGCGTGCTTTCGCTTCTGCGCCCGGGTATGGTTTTCAGTGAAAGCTCGTGGAGTGACGGTTCGGTTTGGGCCAAGGGCATCGGTGGGAAGGGCATGCAAGCACGTATCTTGATTCTGGGAGCGGCCTTGCTCTTCTCCACTGGGGGGCTGGCCATCAAGGCGAGCACCCTCGGCGCCTGGCAGGTCGCCGGTCTTCGCTCGGGGATCGCGTGTGTGATCCTGGCCCTTGGGTTTCCGGCAATCCTACGGCGCATCAACCGCGAAACGGTGCTGATTGGACTGGGATACGCGGCGACCCTGCTTCTTTTTACCCTGGCGAATAAGAACACCACGGCGGGCAACGCAATCTTTATCCAGAATTCGGCCCTCATCTGGATTCTCTTGCTTTCGCGTCCGCTCTTGGCCGAGTCGATCGGACGACGCGAAATCGTGACGGCAGCGGGTCTGGCTGTGGGCGTTCTTTGCCTCTTCTTCTCCGCCCGGAATTCCCAGGCCACGGCTCCGGACCCGGCCCTCGGCAACACTTTCGCCCTGGCGGCGAGTTTCAGCTGGGCGCTCACCCTCATGGGGATTCGCTACCTGGCGCGTGAGTCGGATACCCGGGGAGAGTCCGCCCTGGCCGCCACGCTCATCGGTAACGGGATGCTCTTTGTCTTCTGCCTCCCGATCATGGAAGCGCCGGTGGGTGTCGCGGCCGAGGACTGGTTTTGGGTGTTCTACCTCGGCGCCTTCCAGATCGCCCTGGCCTATGTCCTGCTCACCCGGGGCGCTTCCGGGGTCCCCGCCTTCGAGCTTTCCCTGTTGCTCCTCGTCGAAGCGATCCTGAATCCTCTCTGGACATTTCTATTTCTCGGCGAGGCCATGGGAAGCCTGGCCCTGGTTGGCGCATTGATCATCCTGACGCTGCTCGTGGTCGACGCTGGGGCGCGGCGTGCCCCAAATTGAGGGGCGAGTTAGAAGTGGCTTGCTCGGGCAGCGCTCCTTTCGGCCCCCCTGACCTCAGCCGAATCGGAAACTGGTAGAGTTTCGAGGTCGAGAATAGAAGTCAAAATTCTTTCTGCACCAGGAAAAGGGGTTGGATGATGGGATTGCAAGGCGGGTGTTATTGCGGTCGGGTTCGGTATGACGCGGGCGGCGATGCGCTGATGAAAGGGCAATGCCATTGCCGGGAATGTCAGTACATCTCGGGTGGCGGTCCCAACTTCCTGATGGGGATGCCCGAAGCTGATTTTTCCTACACCACGGGCGAGCCCAAGGGGTTTACCCGGAGTGATCTCGAGAGTCCGGTCACCCGAGATTTTTGCCCCGAGTGCGGGACCCATCTCCTGTCCCGGGTTCCGGGCATGCCGGGGGTATTCTTTATCAAGGTGGGCACCCTCGACGACCCCTCGACTTTTGGTTCCTCCCAGATGGCGATTTTTACCGTGGACCAGCAGAGCTTTCACCAACTGCCCGAGGGTGTTCCGTCGTTCGAGCGCGGTCCAGGCTGATCTCTAAGCCCGGGGTGTTCGCCCTGGCATGGGTCCAGCGCTGGCCTAGAGGGTCTGGTAGATCTGGTCGGGGTCGACGGTTCGGGTTTCGATGCCCTCGAAGCCAGGGCCCGTTCCCGAGTAGCTGTCCTCGCAGAGAACGAGTCCGTTTGGGTCGAAGCCCCACACGATCAGGAGCCGTTGCCGGTAGAGATAGAGAGAGGCGGGGTCGGGCGTCTCGATCCCCATGGCCGCCAAGATTGTCCCCGGGTAAGCCATTTTTAACTCTCCCTCGGTGGTGAGCGCGTCTCGTCCGACGCTCATTCGCTCCACCGCGTGTTCAATGCGATGGCAACCCGAGTCGACGATGGCGGCGTAGTAGGCGGCCACTGCGTCCTTGCCCTTAGGGCTTTGAGCCTCGTTCATGGCCGGGTCGGGAGAAGCGTAACTTTGGTAGTGGGCGTCCGGCGAAACCGTTGCCATCAGGGCGGGGAAATCGGCTACGGCCTCCGCCCTCGAGTGGGCGATTAGGGTTTCGAGGATCTGGCGTCGGCGGGGGTCCTCTTCCTCGGCCAGATGCTCTCCCGCAAGGCGCCAGTTCTCGCGTGGATCGATGAGATAGGACATGAGTTCCCCCTTCGGTGGGCGGGTGACTCCGCCATCGCCCAGTTCGCTGATTTCGGATCTGGGGTCGTCAGGAAACGACGTCTTCTGCGCGGAGGGCGGCTCTAGCCGTCTCCGAGTATCCCAATTCTTCCAGGATCTCGTCGCTTTGCTCGCCGTAGAGTGCGGGGGGTAGGGTGCTCTCAAAGGTGCTGCTCGAGAATTTCGCCGAGGGCGCGGCTCTTCGGTAGCGCCCATAGATCGGGTGCTCCGCCTCGATCACGGCTCCGTTGTGAACGATCTGGGGGTCAACGAAAACATCTGCTTGGGTGAGAACCGGGGCAGCGGGCAGTTCGTGCTCGATGCAGAGCCGGTAGGCCTCCTCGGTGCTCAGTTTTCCGAAGCCCGCATTGACAGCCTCCGCCCGGGCGAGTTGGTTCTTCTCTTCGAGCATGGGTTTGCCGCGCTGGCCGGGGCTGGAGGCGAGTTCGTCTTCGCCCACCACCAGCAAAGACGCTCGCATTTGCTCGGCGGTCCCCGCCCAGACGACGAGCTGACCATCGGCTGTACTCATGAGTTGGTAGCGTTCGCCGGGCACGACGTAGTGGTCGATACCTTCCCCCATGAGGGTATGCCTGAGCATTCCATCGGGCCAAAAGAAGGCAAGGCCCGCGTCGAGCATGGCCACCTTGACGTGTTGGCCCCCGGCTCCCCTTTCCCTGGCGAAGAGCGCCGCGGTTATGCCTTGGGCCAGGGAATACGAGGTCGCTTTGTCGACCACCGCGTTTCGGACGAGGTCGGGAACCGGGATCTGAGGGTTTGTTTGGGCGGCGACATATCCTGTGAGGCACTGGAAGATCGGGTCGTAGCCCCGCCGATCGGCGTAGGGGCCGTCGTCGCCATAGCCGGTAATCGAAGCGTAGATGATGTCGGGGTTTACGACGCGTAGGGCATCTTCCCCAAGTCCGAGCCTCTCCGCCGCACCCGGACGCCAGTTCTGAACGAAAACGTCGGCGCCTTTAATCAACTCGAGGGCCAACTGGAGCCCGCGCTCGTTCTTCAGGTTGACGCCGATGGAGCGCTTCCCGTGGTTGCAATTCGCATAGAGGCCCGCCATTCCCTCGCGATAGTTGGCGAGTTGGCGGCTCTCCTCTCCGTAGCGGGGCGGTTCAATCTTGACGATATCGGCGCCCTGGTCGGCCAGGATCATGGTGGCCAGGGGGCCGGAGATGACTTCGCTTACGTCGACGATACGAACGCCAGACAGTGGGCCCGCCATGGGAAATTCCTTTCGCGAAAATGATCAGGTGCCGGCCGGGCGGTGGTTTTAGAGGCCCGCCCGGGCTTCGTCGATCTTGACCACGCGGACCGAGGGCTTGGGGTGGGCATCGGTGCGCACCCAGCGCAGGGCCATGACACCGTGGTGGTGCCCGGCGG
This sequence comes from Myxococcota bacterium, assembly GCA_028823175.1. GTDB lineage: Bacteria > Myxococcota_A > UBA9160 > UBA9160 > UBA4427 > JAZXM01. The sequence goes on from JAPKBZ010000001.1 coordinate 5,886, forward strand.
TCTCGATCCAGTTTTCAGCGCCCGGATCCTCGTGGGCGACGACGATTTGAAACGATCCATCCTCTCGATAATGGGCACCGCCGCTATTCACGTGAACGCGATGATTGCGCCAATCCAGGGACTCGGCCCAGATATTGGCCAGCTGAAAATTCCAGTAATCGCATTGCGGTGGCATGGCCTCGATGATTAGAGCCTCGTCCGGGGCGAGGTTCCACATGCCGAGCCACATCCGGATATTGGGGTCGCCGCCCATGACGCGATGCTTCTCGAGATCGGGCAGGTGAAAATCGTTGATGGGTGCCTTCTCGGAAAACTCCATCACCCAGTCGGCGAACCATTGGGCGCATCCCGTGGCGTAGAGAGCCGCGCCCATTAGCTGCCCGGGAACCCGGTCGGGCTGCAAGGGGCTGGGGTTGCCCTTGGCCTGGAGACACTCGATCTCGACCTCGACGGGTTGCTCTTTGTCCCGGTGAAGAAAGGTCTGCCGAATCAGGATCTGTCGAGTCTGGTCTGTCGTCTGGAGCCAGTTGCCCGGCTTCTCGTTCTTGCTCACGAGGATTTCGAAGAGGCCGTCCTTACCCAATTTTAGGTCCGAGTCGTTGAGGTGACCCGCGCCGCCGCTGATCTTGTCCCGGGCGGCAAAATTCTGATTTTGGGCGGCAAAGCTGAGGTAGTGAATCGTCCCGCGTGTGCCCCGGATGCGATAGTCGAGGCGAGGATCGATAGAGGCGCTCACGTAATAGTTGTCGGGGTTGTCGAGACCCATCTTGACGCCATCGGGCATGGTGCGGAAAACGGGAAATTCGGGACCCGGGTTTTCGCCGAACGAGAACAGGCCGGCTCGGAGCAGGCGCCCCAGGTAGCGGAGACCTTCGCCACGGTCGAAGAGCGAAGTCTCTAGGTCCTCGCGAAGGATAACGTCTCCCGCTTTTTTGAGGAGTTCACAGAAGTCGTTCCAGGCCTCGGCGGACTGAACTTTTTCGTTGGCATCGCTCGACATAGAAGACCTCGGGCATTGGACTGGGGGCGGCGAAAATGTGGTTCCAGCATAACAGGGCAGCTGCTGACGGGGTAGAATGAAATCTTCTTCACGAAAAATTGCATATTGGGGAGACGCAATGAAGGTCCGAGAAATTATGGATCGACTGAGTCTGGATGAAAAGGCGTTGCTGACTGCGGGAGCCGATATGTGGACAACGCCCGCGATCGAGCGAGTGGGTGTGCCGGCGATCCGCGTGACCGACGGTCCCAATGGCGCCCGAGGGTCCTCATTGCTCGGGCTGGGCGAGGCGACGGCGGTCTGTGTTCCGTGCGGATCCGCCCTGGGCGCAACCTGGAATGCCGAGTTGATCGAGCGCGTCGGTGTAATGCTCGGTCAGGAAGCGCGCACGAAGGGCGCGCGGGTTCTGCTCGCCCCCACGGTCAATCTGCACCGTTCGCCCCTGGGTGGGCGAAATTTCGAATGCTATTCCGAAGATCCCCTGCTTTCGGGCCGGTTGGCGGCGGCCTATGTGCGTGGAGTCCAATCCGAGGGGGTGGCCACAACGGCCAAGCATTTTGTCGCGAACGATGCCGAGTTCGAACGCAATACCATCGACTCAGTTGTGGATGAGCGGAGTCTCCGGGAGCTCTATCTGGTTCCCTTCGAGTTGATCGTCAAAGAGGGCGGTGGGCTTGGGATCATGACCTCCTATAACCGTCTCAATGGCACCTACTGTGCAGAGCACGAGGAACTTCTGGGTCGCATCCTTCGCGACGAGTGGGGCTTCGAGGGCTTCGTCCTGACGGATTGGTTTTCTGCCGGCTCCACGGAGGGTTCCTCGGCCGCGGGGCTCGACCTACAGATGCCGGGCCCTGGGCGTTTCTATGGTCCGGCGCTCGCTGAGGCTGTGCGCTCCGGCCAGGTAGAGGAGGCGGTTCTGGATGACCAGGTGCGCCGTATGCTTGGCGTTTGGGAGCGGATAGGCGCCCTCGAAGACGGGCCGCTTCCAGAGGAGCGCAGCATCGATCTTCCCGAACACCGCGCTCTGGCCCGAGAGGTTGCCGCGGACTCGATGGTGCTGCTCCGCAACGACGGCATGCTTCCGCTTTCCAGGGAAGGCCTGGGCAAGCTCGCAGTGATCGGTCCGAATGCCGACCGAGCCCAAATTATGGGTGGAGGCTCTGCCGCCCTCAAGCCCCATTCGACGATGAGTCCCCTGGCCGCCCTGCGCGAAAAATTGGGGAGCTCGGTGGAGGTCGTTCACGAGCGGGGTTGTTGGACGGAAAAGACGACACCCGCTTTGGAGGCGCCGGGCCTCGCCGCGCCCGGCGGAGTCGGGGCTCTTGACGTCGAATTCTACTCGGGGCTCGAATGGGAAGGAGACCCTATCGAGAAGCGATCGACTCGAAGCGCCGAATTGCTCTTTTTTGGCTCTCCGGGTGAGGGTCTGAATCCCGGAGCCTTCTCCTTTCGGGCGACGGGTCGCCTGATCCCCAACGAGAGCGGGCGCCATGTGTTCACCCTCATCCAGGTCGGCCGGGCCCGTCTTCTCGTCAACGGCGAGGTCATAATCGATGGGTTCGCGGATCCGCCGCCGCCCGGCGAGGCTTTCTTCTCTCTCGGGAGTCAGGAGGCCGAGGGGGCCTTCGATCTCACCGCGGGTGAGGCCGTGGATATCGAGATTCAGTACGCCGCCGAGGGGGCGGTCATCTTGATGGGTGCCAAGGTCGGCCTTCGACCGCCTATTGAGCGAGACCTGATGGGTGATGCGCTCGAAGCCGCTGCGTCGGCCGATGCCGTCGTGCTCGTGGTGGGAACGAATTCCGACTGGGAATCCGAGGGCCACGATCGGGAGGTCATGGATCTCCCCGGAGAGCAGAACGAATTGATTCGCCGGGTATGTGCGGCCAACCCGCGCACCGTGGTCTGCTTGAATATGGGCTCTCCTACCACGATGGATTGGGTAAACGAGCCGGCGGCTCTGCTCCAGACCTGGTTTGGGGGCCAGGAGATGGCGGGGGCCCTGGCGGATATTCTTTTCGGTGACTCCGAGCCCGGCGGACGACTGCCGACGACTTTCCCCCAACGCCTCGAGCACAGCCCCTCCTTCGGGAATTTTCCCGGTGAAAATTCCGAGATCCGTTATGGAGAGGGACTGCTGATGGGCTACCGGGGGTACACCACCCGCCATATGCCGGTGCGCTTCCCCTTCGGTTGGGGGCTTTCATATACCTCGTTCGAGATCTCGCCCCCGCAACTCTCGAGCCCGACCTTCGCCGCGGGAGAGACGCTCGAGGTAAGGGTAGATGTGAAGAACACCGGCGATCGATCGGGCTCTGAGGTCATCCAATGCTACGTGTCCCCAGCGCCCGGTCGGCTCTTTCGCCCGCGGATCGAATTGCGCGCCTTCGCGAAAGTTCATTTGGAACCGGGTCAGTCGTCCCAGGTGACCCTTGAACTCGGCGACCGCGCTTTCGCCTATTGGGATCCCGCGGACGCTGGTTTCGAGGATTTGCAGTCCCAGGGTGGAGCCGCGGCCGTGGTGCCCGTAGGCCGTGCCCACGGGCACAGGGATCAACCGGGTTGGTATCTCGAACCGGGGAGCTATTCGCTGCTGATCGGCCGATGCATCGACCAGATCGCCCACGAGAGTGCCGTGGAGGTGGCAGAGGAAGCCGGCCCACTGCGACCTTGAGGCGGCTCCAGAGGGCTGATTTTTTTAGGGAAGCTGGGCGAGGAAGAAATCGATCTGGTTTTGCCCCATGACTTTTCGGATCTCCTCTTCGCTGAACCCTTCGTCGAGCATGGTCTGGGTCAAGATGGCGATTTCTCCCGCATCGAAGAGGACCCGAGTGGCTCCGTCATAGTCCGACCCTAGGGCGATATGGTCGACTCCGATCAGATCGATCCCGTAGCGAATCGCCTTGACGACGCCGGCGGGGGTGTAGTCGCAGGCGGCCCCATCCCAAAAACCAACCCCGATCAGGGCGCCCTTTTGTGCGAGTTCAACCATCAGGGAGTCATCGAGATTCCGGGCAGAGTCGCAGACTCCCTTGAATCCACCATGTGAGAGAATGACGGGCCGATCGTTGATCTCGAGCACATCGCGAACCATTTGGGGCGACGCATGCGCGACGTCGATCACCATTTTGCGCCGACTGGCTTCAGTGACCACCGCTCTTCCGAAGGGAGTGAGTCCTTCGCCCGAGACACCGTGAAGGGATCCCCCCAGGCGATTATCGAAAAAGTGGGTGAGCCCTACGACGCGCAGACCCAGAGTATCTAGAAGATCGAGGTTGGCGAGTTCCCCGTCCAGAGCATGAGCGCCCTCCACCCCGAAGATCCCTCCGACGACCCTTGCCCCCGTGCTGCGCGCCTCGAGCAGGGCCTGGAGATCCTGTCGGGTGCGAATGATCTGAAATGCGCCCCCGGCTCTTGCTTCCCAGTCGGCGAGCCTCTGCCCCTGGTAGCGTGCTCGCTCGAAGGGACTGCTCCAGGTCGCCATGGGCCAGAGTTGGGCCATGGCGAGGTATGCGATGGTGTCGCTATCCGATTCATTCGATTCGTAGTTCTGACCCGATGGACTTTTGGTGACCGCGGTCAGAACCTGGAGGGCGATGCCGCCCTCCTGCATTCGGGGGAGGTCGGTGTGCCCGCGCTCGCTCCTTTCGAGCCAGTCGCGTTTCCAGAGCAGCGGGTCGGCGTGAAGGTCGGCCACGGGAATCGTCGCATGGAGAGCGGCGGCCTCTTCGGAGATCTCCCAGCTTGGGTGGGGTTCGACGGTATTGAGCTGCTCCTCGACGAAGCCTGGAAGCCAGTACTTGACCCCGAGCGCTAGGGCGATGAGTACGATGGCTTCGACCAGAAAGATCTTTTTGAGCATGGATATTTCTCCTGTCCGTTTTGATCCTAGTGTGGAGAGAATGGTCGTTGAGTCAAGGCGGAAGGCCGTCCCACGAGTTTTCGGAGCCCGTTTCCCGGCGGCGGAGCCGCCCGCTGGGAGTCCCCCCAGGCCGGAATCACCCGGCGTGCCGGTGATTGGGGCTGCTAGACTACAAAGCGCTTTGCAAACAACCGAAGGACCCATGCCATGTATGACCTCATCGTTCGTAATGGTTTGATCGTCGACGGAAGCGGGGCCCCGCCCAGGTCGGGGGATATCGCCGTCCAAGAGGGCCGGATTGTCGCTGTCGGTCGAGTCGAGGGAGCCGCTCGGGAGGAAATTGATGCCTCCGGGCTCGCTGTGACACCGGGCTTCGTGGATATCCACACACATTATGATGGCCAGGTGACTTGGGACGCACAGCTGACCCCGTCCTGTTGGCATGGCGTGACGACCGCCGTTTTCGGAAATTGCGGCGTGGGCTTTGCGCCGGTTCGGCCGGACCAGCGCGATTATCTGATTTCTCTGATGGAGTCGGTCGAGGATATTCCGGGGACGGCTCTTGCCGAGGGAATCGAATGGGAGTGGGAAACATTTCCTGAATTCATGGATGCGGTCGGCCGGAGAAAACTCGCCATGGACGTGGCGGCTCAGGTCCCTCATGGTGCGGTGAGAACCTACGTGATGGGAAGGCGCGGCGCGGAAAACGAGCCCGCGACTCCGGAAGATATCGAGCAGATGGCCGACATTGTTCGAGGCGGGATGGAGGCGGGTGCTCTGGGCTTCTCGACCTCAAGGACCATCATGCACAAGGCGGCGAGTGGTGATCCCATGCCGGGCACCTTTGCGGCAGAAGATGAGCTCTTTGGGATCGGCCGGGTACTTGGAGAACTCGACAAGGGAATTTTCGAACTCGCGCCCGTCGGGGCGGCGGGGGAAGACGTCATTGGCGCCCGGGCTGAAATGGAATGGATGTGCCGGCTCTCCGCCGAAATCGGGCGCCCGGTCTCGTTTGCGATGCTGCAGGTCGACGCGGAGCCGACCCTCTGGCGGGATTTGCTCGACGAGTCACAGAAGGCCGTGTCCGAGGGGGCGCAGGTCTACCCCCAAATTGCCGGTCGCCCTTTCGGCATGCTCGTCGGACACCAGACCGAGTATCACCCCTTCCGGGATCGCCCGAGCTACGAGGCTCTCCTCGAACTCCCCTTCCCAGAGAGGATCGCGCGGATGCGTGAGCCCGAGCTTCGAGAGCAGATCCTCTCGGAGAAGGTCGAATACTCCGATCCTCTCGCGGCCTATGTGATGGCGAGTTTTCAAAAGCTATTTCCCCTCGGTGAAAAACCAAACTATGAGCCCGCTTACGAGGACAGCGTTGCGGGAATTGCCGAGCGCGAGGGCCGAAATCCCGAGGAAGTCCTCTATGACTGCATGCTCGGACAAGATGGGCTCGAGCTTCTGCTTTTTCCCCTGCTCAATTACAGCGATGGCAACTGCGATGCCATCTACGAGATGCTTCACCACCCTCGCGCGGCCCTGGGGCTCGGGGATGGGGGGGCCCATTGCGGAATCATCTGCGATGCCAGTATCCCGACATTCATGTTGAGCCATTGGGTTCGCGACAGGACGAGGGGGCCGAGGGTGCCGGTGGAGTTGGTGGTGAAGCGAATGACGTCGGATTCGGCAAAACTTTATGGTCTCCTCGATCGGGGTCTGATCGAGCCCGGTTATAAAGCCGACCTCAACCTGATCGACCTCGACGCGGTTGGGTTGAAGCTTCCCGAGATGGTCTTCGACCTGCCCGCAGGCGGGCGCCGCTTGATCCAGCGGGCTGACGGATATCGGATGACCCTCGTCGGAGGCGAGGTCACCATGCGCGATGGTATGCCCACCGGGGTTTTGCCCGGTCGGCTCGTGCGGGGTGAGCAATCGGCTCCCGCGGCGCAGGCCGAGGCCTAGACCTTCGGGTTGAGCCAGTCCCTGGGCTTCAGAAAGCGAGCCGTCAGTTCCTCTTCCCGCGATCCGGGTTCGGCCTGCCAGTCGTAGCGCCATGCCGCGAGCGGGGGCATGGAGGCGAGAACGGACTCGGTTCGGCTAGCAGCTTGGAGGCCGAAGCGAGTTCCTCGATCGTGGAGCAGGTTGAATTCCGCGTAGCGGCCTCGGCGATAGAGCTGGAAATTCCGCTCCCTATCACCGTAGGAGAGATCTTTGCGGCGCTTGAGTATCGGCGGGTAGGCGACGAGAAAGGCGTCTCCTACGCTGCGAACAAAGGCGAAAGCTTCTTCGAACCCGCCTCGGTCGAAGTCGTCGAAAAAAATACCCCCCACTCCCCGGGGCTCGTTTCGATGGGGGAGGTAAAAGTACTCGTCGCAGGCCTTCTTGAGTTCGCCGTGGAGTGCGTCACCAAAAGGTGCACAGGCTTCGCGCGCGGACTCGTGCCAGTGCACGACATCCTCTTCATAACCGTAATAGGGGGTAAGGTCAAAGCCTCCGCCAAACCACCAGACGGGCTCAGGGTTCTCGCTCTCGGCGGGTGGGGTGGCGATGAAGAAGCGGTAGTTGGCATGGCATGTGGGCGCATGAGGGTTCAGGGGGTGCACGATCATCGAGACGGAAACGGCTTCGTATGAGCCACCGGCGAGATCAGGTCGTCGCTCGGTCGCCGCCGGCGGCATGCGGTGGCCAGTAGTGTGGGTGAAATTGACGGCCGCCTTCTCGCACACCGCGCCCTCTTCCAGGACGCGGGGTCGAGAGACGCCGCCTCCCTCCCGGGGGAGTTCATCTCGCTGAAACTGGGCGCCGGCATCGATTTCTTCCAGGGCACGGCAGACTCTCTCCTGCAGATCCATCAGGTAATCCCGCACCCGCTCTACTTGCCGCATTCTCGCTGCTCCTCGGCTCCGGGCTCCCCCCGAGGCCGAATCGACCCCGTTCGTGAGACGGCCCAGGCCCCCCGCCGCTCGCTCGCGCCAGGCGGCCGCTCATGCTGGCCTACTCCCTGGCGGCCCAGACTACTCGAAATGGGCGAGCGGGGCACGATCGGAGGCACGCCTGATCCGGGCCGGGCCCGGGCGCCCGGCGGGAAGTTCCAGGGCTGATTGCGAGCGGAATCCGCCATCCCCTAGGATCCCTCCCGGTAAGGGAACCGGGCTGCATTGCTCGGGTTCAGGGGGCGCATGGTGAGGAGCGAAGCGGAGGGGCTGGGAGAGCCGGGAGGCGGCAATCGCTTGGAGCGGTTTCTGACGGCCTTCGTCTACCAGATGAGTCGTCGGCCCTGGCTCACGGTCCTCTTTGCCACCGGGTTGACCCTGGCTTCGGCGTTTTACTCTCAGCAGACCATGCGGATCAACTCGGACGATTCGGCATTGATCAGCCAGGACGAGCCCTTTCGCCAGGAATACCAGTATTTCATCGACGCCTTCCCGCAATTCGATGAGACCACGGTGATCGTGATTACTTCGGATTCCATCGACCGTGCGGAGGATGCCGCCAAGGCGATGACAGCGGGCCTTGCCGCTCGCCCCGAACTGATCGAGACCCTCTACTCGCCTTCCGCCGACCCCTTCTTCGAAGATCATGCGCTTCTCTACCTCGACATCCTGGATCTCGAAGACGTGATCGACAACCTGGCCGAGGCCCAGCCCGCTCTGACCGCTCTGGCCGAGGACCCAAGTCTGCGCGGCCTGGCGAGCGAGTTGCAACTCTCTGTAGACCAATTGCTGGAGGGCGAGGAGTTGCCCCCAGGCTTTGCCCGCATGGCCGACCGGATCAGCGATGTCAGTGAGTCCATGTTGGCTGGAAATCCTCGGAGCATTAGCTGGGCCGATGAGTTCCTGGATCAAGAGGGTACGGTCTATCGAATTATCATCGTCCAGGGTCGAAAAGACTTCGATCAGACGATTTCGACTAGCCACCTCATTGAGGAGATTCGAAAACTCGGAGAAGAGCTGGGTCTCACACCCGAAAACGGAGTCGAGTTGCGCCTCACGGGAATGGTTCCCCTCGCTCATGATGAGCTTGAAACATTGCAGAGCGGGTTAGCCCTGGCGGGTGTCCTCTCTCTCAGCCTTTTGTCGGTCATCCTCGGTTTCGGAGTGCGCTCCCTGCGTATTATTGCGGCCACTCTTCTCACCCTACTGGCGAGTCTGATTTGGACGACCGGCTGGGCGATGATCGCCGTGGGCGAGTTCAATCTGATCTCGGCTGCCTTCGCCGTTTTGATGATCGGCCTCGGGGTTGATTTCGGGATTCATGTCGGCCTTCGCTATGAGGAGGAAAGTCGCGAGGGAGATGCGGTTGCCCTTGCCCTTGCCCGAGCTGGGGGCAAGGTTGGCCCTTCGGTGTCCCTGTGCGCGCTGACCTCCGCCATCGGCTTTCTCTCCTTCGTGCCCACTCCCTATCCCGGGCTGGGGGCCCTGGGCATCATCGCTGGCGGCGGCATGTTCATCTCGCTCTTCGCGACCCTTACGGTTTTTCCTGCGCTGCTGGCCCTGATGCGAAGGCCGACTCCGCAGCAGCAGAATCGTCCGCCACTCCTCGCGAAAATTTACCCCTTTATCAATCGCAGGGCGGGCGCCATCGTGATTCTGGCGGGGGCCATCGGCGTGCTCGCTGCTCTCCTTTCGAGCCAAACGAGTTTCGACTTCAGCACACTCTCCATGCGTGATCCCGAATCGGAATCGATGCAGACTCTCCGCGACCTGCAGGAAGAGGAGATAGTGACGGATTACTCGGCGACGATTCTTGCCGAGAATATGGAAGAGGCTGAGCGAATCGCAGTGGAGCTCGAGGCGCTGGACGCAGTGCTTGAGGCCCGACCGCCCAGTTGGTTCGTTGCGGGGGATCAGGAGGACAAGCTCTTCATGATCGAGGATGCGGCGTTCTTTCTCGAGTCGGTTCTGAGTCCGCCACCTCCCGTGCCTCCGCCCACAGATGCGCAAAGACTGGCCTCGATCCGGACGCTGGGCGATACCATCGCGAAATTGCCGCCGGGGCACGAAGGGGATGCCGCCTGGGAGAGCGCGCGACGCCTGGGGGACGTACTGGGCCGAGTCGTCGCGACGCCTGCCCCCGCCGCGTCTGCCCTGAATCTCGAATCTCTCGTCGTCAACGATCTGGCAGAGAGAATAGACTGGATAGGCCGGGCGGTGACGGTGGGTGGGGTGACCTTCCAAGACCTCCCCGCCGAGTTGCAGCGCCGGAATATCGCCGAAGACGGCCGTGCCCGGGTGGTGGCGCTTCCCCTGGAGGATGTGCGGGACGTCGATGCCCTCGAGCGTTTCGTCGATGCTGTGAATTCGGTGGCACCCCACGCCACGGGTCGGCCCGCTGTCGAAGCTGGCATCGGGGACGTGGTGGTTTTGACCTTTCGGATCGCGATTGGGATCTCGTTTAGCCTGGTCTTCGGCATTCTGGTCGTCGCTCTACGAAGCTTCCGCTACGCGCTATTCGTTCTTCTCCCGATTACCCTCGCTGCCCTGATGACTACAGCGACAGGGGTTCTAATCGATATGCCCTTTAACATGACGAACGTTGTCGTGATTCCGCTCATCATGGGCTTGGGCATCGACAACGGAATTCATGTCTTCATGCGTTTCGGAGATGGTGCTTCCCTCGAGGAAATGATGGTTTCGAGTACGCCGAGGGCGGTTCTGCTCAGCGCACTCACCACGTTGGCCGCCTTCGGAGCCCTGGCTGTTTCCGGGCATCCGGGACTGCAAAGCATTGGGGTGCTGCTTTCCTTTGCGGTGATCTACCTGGTCTTGTGCACCCTGGTGGTTCTGCCCGCGATGATCGCCTTGTCCTTGCGGCAAGGGAAGGCGGCGTAGCGTCGAACAACGGGTGGGGAGGGCTCTTAGTCGCTCTCCGGACTGACATCGGCGACCGGGGGCTCGTCGCGCAGGGCCTTCGTCGTGATCTGGGCATAGCGCAGGGTTGTGCCGGCGAGCAGGGCGGCGATCGTCCAGGCCAGCGAGACCTCGAGGGCGGGATAGGCCAGGGCCAGCAAGGCACAGCCAAGAGTGCCGGCCACGATGACCCGGTCGATCCCAGCGGTAGAGAAGCCCCGAAGGCGCGCGAGGATCGGACGGCTGGTGAAGACGGGGTTGGTGAAGAATCCGGCGCAAAGAAGGGCGCTGGCGATCTCGCCGCCCGGTGAAGGATCGACAAGGCTTACCCAGGTGATGAGGATCGCCAGGCAGAGGAGCAGGGGGAGGCAATCCAGGCGGCCGGATTCGATCCGCTTGAGAGCGGTGAAGGAGGTCCAGAGCGCCTGGCCCATGACACCCGCTCCAAGAAGAAGGGCCAGGCTCGGCCCGCCGGCCAGCGGCGTCTGCTCAAAAAATCCGGGGCCCAGTAGAGCGACCGCGAGATAGAGCAAGCTGACCGCGGTATTTCCTTCGATGTCCGCGACCCGGCCCATTCGGAAGACGCCGGTATATTGCAGTTCGAGCTGGACCGCAAAAAATGCCAGGGTTCCGGCCGCGAGCACGAGCAGGGTGAAGAGGGGCGAGAGACCGACGGCAAGACAGGCGCCGAGCACCACGAAGCCGTTATTTAGGGTGTCGAGCCAGTGGTCGAGAAATTCGCCGAGCCTCGAGCTCTGGCCTGTGGCTCGCGCGTGGGCACCGTCCATATTGTCGAGAGAGAGGTACCCGAAGAGCAGAACCGAAGCCGCCACCATGGCGGACGGATGGGTATTGGCCACGGCGGCGAGAAGGAAGGAGAGGGAGCAGCAGAGGGTGGAAATCCCTGTGATCGCATTCGGCGAGAGTGAGGCGGGGATATAGCCGAGCAGGGGATTCCAGACCCAGCGCTGAAAATGGGGCCGCAGGATCGAGTCCTGGGCGCTCTGGTAAACGTATTTTGATTTTTCCAAACCGCTTTGCATCTCCGTTGTTGGCGCTGCGGTGGCGGCCTAGGAGCAGCCGCAAGGGCGATCAGCTTTTCGCTTCGTCTTCGGCCTGGGCTTCGAGAGCCTTCCGGGATTTGGTCAGGTCGGCCTCGGGCAGGTAGAGCGCGAAGGCCTCTCCATAGATTTCCCAGACGGTGAGGAAGAGCCCCGCAAGGATGGGTCCGATGATAAGACCGGGGGCGCCAAAGAAGAGAAGCCCGCCCAGGGTGGAGAGCATGATCATGAGATCCGACATCTGGGTGTCTCGGCCCACCAGGGAAGGGCGCACCACGTTGTCAACCGTGCCGACCACGATGACACACCAGGCCGAAAGCCCGATAGCGGCCCCGGTCTCACCCGAGACGTAGAGCCAGCCGGCGGCAGGGATCCAGATCAGGGCGGTGCCCAGCCCCGGAATGATCGAGAGGACAGCCATCAGGGTGCCCCAGAAAGCCGCCGCCGGGACTCCAGCGACGGCAAAGGCTGCGCCGGCCAGGGAACCCTGCAGGATTCCGATCACCAACGACCCCTTGATAGTCGCTCGCGTGATCGAGACGAATTTATCCACCATCCGGAGTTCGTCCTCGGTGTGAAGCGGGACGTAATAGAGGATTCGACTCAGAAGCCCTTGGCCATCGCGATAAAAGAAGAACATCGCGTAGAGCATGACAAAGAGGGCGAGAATGAAAGTGGCGGTGCCGCGAGTAGCCGCGGTTAGGGAGTTGAAGAAGTACTGCCCGATGACCGAAGTCAGCTCACCGAGTTTCGCAAAGATCTGGGCTTGGTAGGGAACCAGGAAATCCGGCAGTGGGATCTGGGTGCCCAGCCCGGCGGTCCGGCGTTCAGCGATCCGCTCCTGGAGCCAGGGGCTGATGGATTGGGTGATCTCGCCGGCCTGACCCGCGACGATGCTGAGAAAGAAGAGCAGGGGAGCAACTACGACGAAGAGCAGCAGGAGGATCGTCACTGCCGAGCCAAGCGCCGCCCGACCCCCGAGGAGGTGGGAGACCCAGCGCTGAAGCGGATAGCTGAGGCCGGTAAAGATAGCCGCCAGCAGCAGGGGCATGATGAAGGGGCGGATCATCAGCAGGAATCCGAGCGAGATCGCGCCGACGAGTATGAGAAGGAAGGCCCGTCGAAAACGCTCCACCTGAAAGTGTGGTTCGGTCATCTCCGTCCCTCCCATTTTCCCCTGAGAACGAAAGGGTGCTTCAGACCGCGGTGAATGGGAAGCCCCGGAGAGGGTCCCCATCACGGGGTGGTGGTTTCAGGCGCTGAGTTCTTTTTCGAGGTTGTCCACGAAAGAGGTCAGCTCGTTGGGCATTCGATCGCCGAAACGCGCGTAATAGTCGCGGATCAGGGGCAACTCCTGAAGCCAGCCTTCGCGATCGACGGTGAGTAGGGTTTTGAGGGCGTCTTCGTCGACGTTCAAGCCGTCGAGATCCAAAGATTCGGGGGTGGGGAGATTTCCGATGGGGGTGTCCACTGCGTTGGCGCTGCCATTGCAGCGCTCGAAGACCCACTTGAGGACACGGCTATTTTCGCCGAATCCGGGCCACAGGAATTTTCCGGTATCGCTCTTTCTGAACCAGTTGACGTAGTAGACGAGCGGCATTTGAGCGCCTTGCTTGCGGCCGATATCCAGCCAGTGGCTCCAATAATCGCCCATGTTGTATCCGCAGAAGGGCAGCATCGCCATGGGGTCGCGGCGGAGTTCGCCGACTTTGCCGGCGGCCGCGGCCGTCTTCTCGCTGCTGATAATCGAACCCATGAAGGTTCCGTGTTCCCAATCCCTGGCCTCGGCAACCAGGGGTACGACCGTCGCTCGGCGTCCGCCGAAGAGAATCGCGCTGATGGGAACGCCATTGGGATCCTGCCATTCATCGGAGATCACGGGGCATTGGCTGGCCACCGCGGTAAAGCGTGCATTGGGGTGGGCCGCCGGCGTGTCGCTCTCCGGGGTCCATTCGTTGCCCCGCCAGTCGATGAGCGAGGGGGGCGGGTCAGACATGCCCTCCCACCAGACGTCGCCCTCGGGCGTTTTCCCACAATTCGTGAAAATTGCGTTTTCCGTGAGGGTCAATATGGCGTTTGGGTTGGACGACATATTCGTCCCCGGTGCGACGCCAAAGAACCCCGCCTCGGGGTTGATCGCGTAGAGACGGCCGTCTTCACCGAATTTCATCCAGGCGATGTCGTCGCCGATGGTCTCGACCTTCCAGTCCTTGACTGTCGGGTTGAGCATCGCGAGATTGGTTTTTCCGCAGGCGCTGGGGAACGCCGCGCAGATAAATTTCGATTCACCCTCGGGCGAAGTGATCTTCAGGATCAGCATATGCTCGGCCAACCAACCCTCGTCCCGGGCCATGGCAGAAGCGATGCGCAGGGCGAAGCACTTCTTTCCCAGGAGGGCGTTGCCCCCATAGCCCGATCCGTAGGACCAGATCTCACGAGACTCGGGAAAGTGCACGATGTATTTCTGGTCGCCGTCGCAGGGCCAGGGAACATCTTCGCGCCCATCGACGAGGGGATAGCCCACCGAGTGCATGCAGGGGACGAAGCCGCCGTCGTCGCCGAGGGTGTCGAGGACTTTCGTCCCCATGCGCGTCATCGTCCGCATATTGGCGACGACGTAGGGGGAGTCGGAAAGCTGAACCCCGATATGGGCGATATGCGAGCCGATGGGGCCCATGCTGAAGGGGATGACGTACATCGTGCGTCCGCGCATGGAACCGGCGAAGAGGCCACCCAGCTTCTCACGCATCTCCTCGGGCTCGGCCCAATTATTCGTCGGCCCAGCATCGACTTCGTTTTCCGAACAGATGAAGGTGCGGTCCTCGACCCGAGCCACGTCGGCCGGGTCGGAGCGAACCAGATACGAGTTGGGTCGCAATTCTTCGTTGAGTCGTTCAGCGGTTCCGGAGGCCAGCATCAGCTGGAACATCTCGTTGTACTCTTGCTCGGAACCGTCGCACCAGCGGACCTGGTCGGGCTGGCAGAGGGTTGCCATCTCTTCGACCCAGCGGTTCAACTTCAAGTTCGACGTCATCGCGCGGTGCTCCCCGAATTTTCCAAAGGCCCAGCCGAGTCGGCTTGGGCATACGTTTTCCGTCTAGGATGCGGTGAAAATACAGGAAGACAGCCAGGCCTAACGGCCCGGTGACCGACTCGGGCGGGGCCCGGGCCGAGTTTCCTGAGCCGGAAAACCTATCATGGTTCAATCCGCTCCGAAATCGAATTTCGGGGGTCTAGGTGAGATTCGCCGGGGCCTTGGGGCCGCTCCCAGGGCGGCTCGCCCCGGGGATGGGGGGCGTCGGAAGTCCTCGGGGGGGCTTTCCCGAGGGCTGGAGTCGTCCTTCGGGAGGGAGGGCTGGGGAGAGGACCTCCGGGAGGACCGCCGGGAGGGGCTGAGCGCCCCTCCTGGCTTGGTCCCCAGCCCGGTCCGGGACTCGGGCAGAGCCGAGTCGGAGGGTTCGGGACGGGTGGGCTCTTCAGGGCCAGTTGAGGCCGTTGGGCTGGGAAGTGGCTTCGAATTGCCCGGCGAGTTGCGGCTTCCAGGTCACACTGGGCTGGCGAACCCTCTGGCCGGTGGGCTCCGAGTGGCCCTGCAGGGGAATTGCGGTGATCGCGACCTTCATTTCCGCGACCATGTCTTTTGCCGTCTCCTGGGCGATCTGGATCCGCATTCGCTCGGCCATCCGGTGGCCGTTGAGGGCTCCCGCCCAAATCCCGGAGTTGGGTTCGAGGGCGGCGGCCATTTCGTCTCGTATTTCCGAACGAAGCGAGTTTCGAGCGGATTCGACCAGTTCGGCAGGGCTCTCCGACACCACCCAGGCCAGGGGCTCAGCGGGCTCTTGAGGGTTGGCGTCGGCGAAGCTTGAGCTCGTCACCAGGGCGGCGAGGAGGGATCCGGCGGTCAGTTTCAGCGCGTTGGAAAGTCGGTTCGAGTTACGCATTTGAGGGCTCCTGGGTTCTGGGTTCTGGGTTATGTGCTCGGGGTTCGTGGATTCGAGGGCGTCGGGGCTCTTTGCTCTCGTTGACCATGGGAGTAGAGTCGGCAAAATCGGGGCCCGTGGCTGTGAAGCAGCTCACAACCCGGACCGTCCTCGGGGCATACCCTGGGGTGACTTCGTTGGCGCCGGGCTTGGGCCCGCTTTCGCGGGTCGGGGCCCAAGGGGTCACGGTGAGCGGCGGCGGGGGGTAAGCTTGAGTGGGGCCGGATTGGCCCCCAGCGTTGGGAGGGAGGCCATGCGAGAGCGACGTCGGATTCTCTTCTCCCTTTTTGCCGCCCTGATGGTGACTGCCTTGACCCTGCTTCTGGGAGCTGAGGGGTGGTTTCAGCGCGCCGATTTGCTCCTCTGGGATCAATACCTTCAGCGGGGGGATCGCTTCGCGAAGTCGGATATTGTGCTCGTCGAGGTGACGGAGAACGATATTCGGGCCGAGGGGCATTGGCCGCTCAGCGATCGCCGCCTCGCCGAGGCGCTTCGCGCGTTGGTCGCGGCGGACGTGCGCACCATCGGCCTGGATCTCTACCGGGATCTGCCCGTTTCGCCGGGAGTCGAACTCCTGGAGCGGACCCTGGCCAGCGAGCCACGGATCATCGCGGTCAAGAAATTTGGAGACCCCCAGCTCGAAGGGATTCCCGGCCCCCAGGCCCTCGAGGAGTCGGGTCGCCTGGGCTTCAACGATTTGCTGCCCGATGACGTGGGAGAGTCGATTCGTCGAACGGCTCTCTATATGACGGATGCCCAGGGGCCCCAGACGTCTTTCGCCATGTTGCTCGCTCAACACGCCCTGGCTGCCGAAGGAGTCTTTCCTGGGCCGGATCCAGAGAATGCCGACTGGTTACGCCTGGGTGTCTCTCGGCTCCCGCCTCTTTCTTCGGGCTATGGCGGCTACCGGGATCTCGATTCACGGGGCTACCAGATCATGATGGATTATGGCGCGGCGAATTTTGAGACCGTTTCCCTGTCGGAGCTTCTGTCCGGGGATTTCCCGCCTTCGGCCCTGCGCGATCGAGTCGCCATTCTGGGCGCTAGCGCCAAGAGCTTACGAGACGAGTTACCGATTCCCCTGGGCGGCCGACTGGCGGGAATGGGCATTCATGCCCACGTCGTCGACCAGTTGATGCGGATGGCCCGGGGCCTGAGCGCCTCGCGGCAGGCGTTGGGGGATTGGGCTGAAGCGGGCCTCGTGTTGGGGGTCAGTCTTCTTGGGGCGCTGCTCGGACTGGGGAGTGCGGGTCGATCGATGTTCGGGGTGATTTTGCTCAGCGGCGCCATTCTGGGGGGCCTACTGGCCTTGCTGGGGTTCGGTTATGTCGCTTTCCAGGCGGGACTCTGGATCCCCGTCGCTCCGCCAATGGCCGCCTGGCTGGGTTCGGCGGGCTTGCTCACCGCCTGGGTTTCGAGTCGAGAAGCCGCTCAGCGCGAGCAACTGATGCGCATTTTTGCCCGGCACGTCTCGTCCGATGTGGCCGAGGAGATCTGGCAGAACCGGGACGCGTTCCTGGCGGACGGTCGGCCTCGGCCCCAGCGCCTGATGGCGACCGTTCTCTTCGTCGATATGCGCGGGTATACCGCCCGGGCCGAAACCATGGATCCGGTCCTGCTGATGGAATGGGTGGGGCAGTTCATGGAGCGCATGGCCGACGAGATTGCGCGTCACGGCGGTGTGGTCGATGACTATTTTGGGGATGGGATCAAGGCGGATTTCGGTGTTCCCGTCCCCCGACGGAATGAGGAGGAAGTCGATCAGGACGCGCGGAGTGCGGTGGATGCAGCTCTGGCCATGGCCCGGGGCCTGGAGGAATTGAACGCGGACTATCGCAGCCGGGGTTTGCCCGAATGCGGCATGCGGATCGGTATCCACACGGGCTCGGTGGTGGCGGGGAGCCTGGGCGCCGCCGGACGCCTCAAATACACCGTGGTCGGGGATGTGGTGGTGACAGCCCAGAGGCTCGAGGCGACGGACGCTGTGCCCCACGATTTCGAACGCGAGCCCTGTCGCATCCTGGCCAGCGAGGCTACCTGCGCCCGGCTCGATGACCGGGTCGATAGCGAACCCCTCGAACCCATTGCCCTCAAGGGGCGTCAGGAGCGGGTTGGCCTGCGGCGGATCCGCACCCAGGCTCGGTCTGTGGGGTAGATCACTTCGGGAAATCGGCGAAAAGTCTATCCATGGGTTCCCGGGAGAGGCGAGAGAAAGCCGCGCCCGGCAGTGAAATCAGCAGAGAGAGGACTTCTTCATGGCAATCGTTATCCGTGGCCTGCTCGTGGCGGCTTTCTTCATAGGCCTACTGCCCATCGCCCTAGCCTCCGAGGCGCGCGCCCCCTTTGAACTGGCGTCCCTCGCCAACGAGAGCTCCTCCCCGCCGGCCAAGGGCTCCCCATCGGTTCCTTCCCAGGAGCGAGAGCGGGCACCGATCGTCTGGAAGCCGCGAGTTGCGGGCGCCCCGGGTGGGCGGGTCGGTGGCGCGGTTAGAGGCAGTAGTGACTTGGCGACCCCGCTGGTGCTTGCCCCTGCGAACCCGGGCTTTACGGTTAGGGCTGCGCCTTCGCTCTTCTGGCAACTCGACGACGCGACCCCCGAAGGCGTGAGAATATTTTTCACCCTGATCGACGAGAAGGGTGAAATTCCCCTGGTGGAGCTCGAACTCGAGCCTCCGTCCCAGGCGGGGATTCAGCGTATCCGCTTGGCTTCCCAGGGTGTCGAGTTGCGCTTGGGGGAGCCCTACACCTGGTCCATCGCGTTGGTTCCCGACATGGAAAACCGAGCCCTGGATCGTGTGAGCCTAGGGGGCATCCAACGCATTGCGGATGACGGCGAGATCCCCCTAGGGGCCAGAGCCCTTGCGGCTGAAGGGCTCTGGTACGATGCCCTCGAACTGCTCGTGGATGCGGTGGATGCCAACCCCGGCGATCCCGGTGCCCTCGCCAGAAGACGATCTCTGCTTACCCAGGCGGGTTTCGTGATCGGGGCCGACTAAGCCCCGGCCTATAGATTTTCGTAACTTCCGAGTCGCTCTATTTCGTCCGGCCGATCGAGCACTACGCAGCCTCGGTCGACGTGGATAAGCCCTTCCTTTGTCCACGCGCGAAACTGCTTGTTGACGCTTTCCCGGGTGGCTCCCACGAGGTCGCCCCATTCTTCCTGGGAAAGCCGGAGCTTGATCCGTAGGCCGCCCTCTTGCTGGCTGCCGTAGGTGTGTGCCAGAGCGGTCATTTTCTTGGCGAGCCGGTAGGGGAGGTTCAGGAACTGCATGTCGCTGAGCAACTCGCTGAGCTGGGAGACGCGCCGGGCGAGGACCCGCGCGAGTTTCAGGCCGGCCCCAGGGTGGTCTTCGAGGAAGGCGAGAAGATCGCGCTGGTGCAAGGAGAGCAGTTCGCAAACCTCGATCGCGCGGACGGTCGCGGTCCGGGGCATATCGTTCAAGATCGCCAGTTCGCCGATAACTTCGCCGGGCCCCAGGATATTGAAGACGATCTCGTCGCCCTCGGAGGAGGTGGTCAGCACCTTGAGGCGCCCACGAACGACGATATAGAGCCTGGACCCCTGGCTGCCCTGGTGAAAGAGCTCTTCACGACCATTGAGGCTCGCGAAGCTCACCGCGGAGGCGAGGGTGTCAATATCGCGATCTTCGAGTTCCTTGAAGAGGAAGGACGCCCTCAAGAGTCTGTTTTTTTCAGAGTGGCTGATCGAAGCCATTCCGAGAGCATACTTCGCTGTGGGGAGACCGAAAGCGCGCAGCGTTATCGTCGCTCGGCGGCAAGGCGGCCGGCGGGCTGGGCCCTATTTGCCCGATCCGGGCCGGCGATGCAGCGGCCCGTTGGGAAGGCTCCCGTCGGTATCGGTGAACCCGTAGCGATCGGCGAGATCCCTCGAGGCGAATGCCTCCCCGCTACGAGCGAGGACTTCGGGGTCATTGGCCAGGGCAGTCACCGCGCGTCCGGTGAAGCGCAGGGATTCGGCCCCCGTGAAGTCGAGCTCGGGGATCGCATCCCGGGCCCCCGAGTTTCTCTCGGTCAGGACCAGTCCGGGCCAGAGCGAAATGACCGCGATCCCGTGGGGGCGAAGCTCGTGGGCCGCATCCCGGGTGAAGCGGTCGAGGGCGGCCTTTCCCACCCCGTAAGCGACGTGCCAAGCGTATTCCGCCGCGCCTGACGAGCTGATGTTGGCGATCAGGCCCGAGCCCTGGGGAATCATCAAGGGGGCGGCGAAATGGCTGGCGGCATAGGCCGAGCGGGTCCCGACATCGATCATGTCGTCCCAGTTCGAGAGGGGTACCTGCCAGAAGTTCTTGCCCGAGGTGAGTTCCGGGGGGATCAGGAAAGCGTTGTTGACCAGGATGTCGAGGCGCCCCTCTTCCTCGCGTACCCTTTGGAAAAGTGCGGCGACCGCATCGTCCTCTCGGTGATCGCAGGCGACGGGTATCCCCCGGCCTCCGGCCGCGCTGACTTCCCGGGCGGTGGCTTCGATGCTGCCCGGGAGCTTCCCCCCTGCGCTCGCTGTGCTCCGTCCCGTGACGTAGACCGTCGCACCGGCGGCTCCCAATTCGATGGCACAGCCACGACCGATTCCCCGGCTGCCGCCGGTGACCACGGCGATTCGATTCTTCAGGCCTGGCATCGCTTCAACTCTCCTTGGTAATCATCGAGGCGGCTTCGGCAATTCGGGTGTCGGCGAAGAAATCGGGGTTCACGCTGGTATAGAAGCGAATTGGGTTGGTCATGACAAAATCACGAAACCCTTCTTCGTCGAGCAGTCCTTTTTCGACGAGTTCGTAGGCTTCTTCGAGAATGCCCGACATCTCCGGAACATCCCAGTGCCCCATATCCGAGCTGAACATCGCGCGAAGCTGAGCCCCCATCGGGTTGATCCGGGAGTCGAAGGCCCAGGCCACCATGCTGTCGTCGGCCTCGCAACCGAAATAGAAGCGCGGAATAAAGAGCTCCCGAATATCTTCTTTTCGGGTGATCTTGCAGGCTGCGTACTCGTCGGTCAAAGGAGGAGCGGGCTCGAGTTTTTTGAAGGAGTCGGCGATCGCTGGGCCACTGCGCGCCATGCGCTCATTGCCGTAGCGGTTGAAGAGTTCGAGGAGCAACTCACCGTCGATACGAGCGGGGTCGAGTTCATGGATGCTCGAAGCGTTCCGTTTTTCCCAGTGGGAGACGAGTCCAGCGTAGAGTTCGCAGGCCCACGAGACGCCGCCCTCGAGCATTCCGAACGAGAGTTCGGGAAAGCGCCGCGTTACGCCACCGAGGAAGAGGCCCCGGCAGAGCGCCTCCATGCTGGCTCCGAATGAGCCGATGTGATTGGCGACGTAGCTGGAAATGGAACGCCGGCTCCCCCACCCCATGCCCGGTGTGTGGGATGCGGGGGCGACCTTCAACTCGACGCATTTGGCCCAGAAGGGGTCGTAATCGTAAGCGCTATCGAGGCCCAGGCAGTCGATTCTTTCGCCGGAGCCCGAGCCCCAATTGGGCATGCCCTTTCGGCCATCGGCTTCGTCCTCCCCGATGGGGCGATGGATCAAGCCGTTGATCATGATGGCCTTGAGCCCGAGCTCGTTGACGGCGTACTCAACCTCGGCAATGGCCTCTTCCGGGGTGTGCATGGGGATCATCGCGACCGGTGTCATGCGATCCTGATGGCCGCCGTAGAGTTCCGCGTGGTAGACGTTGAGCGCTCGACACGCGATCTGACGGAGTTCGTCCTCTCGAATCGCGGGTGTTGTCAGGGTGCGGCTGGGGTAGAGGACGGTGAAGTCGATTCCGAAGTCGTCGAGGCGTTCGGCGAGGAGTCCCGGCAGGTGGGCGGTCGCTCGGTCAAGGGTGTTGGCGGCGGGGAGCGTCCACCAGGGCGGGCGCGTCACCCATCCCGCCCGTCGTTGCTCGGGACTCAGAGCTCCCCAGGGCCTGAGGACAGTGTCGTCGTAGTCGAGTCCGCCGGAGGCCTCGAATCGGGCGGCCAGCTCAGAACCCCCCAGGTTCTTTACGTAGTCGAGGAAAAACTCCTTCATGACGGGCGCGGTTTCGATCCAGTGGCCGTCGGCGTCGACCACGGGGTGGCCGAGTTGCGAGCGGATTCGGGCTGAGCGGGTGGCTCGACTTCCGATTGGAGCCTGGATCATGATTGTCTTTCTCCGAGAGCCGCGCGCCGAATGGCGGCTGGGTCGTGTTGATGGCGCGCGCGCTGCGCCTCTTCTTCGACCGCCGGGAGGATGGCTTCGACGGCCGAGGGATCGACCGACGAGGCGATATTCCCTGCGCCCGCGCGAGTGAGCATCTCCGGAAGGTGCGATCGAATTCTTTCGATTGCCCAGGTCGCAGGGTCGCCCAGGGCAGCGGGATCGATATGGATCATCTGGTTGCTGCGTGCTTGCCAGTTCACGTAGTGGTAGTGGGGGTCTTCGTCGAAACAGTCGAAGCGGATCAATTCGAGCCGATCGTCCCCCCGGCCGCCGAAAACATGGAGGGAAACGCCGGAGTCGTTGAAGTGGAGCCCGCCGGAAGCGCTGCCAGAGGCCGTTTCGATGGCGCTAGCCGCTGCGATCGCATCGTCGAGCAGCCGGTACTCGACGCCGATCGCGATGACTCCCGCCTCGAAGAGGGTGGTGTGGGCTGCCACCGGAGGGATGGGCATCTGGTCGTAGTGGGTGACGCCTCGCTCGTCGCTCATATCGGGTTCCTCTGCGGTTGATTTCGGGGTCTCGGGTTCATCGAAGGGCTTTTGAATTTTTCCGTCTCAGAGCCCGAGCACTCTCTCGGCATTTTCGCGGAGAAATTTCGGCCACACGTGATCGCGAAAGGGAACATTGGGCATGTCGGCAAAGATTCGTTCGAGGGAGAGGCCCATCGGGAAATAGCCGGCATAGAGAATTCGATCGGCGCCCCGGGTATTCGCGTAGTCGACGATGGCTTTCGGGTAATAGCGGGGGGCGAACGCACTGGTTGAGTAATAGAGGTTTGGCCACTTGAGCATCAGCTTGACGGCGAGTTCGGTCCAGGGCTCTGCGCCGTGTCGCATCACGAATTTGAGATCGGGAAAGAACCACATGACCTCGTCGATCAATTCGACATGCTGGCAGGCCATCGGAATACGAGGTCCGGGAACGCCGACACAGACAAAGATGGGGATATCGAGTTCGCAGCACTTGGCGTAGATGGGGTAGAAGCGCTTGTCGTTGATCGGCACCTGGGGAACGCAGCCAGCGGGAAAGGCACCCACTGCTTTCAGGTCGAACTCCTCGTGGAGTCGGACAATGTTGCGGACATCCGCCATCCCGTTATTGGGCTCTGTCCCGCACGAAGCGAGGAATCGGTCGGGATGTTGGCGAAGAGCGCGCTGGGCGACGTCATCGCTTAGGGAGACCCCGATCAGAGCCTTCTCGATATTGTACTTGTCCATCTCATCCAGGGTGTACTTGATGCGATCTCCGAGGCTCGAGAATTGAGGCACATCTTTGAACATGTACTCGACGGGGAAGTCGAAACTCTCGAGGCTTTGCTTGTCGCGAAAGAGCGGCCGCATGAAGTCATAGCTTCGCTTGGCGTCCTCGCTCGGGATTCCCAGCATCAGATCGATGATGGGGATATCACTGGGCATGACGCTTGCTGGACTCTTTTCGGGCATGGCAGATCAGTCTCCGGGATCTCTGGTGAGGGTTGGGTTCAATGGGCTCGTACTGCGTCGTCAATGAAGCGGACCGCGGCCTCGATGATCGCTGGTGTAAGGGGGAATCGCGGATCGTTCGCGTAGGCGCGGCGAGAGTAGTCGGATTGAAGCTGGCAGATCAGATCGGCCGCGGAGCGGATATCGAGGTCGGCCTTGAATTCTCCCTTCTCCACCCCCGCTTGGAGAATCGAGGCGACGAGATCACGGTGCGGTTCGATCCGGTCTGAGCTGGCCGTCTGGATGCGTTGGAGCTGGAGTGCTGGGTCCCTCGAGAGAAGGGCGGGTAGCAGGGGGTTGGTGCGACAAAAATCGACGGAGCGGCGAAACATGCCCTCGAGGGCTTCGCTGGGTTCCTCGTCCCGGGGAATCATGGCTCGCACCCAGTCGCCGACGAGATCCTTCAGCACAACGCGGAAGAGGTGCTCCTTGTTGCGAAAGAACTGGTAGAGCAGGCCGTTGGAGACCCCGGCTTGAAGGGCGATCCGGGCGACCGTGGCCCCGGCGTACCCCTCTTCGCCAAAACAAGCTCGGGCGGCTTGTAGGATCTGGGCCCTTCGCCGCCGGCTTTCGTCTTGCCGGGCGTCGGTTTTCCCTGGGGACTCGGTCAATTCGGGGGTCATGGGGTTTTGAATATTTTATATCAGATATTCATTGAAGTTCACCCCGAAAATCACCACCTTGGAGGGGTGGATCAACGACGCCGACCCGGGCGGGCAGGGGGCAAAATAATGCACGAACTTGGTTTTCCCGCCTTCGACGCGGACCATCACTATTACGAGGCCGAGGATGCGTTCATCCGCCACGTAGATCGGCGCATGCAGCCTCGGTGCATGCAGTGGGCCGAGGTGGAGGGACGCAAGCGATTGATGGTCGGAGGGAAGATCAATCGATTCATTCCTAATCCGACATTCGACCCCGTCGCCGAGCCGGGCTGTCTCGACGAATTTTTTCGGGGCAGAAACCCCGAAGGCAAGAGCATGCGCGAGCTTTTTGGCCGCTTGGAGCCGATCAGCCCGGCCTACCGCGACCGTGATGCGCGCGTCGAGCAATTGGACGCCCAAGAGCTGGGGGGTGCATTTCTCTTTCCCACTCTGGGCGTGGGAATGCAGGAGAGCATGCGCCACGATCCCGAGGCCGCGTGCGCGGCGTTCTCGGGTTTTAACCGCTGGCTCGAGGAGGACTGGGGCTTCGCCTACCGCGAGCGTCTCTTCGCGGCTCCCTATCTGAGCCTGATGGACCCGGATTGGGCGCGGGCGGAAGCCGATCGCCTGATCGAGCGAGGGGCTCGCTTGATCTCCATGGTGCCCGGGCCGGTTCCGCTGGCGAATGCCAGCCGTTCTCTGGCCGATCCCAGTTACGACGCTGTCTGGGCGAGAATCAATGAGGCGGGGGTCACGGTGGCTTTCCACGCCGGAGATGCAGGCTATCGAGCCTTTACGGCTGAGGCGTGGGGGGGCACCCGGGAGTTTCGTGCCTTCGAGTACGACGCCCTTCTGGGCTGCCTTTCGCCCGAGCCGATTCACGACACCTTTGCCGCCCTGATCTGCCACGGTCTATTCGACCGTCATCCAAGGCTCCGGGTCGCGAGCATCGAGTGCGGCAGTACCTGGGTGACCTCGCTTGTTCGCAAGCTCAAGAAGTCCTACGGCCAATTGCCAGGCGCCTACAAGCGTGACCCGGTCGAGACGCTCCGGTCTCACTGTTGGGTGGCGCCCTATTACGAGGACGATATCAGCCTGCTTCGTGATCAGCTTGGCGCAGAAAGCGTTCTCTTTGGTTCGGATTTTCCCCACGCCGAGGGCCTGGCCGATCCGCTCTCCTTCGTCGATGAACTCGCTGATTTCTCGTCCGACGAGATTCGCATGATCATGGGGGAGAACGGCCGCTCCCTGGTGCAACCCATCTGAACGGGTCCCCCGGATTCGTTGCGCCCCTCGAGCGCGGGCAACGAAGCCAGGGACCCGGGTGATGGCCCGGATCCCTGGGACGGGTGCGCCAGAATCCTGCATGCCCGAGGGTTCGGGCCAGGAATTCTTAGAGTGCTTCGAGGATGGCCTCGGCGCTGCTGACCTCGAATTTCATGGGTTCTTCTACGGCGAGCTTCGTCACGACGCCGTCCTCGACGATGGCGGCATAGCGCTGGGATCGAAGGCCGAAACCAATCCCCGAGCCGTCGAAATCCAGGCCGATCGCCTTGGAGAAGTCGCCATTTCCGTCTGCGATCATGGTGACCGCCTCGCCGGCGTTGCGATCGCGTCCCCAGGCGCCCATGACGAAGGCGTCGTTGACAGAAACGCAGAGAATATCGTCGACTCCTCGGGCCCGAATCGCGTCGGCATGCTCGATATAGCCGGGTAGATGTTGTTCCGAGCAGGTCGGCGTGAACGCGCCCGGCACTGCAAAGATGACAACTTTTTTGCCTCCGAAGAGTTCCTCGGTGGTGATGTTTTTCATGTCGCTGGTCTTGACCGTGACGTTGGGGATTTTCTCCCCTTCCTTGATGGGCATGGCGCTACTCCTTGCGTTTGGCTGGGCAACGAGCCCAGGATCATCAATCCTAACCGATCCAGGCTTGGAGCAGGGCGGGCCGAATCTTTTTAGCGGCATCTGCAGACGGGCCGCGATTGCTTCGCTTAGGGGGGGTATAATTCGAGCGAGTCGGGCCTTCCGGGCAGGAAGAAGGAAACGCTCGAGACAGCACCCGAGATAAAAGGAGATACTCATGCAACCCCTGCGCGGGCTTCGCGTGGTCGATCTGGCCGACGGAAATGGCGAACTCTGCGGGCGCATGCTCGCTGACCTCGGGGCGGAGGTCATTCGGGTCGAGCCCCCTGGAGGGGCCGTCTCTCGGGATCTTCCCCCCTTTGCCCCCGATGGGCGGACGAGTCTCTATTTCGGTTTTCGGAATCTGGGAAAGCGAAGCCGTGTCATCGATCTGGAGAGCCCCGATGGCCGCAGCGCCTTCGAGGCCCTTCTCGGCGAGGCCGATATCTTGATCGAGTCGAGTCAGCCGGGACGACTGGCAGAGTTGGGCCTTGCGGCGTCCGATCTCCTGGAGCGGCATCCGCATCTCGTGGTCACCTCGATTAGTGATTTCGGGCAGGACGGTCCTTATGCTGGCTACCAATCCACCAACATGGTGGTGGTCGCGATGGGAGGCATGATGTACCGCGCGGGGATTCCCGAAAAACCGCCGGTGGTGATTCCTGGAAGCTTCGCTTATGACGTAGCCTCGGGAGCGGCCGCCTATGCGACTCTTCTTGCCTTTTGGAAGCGTCTTAAGACAGGCCGTGGCCAGCACCTCGATGTGTCGGCCATGGACGCGGTGGCCAATCTCTCGGACTGGTCGCTTCCGAATTTTTCGCTCAATCCCACGATCGGAACTCGGATGGGATCGGGGATCTATACGCTCTATCGCTGTGCCGACGGGTATGTGCGAATGATCGTTCTCGTACTCCGGCACTGGCGGGCTCTGGTGGAATGGGTCGGCAGTCCCGAGGAGTTGATGAACCCGGACTACGATCAGTTCATCAACCGACTCGTCGCCCTGGACCAGATCGTGCCGGTACTCGAAGAATTTTTCCGAGACAAAAATAAAGTTGAGATCGCTCAGGAAGCCCAGCGACGAGGAATTCCCGCGACGCCGCTCTTGCACCCGGGCGAGGTTCTCGACAACGAGCATGCGGTGGGTCGGGGAACCTTCGCATCGGTTTCCATCGGGTCAGGGTTCGAGGCAAAGGTCCCCTCGGGCTTTCTGACCATCGAGGGAGAGCGCGTCGGCCCCGTTGGGGGTACGCCCGAGTTGGGTGAGGCCGGGGAAGAGGGCTTCTCTCGACAGGACGATCGCACCGCCTTTGAGGGGGTGTTCGCTTCCTCTCCTACTTCCTTTCCTACGGCCAACTCGGACGGTTACCCGCTGCGCGGTCTACGGGTGATCGATTTTGGTGTGGGTGCCGTGGGGGTCGAGGCCGCCAGGCTTCTCGCCGAATACGGTGCCGACGTGATCAAGATCGAAACGAGCGATGCGCCAGATTTTATCCGCGTCATCATGAGCAGCTACATGAATCCGTCCTTCGCCTCCTCGAACCGCACCAAGCGAAGCTTCGGGGTCAACGTCAAGAGAGAGAAGGGGAGAGAGCTTGTTCGTCGCCTGGTGAAGGACGCCGATTTCCTGATCGAGAATAATGGGACCGGTGCGATCGAGCGGATGGGTTTTGGCCCGGATGCCCTTCGAGAGCTGAACCCCCGAATGATTTCCTTCTCGAGCCAATTGGTGGGAAGTTATGGCCCATGGAAAGACTGGATCGGATACGGGCCCAACACGCATCCCGTCAGTGGTCTCCAATACCTCTGGAATTACCCCGAGGACGCCGACAGGCCCGCGGGCTCGACCGCGGTCTACCCCGATCATTTCGTCGGCAGAATTGGCGCGATGACTCTTATGGCTGGGCTAATCGCTCGGGAGCGGACGGGCCAGGGTTCTCACCACGACTCAGCGCAATTCGAGGTGGCGATCGGGTTGCTCGGCGATCTCTTCGCCCGGGAAAGTCTCGATCCGGGTAGCGTCGTGCCCGAGGGAAACGCGAGCACACGCGGCGCTCCTTGGGGGTGCTACCGCTGCGCGGACGATGAACAGGAAGAGTGGTGTGTCATCACGGTGAGAGATGACGCGGAATGGAGTCGCCTCAAGGAAGTCCTCGGTCATCCCGCCTGGTCTGAAGAGACTTCTTATCGTCGCGCCGATGGGCGGATGGCCGCGGGCAAGACCATCGATGAGGGAGTGGAAGCCTGGACACGCAGTCGCTCGCCCCGGGAGGTCATGGAGGCTCTGCAAGCCGTTGGCGTACCCAGCGGGATCGTGGCTCATCCAGGCCACCATATGAGCGATCCCCAGATGATTCACAGGGATTATGCCAAGCCAGTCGTGCAACAGGAATTGAGTACGGTCTTGCTTGAGGGCCCGGCCTTCCTGGGAAGCGACCTGCCCGAAGTGATCACCGAGCAAGCCCCAATGATCGGAGAGCACACTCGGGAAGTGGCGATGGAACTCCTTGGGTTGTCCGAGGGAGAGATCGAGACGATGTTCGAGGAGGGGCTCCTCGAGGACCCTCTCCCCGAGTTCAGGCTCGTTTAGCGTGCCAGAAGCCCCTGGTTGCGCCCAGGGGCTGTGCCAGACCCTGCTCACGGGCTCGGGCGGATAAGGTCGGCCTATTCGAATAAGGCTCCCCATCCTCCTCGACGGGCAGTATCCTCAAGGGCATTCGACCAACCCCGGAGTACTCCAGCATGCCGTTGGATGAATCGGTGCACGAGGCGCAGCGCGATAACGAGCGCGAGGACCAGCTCGATCTCGACGAGCAGTTCTCCCGCTCGAGCAACCTCTACGCGTTGCCGGTGCTCGTCGGCCTCGTCATCCTGCTGGTGTCCATGCTGGCGGCAACGCTGATCCGGAGTTCCGAGGACCGGGCACTCGAGTCCGCCGTCGATGCCGCCCTCGATAGCGTGACCACCGAAATCGAGCAGGGAGTCGATCGCCAGATCTACGGGGTGATCATTTTTGCCTGGAAATGGGATTGGCAGGAAGGCGGCGTTCGCGAGCAGTGGGGAAAAGAGGCGAGGCAACTGATCGAGGATAGCCCCCGGCTTCGAGGAATCGTTTGGCTCGATCAGGACTACTCGATCCTCGTCAGAGAACCACCCGAGGTGGGCAAATCTTCCATCGAGGGGGACGATCGACGGGGCGAGGTCCTGGAAGCCCTGTCGCTAACCAGGCAGCATCGGCGGCTGGTTGGGATCGTGACCGAGAACAATGAAGGGGACAAGGTTCTTCTGGTGCACATGGCTCTCTCACGCCAGGGAGTTGACCGGGGAGTCGTGATTGCGTCCTACGGACTCGAGAGCCTACTGCTGCATATCTTTGAGACCGGGGCCGATGGCTTCCGGGTGGCGATCGCCGATGAGGGAGGTCTTCTCTGGGCGAGTGAACCGGACGCGCTGCCGGGTCTGCCCCACCGAAACGCTCTTGCCTCGTCGTTTCAAATGGAGTGGGAAGTGACGGTCTCGCCGGGGGCCTCCCTGGTCGCGACTTACCGCACCTGGCTACCCTTCTCCATCGGGTTGGGAGGCGCTTTCGTCGGGTTGTTGACCGCACTCGCCCTCTTTATGGGCGTGGACAGTCGCCAGAAGGCCGGCCGCATGGAGTTGGTCAACCAAAGGCTGCGCAAGGAAATGACCCTGCGCGATCGCGCCGAGAGGGCGCGCGCGGAAACTGAAAGTGAGTTGGTGGAGACGTTAAATTCGCTTCCCGTCCATGTGTGGAGCGCTACGGTTTCCAACGAGGGAGACTACGAGTCGCGCCGGATGTCTACGGTTCTGGGCCAAATTAGTGGTCGTCCGATGGAATTCTTCGCGGGCGGTTCTCCGAACGAGTGGCTCAAAATCTTACATCCCGAAGATCGGGAACGGCTTGCGGCGATCGTCGGCGAGGTCATCGCGGGGCGTACCGAACAAGTCGACTTCGACTACCGATTGATTCGCTCGGATGGGGATATCCGTTATATGTCGGACAGCGTTCGGACTACGCATGTCGAGTCTGGCCGGCGGCTGGACGGTGTCAGCCGCGATGTGACCGACATGAAGCATGGCGAAGAGGAGCGACTGCTTCTGGAGGCACGCTTTCAGCGCGCCCAGAGACTCGAAAGCCTCGGGGTTCTGGCCGGCGGGATCGCTCACGATTTCAATAACCTGCTCGTCGCGATGCTGGGTCATGCGCGGCTGGCCGAGGGCGACCTATCTCCCCACTCGCCAATTCGTCAGAACTTGAAGAGCGTTGTCAAGGCGGCCCGCCAAGCGGCGGAGCTCTGCGGGCAAATGCTCGCCTATGCGGGAAGTGTTCCTATCGTGACCGAGTTCATTGAACTCGAGGAAGTCGTTCGGGAAATGGGTGAATTGCTGCGAGCGTCGATCCCGTCGTCGAATTTTATCCAGTACAGCTTCGAGCAGAGTGTTCCACTGGTGAAGGGAGACGCCAGTCAAATCCGACAAGTGGCGCTGAACCTGATCACCAACGCCTCTGAGGCGATTGGCGAAGGGGGGGGTCAAATTACGCTGGTGGTCGAGTGCCTCCATTGCGATTCCGAAGAACTGGGTGCGATGGAGTTTTCCGAAGACTTGGCACCCGGCGCCTTCGTCGCGTTGACTGTGCGCGATACGGGTGGCGGGATGGATGAGGCCACGCGAAAGAAGATCTTTGAGCCTTTCTACTCGACGAAATTCACCGGCCGGGGGCTCGGTCTCGCCGCCGTGGTAGGAATCGTTCGCGCCCATGGCGGTGCGATTCGGATCGAGAGCGAACTCGAAAAGGGCAGCGCAATTTCAGTGCTCTTTCCTGCCGCGGAAGGGGGCAAGGTGGGCTCGCAGTCAGGCGTAGGGCTTGCTGCAGTCGGCGAGTTGAGAGGGCAGGGAAAAATTCTCCTCGTCGAAGACGAGGAGTCGGCTCGGGAGTTGGCTTGCATCGTTCTCAAGCGGGCCGGGTTGGAGGTCGTCGAGGCCGCCGACGGCTTCGAGGCCGTGGAGATTTTTGGAGCTGGCCCCGACGAATTCGGCTGCATCCTGCTCGATCTGACCATGCCCAATATGGACGGGGTGGAAACCTATTCGAAGCTCCGGGAAATTCGACCCGATGTCAGAGTTGTACTGTGTAGCGGGTACCCCGAGCCGGCTGCCATGGCCCGGTTCGCGGATGTCGGGCTTTCGGGTTTCCTGAAAAAACCCTACGAGCCCGAGGAATTGCTCGAGTGTTTGCGACCGCCCGAATTCCCGAGTTCGGACCCGGTCTAGGTCCCTCGCACGAAAATGGGCGAGGACCAGGCTCTTTCCTGGGTCGGCGAGAGGCAATCATCGCTGGGGTCAAATTGGGGCCCGGCCGCCGGGCACGAACGGGCGCGAACACAGTTGCCGTGCTCGTCACGCTCACAGCGCAGGGGATCGCCCCCCACAGCCGGAGTGGCTTCCTGGAGCGCCCGGACGTAGTAAACCGTCTCTCGTTGTGGATCCCAGTTGGGATCCTCGAAACGAATGCTGCACCCCTCTCTGGAGGGAGGACACTCGAAGCTCCGCCAGGGGTCTTCGATGAGTTCGGCCACGGGCTCCTGGGGGTTCTTCTGCTTGCGGATTCTCACGACTTCGATGCGTTCGATGGGCTGCCTGAGGTCGCTGGGGTGGTAGCACTCGCCCAGGCAGAGCCTTTCCAGTCGTTCGGGAGAGAGCCTCTCGTGAACGAAATCGGGGCAACCGGGGAGCTGCTCGAAGGCGCCTGCGGCCCGTACCTCGAATTGCGGCGGCGAGTCGACCGTGGCCTCGCTCCCCATGGGTTGGGGGCCATCGGCTCCGTTGAGGAGGTTGAAATACAGGAGTATGCGTTCGCCCGAGGTGCCGTAGACGTTGCGGCCCTCCAGAGCTTGCCAAATGGAGTCACGAGTTCGCGACTCGGAGTGGACGGCCACAAGGCCGCTTGTGTAGTAAAAAGAAGATCCTCGCTCCAGGGATAGTGCGATCGCTCCGGCGACTCGAGGCTCGCTCAGACTCTCCGGGGAAGCAGGCTCCGGCCAATTGACCAGGTCGTACCAGTCCTGGCGAAACCCGTAGGTATCCCCGTAGGCTTTGCGGGCGATCTCCTTATAACCCGGTCCCGCTCTGGCCTTGTGGTTGTCGCTCGAGCCGATCAGTCCGTACCGATAGGTCGAGCCGTCTTCGCTGCGGAGTGCCAGGCCGTACTGAGCGCTCATATTCGGCCGGTAGTTGAAGGCAGGCATGAAAGCGCCCTGGAGTTGGCCGCATTCGAGCCAGTCATCGGGCCGAGTTCCCGGGATCGACGCGTAGGGAGGGGCTTCGGAGTCCACGACGCGCTGGCGGGCGATTTTGACGCGCTCCTCGCAGACTCCTGTCGCGAGATCGTCTTCGCAGCGATCGCGGATGATTTCACCCGCCTGCCAGCAGCAGGGTAGGTAACCGTCCTGGGGTTGCGCGCAGCGTTGCCTTCCCTGCTCGTCGATCACCACATCCTGGCGTTCATCGTAGACCTCGGAGCTTCCGTGGCCCGAATAGACTTCGAAGAGTCGCTGACGCTCGGGGGCGTGGTTCGCCCGAGAGAGTTGTTGATCGAGGCGGGCCGAGGGCGGCGCGTGAATCCCCCAACTCGTGCCGTGGGGTATCACGAGACTCGGATAGCCCCAGTCGTCGAGTTTTTTGAAGAGTTCTTCCGGGCTTTCTGCGCCCTCGAGACAATCGTCGGGCAGTTCGCGAACGGGAACGCCCTTGGGACAGTTATCCATGCCGCGAGCGACCCGGGCAAAACGGTTGAAATCGAGATAGGGCTGAAGGTTTCCGAGATCGAGGCTCGCCATGCCGGCCCGGACGACCGCCCAGGCCGCCGGGGGGATGGGCTGTTCGAAGAGTCCCGCGTCGCCCGCGCCGATTGGGCGCCGGGGAACCGACCCCTCGGCGGTATCGCGAAAAATCACATTCTTGTGGCCGTAATGGGCCCGGGAGTTGGCGTTGCCCGGGGCTGCGGATTGGGTCCACTCCCAGCCCAGGAAAGCGACCAGGTCGGGGTTGTCGGGATCGGTGACCGCATTGCATTCCCGGATGGCCTCCCGGGTTTCGCTCCACTGCTCGGTCGTGATGCTCTCGGCGTGGTCGTTGATCGAGTAGAAGTCGAGTCCCGAGCAGAAGCGGGCGAAATCGCAGGCATCTGCCGGGGGGTGTGCCCCCTCTCCCTGGAATAGGGGCAGGCTGAAAATGAACGCATCCCCCGAGTAGGTGGTGTGGACATGGAGGTCGCCGAAAAGAATTTGACTCGAGGCGTCGGCTCTTGCGCCCGGGAGGCTCGTGCCCGCAATCCGACCGCGTTGGCTCACGACCGCGTTCGGAATGGGCTGGGTGGCGATCTGTCCCCGACCTTGCAGACGGCCACCCACGCCCTCGGCTACCCAGGTGAGGGCGGCAGAGATCAACGCGACCACGACGAAAAGGGGCAGGACTACGAAGCGCAAGAGAAAGCGAATCAAGGAGTCAACTCCGGTTGCGATGAGGCTGACGAGCATACGTCTTTCGTCGATTGCTCGCCGTGGATCGGGACTCTGCCCTTTCGGGACTCTGCCCTTTCAGGTCGCTGGTCTATTCGGGGTTGTGGGCGTAGACTTCAGCCGATGCGACGACCCGCCACAATCCTCTTCATTGTCCTCGATGCCTTTCCCCACGATCTGGTGGACAGGGATCTGACGCCGACGCTCTTTGCTCTGGCGGCCGAGGGCGGGTGGGCCCGGGACGGCGGCCGAGGGATTTTATCCGCGGCCACCTATCCGAATCACGCGACCTTCATCACCGGGGTCGGGCCTGGGGAGCACGGAATTTACACGAATCGAGCCTGGTCGGCGGCGGGTAAACGCCCCGCCCAGGAGGTCGGCCCCCGAGCTTCCACCCTTTTCGAGGAATGTAGGGCGGCGGGGTTGAAGACCGCAGCGGCTTTTGGTGATCAAAATCTCGTCGGGGTCTGCGGCGCCGAGAAAGCCGATGTCCACTGGCCACCGGGTGGCATTCTGCCCATCGATGCAGCCAAGGGAAAGCTCGGGTACGGCGCCGATCTCGCGGTCATCCAGGGTCTCGATGGGATGGATTGGGCGGGGGCAGACTTCGTGTTTCTGCAACTCGACGAAGTCGACACAGCGCGCCACTTATCTGGGCCCTTCGGCGATGCGGTGCTCGAGCAGTGCCGGGCCACCGACGCCGCCCTGGCTGAAATACTCGAGCGTTTCCGTTCGGGCTGGGACGACACCTTGGCGATTGTGGTCAGCGATCACGATCACGAAGCGGTTGAACCCGGGGCCGTAGATCTCGCCGCGGCGGCCACGGCCCAGGGGTTGGATATCGAGATCGATCACGAGGGAACCGCCGCGCTCGTCGTGGGCGAAGTCAGCGACGCTCGGCTGCTCGAGTTGCCCGGGGTGGCAGGCGCCACGCGCTTGGCTCCGGGTTTCAAGCTGGTCTGGGGTCCGCCGGGCCAGCAATTCGGAATCGACTGGGGGCTTGCGGCCCAGCACGGGAGCCCGCGTACCCTGAAACAACTCGCGGTGGTGGGCGGTGGCCATCCGGCTGCGCGCGCCATCGCTGCGGAGGTAGAGGCAAGCCCCCCCTCGGCCCTTTCCTGGGCTGGCCGGGTGCGGCACTGGCTCGCGCTCTAGCGGGCGAGATGCTCGCAGAAAACCTTCGGGGTATGCTGGTACCCGTGAAGAAATCCCGGGAGCCGAGAAACCTAGAGCGCGAGCGAGTAGCCCGGGTACTCAAACGGTGTGAAAACGAATCCGATCCGCGCCAACTCGCCCACGCGGTCCAGGCGTCTCTCGGCTACCTGCCCCCGCATGCCCTCGAGGTGCTGGCTCGCCAGGCGGGCCTCGACGAAGAGACGGTGCGCCGTCAGCTCGAGGCCGATTCAGAAATTCTCTTCGAGCCCGCTTGCACCCGGCGTCTCGAAATTTGCTCGGGCC
Organism: Myxococcota bacterium; assembly: GCA_028823175.1. Lineage (GTDB taxonomy): Bacteria > Myxococcota_A > UBA9160 > UBA9160 > UBA4427 > JAZXM01. Next base: position 40,862 of record JAPKBZ010000001.1, read on the forward strand.
GGACCTGTGCTCGGCGCGGGGGAGCCCTCTTGATCCGCCAGGCGAGACGGAGCCTGGGCATAGAGCTCTTCGAGACCACGCCCGAGTCGGGGCTCCGCGTCGAGCCCTTCCGCTGTTTTGGCCAATGCGCTCGGGCGCCCAATATTCGTCTCGACGGGGTCATTCAGGGCGCCATGACCGAGAAACGCTTCGGCGCCCTGCTCGGGCTGCTCGTGCGGCCGCGGAAATGAGCCTGGGACTCGGTGACCGCCTGGCACGAGGTTAACTGGGTTTCAGGGCGCTGACCGTTCGCTGCTTGCCCCAGTGATCGCTGAGGTTGCGATGAAAATAGGGCGGGCGTTCCTTGAGAACTTCTGTTCCGAGCCAAAGGCGCTTCAGGTGGCGAACCTGGCCCGTCGCGGGGTTGTCGGTGTAGGCGGTGCGCGCGTGGAGCACGTGGTAGTTGTTGACGAATTGCATGTCGCCGGGCGCGAGATCCATGAACACGTTGTACTCGGGGTTCTGGGTCATGGCGTCTACGCGTTGCATGGCCTGCTCGGCCATTTCGTCGATGGCGGGCGCGCCCGCATGGCGCTGGGACGCGAGGATATAGGGGCGGATATAACGGACGAAGAGGCGCCCTTCCCATTCGGAGAAAACCGGCATTTCGTACCAGGGCTGGCTGCCGGGGGGTTCGGCATTGCGGAAATCGTAGGGTTGGGGTTCGTAGAGCGCAGCCGCGAGTTCGGGTTCATCGCGGACGAGATCATTGTGAATCGCCAGGGCATTGGCGACGGTGGAAATTCCCCCGCTCTCGGCGCTCTGGAGACAGAGAAGGCCCACGAGGTCGGATCCGTCCGAGTGATAGGGGAAGGCCACCGCGCCGATTTCGTTGCCTCGGGAGTTGGGATCGTTGCTGGCGACGCCCTGGTCGGTGACATCCCCCAGGACATGGCCGTACTGGTTCTGGGGCCAGGGGCTGCCCAGGTGCATGCCAATTCCCCAGTAGATCATCTCCATCTCTTCCTGGGAGTATTTCTCCCGGGGAACACCGCGGAGCAGAGTGAAACCCCGGCCGTTGATCAAGTCGCCTTCGATCTTCTTCAGCCTTCGCTGGAGATTCGGAAGGGGGAAATGTTCGCACTCGGTTTCGAGGATGTCCTCGGAGTGCGCGAGGGCGTGCCCCAGGGCAGCATCGATTTCATCGACTTCGGCGGGATCGAGTTGCTCGATCCACTGGGAGCTGTCGGCAACGTCCTGGGAGCGCCATTCACAATGGGTTTCGAGAATTTGAGGGGAGTTCGGCATGGTGGACCTCCTGATGCCCCAAGATTAGGCGAGTTGCTCGGGCCCCGCGATCCGGCGTACCCTTGGAGGGTTCCCCCGAAGCCGAGGAGATGCGCGCATGTTAGATCGACTGATTAAGGGCGGCACCGTGGTCGACGGAACGGGAGGCCCCGCGCGAAAAGCCGACGTCGGGATTAGAGACGGCCTGATCGCGTGCGTGGGCGAGGTGACCGAGGCCGCCCGGGAGGAGATCGACGCGACGGGGCTCCTGGTGACCCCCGGCTGGGTCGACGTGCACACCCACTACGACGGCCAGGTGAGCTGGGACCCGGGGCTCACCCCCTCCTCTTGGCATGGCGTCACCACGGTGGTCATGGGCAATTGCGGCGTCGGCTTCGCGCCGGCGGAGCCCTCCCGCCGCGACTGGTTGATCGGGCTGATGGAGGGCGTGGAGGATATCCCGGGAACTGCCCTGGCCGAGGGGATTCGCTGGGATTGGGAAACCTTTCCCGAGTATCTCGATGCCATCGAGCGGGCTCCCCACGCCATCGATATTGGCGCGCAGCTTCCCCACGGTGCTTTGCGCGCCTACGTGATGGGGGAGCGCGGCTCCGATCACACCCAATTGCCCAGCCCGGAAGAGATCGCCGAGATGGGCCGCTTGGCTCGGGAAGCGGTGGCGGCGGGAGCCCTTGGGTTTTCGAGTTCGCGAACTCGAAATCATCGGACCCGGGATGGGAAACCGACGCCGAGTCTCACGGCGGGTCCCGAAGAAATGCTGGGCATTGCCGCCGCCCTGGGTGAGGGAGGGCGCGGGGTCTTCGAGATGGTCGCCGACTTTGCCGATCTCGAAGGCGAGTTCGCTCTTTTGCGCGAGATGGTGAAGGTCTCGGGTCTTCCCATGTCGATCACCGTGGCCCAGAGTGACGCGGCTCCGGGGCAGTGGCGTCGCCTCCTCGATCTGATCGCCGAGGCGGTGGCCGAAGGGTTGCCCATGCGGGCCCAGGTGCCGCCGCGAGCGATCGGCATCATGCTTGGACTTCAGGCCAGCTTGAATCCCTTTGGCGGGCACCCCACGTTCCGCCAGGAGGTGGCCGATCTGCCCCATGCAGAGCAGCTCGAAAAGCTCAGGGATCCGGGCGTGCGCGCGCGAATCCTGGCGGAGAAGGCCCCCGACACCCTTCAGGGGTTGCTCGGCGGGTTCGACCGGCTCTTCGAACTCGGGAGCCCCCCGGAATACGAGCCCGCGCCCGAAGCCAGCCTGCAGGCCCGGGCCGAGGCTTTGGGCGTGGAGGCCAGCGCTCTCGCCTACGATCTGATGCTCGGAGAGGAGGGCACGGCGTTGCTCTATCGGCCCTTCCTCAACTACACCGGGTTTGACCTCGACGTGAGCCGGCAGATGCTGCTCGATCCCAATAGTGTGCCAGGCCTCAGCGATGCGGGTGCGCATTGCGGGATGATCTGCGATGGAAGTTTCCCCACCTTTCTGCTCTCCCATTGGGGCAAGGATCGTTCGCGTGGCGAAAAAATCCCCATGGAAGATCTCGTCAAGATGCAGTCGGCGGATACCGCGGCGTTGATGGGTCTCGGGGATCGGGGGCGAGTGGCTCCCGGGCTCCGAGCCGACCTGAACCTGATCGATTGGGAAATGCTGGGTCTCGGTTCCCCCGAGATGGTTTTCGATCTGCCCACCGGTGGGAAGCGGCTGATCCAGAAGGCGCTGGGCTATCGCCAGACCCTGGTGGCGGGTCAGACGATTTGCGCGGACGGCGAGTTGACCGGCGAGCTTCCGGGGCGCTTGGTTCGGGGCGCTCGTCCGGCCCCCTGAAGCGCGCCGCTTCACCGCGCCTCGTTATTCCTTCTTCGAAGTTCGAGCCCCGGGGCGCACGATGGCCGAGGTCAGATGCGCGGCCTCGGTGGCGGTGAGCAGAGGTAGAATCTGCACCTGCCCCGGGGCGAGTTCGCCCGCCGCCGCCGCCTGGGCAGCTCGAAAAATTGTTTCGGCGAGGGCGTTCCCGCTGCCTTCAAGGGGCGCAGCGATTTTAGCCGCGGCATCGGCGTCGCCCGAACGGAGCAGAGCCCAGGCCAGCCGCCTTCGAGCCGCCGGATCGTTGGGGTGCGTGTCGAGCCGGCTGCGGTCCAGCTCGATCGCCTTCTCGTAGAGGCCGAGAGTCGCGAAGAGCAGCGCGAGGTGCTCTCTTGCAGCGGCACCCTCCTCGCTCTTGGGCATGCTACCGCGCTTGAGGAGATCCTGGAAATAGATCGGGATCACGCCGTTCTGGATCGCCCATCGGGGTTGCGCCGCGATCACTCGCTCGATCTGAAATCCGCGCTCGGGGTCGAAGGGGATGCCCTGGCGCCGGTAGAAGGAGACCACCCGGGCGAGGTTCTGCTGGTTGGCGGAGTTGGTGCGCAGGTAGACGGCGCTCGTCAGGTTGCGAAAGATGGGGATCCAGCCGGGCGTGCGCTCGAGGTGCGCAGCGGTGTAGTGCCAGGGACGATCGCGTCGTCCCTGTTGGGGTAGACGGCCGCCGAGGAAGAGGTCGATCCCGTGCCGGTCAAGGAGTTGGCTGAAACTCTCTCCGGGCCTTTCGCCGCGTCGTTCGAGGATCGGGCGATTGGCCGCGATGGTTTCGGGTTCGACGTTCAGGGTGCCGTTGAGGAAGGTTTGCACCTCGGGCGAGAGCCAGAAGCCATAAAAGCCCCCGGCCGAGTACTCCGCGTAGAGGGTCCCCTCGACTTCGGCATCGGCGAGCATCCAGGTCGCCTGAGCACGGTATTTTGCGGCGGGGTAGGGGGCCGCATAGCCCGAGAGGCTGTGCGGCATGATCCCGGAAACCATGGGCCAGGGCCCGAGTGCGATAAAGCCGGCCGCGAGGGCGCACGCCGCGAGCGCGCCGGCCCAATCCAGGACCCGAGCGTGCCCGGGCAGCCGGCGTCGTAATCCGAGGCTCGCCTGGGCGAGGACGATTAGGGGCAGTACGCCGAGCCAGGCGAAACGAACGGCGATGAGTGGCGCCCACAGCGCGGCGCCGGCCATCACGACGAGGGCCGGGTCCAAACCGGGCGAGGCCGGCGTTTCGTCCCTGGCATCGCCGGTTTCCGTGGCGGTCCCCGAGGTGCGCCAGGTTTGAAAAAAGCTCGCGAGTCCGACCCCGGGCGTGGTGAGCCAAAGAAACCACAGGGTCGCCCAGGTCAGCGGGGCGGGGGGAAGCCGGGCTTGGGGCCAGGCGAATAGATCCACGGGGCGCCACTCGTCGGCGACGCGAGCCAGGCTCGGGGTTTCTTCGCCGGCGATCCAGAAGGCGAGATGGGGCTCGAAGCCGCTCGGATTGAGAAGCGTGGCCAGGGTTCCGAGAACCACTACGAGAGCGATGGCTCGGGCGCGCCGCATCGTCTCTCGGCGACGGGCGCCCCCTTCCAGCAGGCCGGCGAGGACGATGCCTGCGAGAGCGGCCAGGGTGAGAATCGGCCCCAGTACGAAGGAGGCGTGAAGGTTGGCCCAGAGGGCGAAGACGATCACGGCTCCAGTGATCTGTCCGAGAGAGGGCACCCTGCGATGTTCGAAGAGCAGGCGATAGAGGATGAGCAGCGCGAGCATGCTGAAGAGGTGAGGGCGGATCTGGACGAGGCGGTAGGCGGCCAGGGTGATGAATGCCCCGGTCCCCAGCGCCGTGATCCAGGGCGACCGACCGGCGCGCTGGAGGATCGAGGCGAGGAGACCGATGAGGGCCGCGACAAGCACGACGTGGAGGACACGCAGGGCTTGGAAGCCCCCGAATTGCTGGGTGAGGGCGAAAACGACATCCGTCCCCCAGGCGGCGGGCAGCGGCGCGCCCAGGGCATCGGCGAGCAGGGGGTCGCCCCCCAGCCACGGCCCCTCGGCAAGGTAGGCACTGCCCAGGGAGAGGTGGATCCAGAGATCGTCGCTCAGGATCGGCTGGCCCGCAGCGAGAAGCAGGCCCCCCACCAAGGCCAGACCAGCGACCCCAGCGATCCAGGCGGGGATCTTCTCGGCGAGGGACGAATCCTTCATGACGAGAGGATAGGAGTTGTCCCCTATTCGGGCGACCAGCGGAACCGGATGCCCAAGTGGCCCGTATAGGCCCAGCGCTCCTTCTCGAAGTGAAAATCGGCGTACTCGCACTGGGTGGAGTCACCGACGACACAGTTGCGCTCGTAGTTGACGTTGTTCATTTCGACGTTGGAGCCGGAGCCATAGGGGCCGGTGATTGGGTCTCCGGTCGTGTAGTTGTTGGTCTGGGCTTCGTTCTGGGCTCGTCCACCCATATCGAGGTCTCCCATGAACCGGTAGGCTCGCAAGCCGCCATAGAGAGAGACTTGGAACTCGCCAAGCCGACCCGTATCCAACTCGAGTTCGAGACCGGGGCCGATGCCGTGGTAGACCTTGGAGTCTCTGATGTCCAACTCGATCTCGCGGAAGCCCGCGTCCGTGGGTGTGGCCGTGTCGGGAAATTGGGGGATGATTGTTCCATCGTAAACGTTTTGGGTTGCTCCTTGCGGAATGAAAGAGCACGTGCCTAGGCCGAAGCACGGGTCTGGGTTGGGGGCGTAGATGTAGCCAAGATTGGGCAAGCAAGGCTCTCCCGGAGCGCAGATAGAGTCTCCGGGCGTAAAGGGATCCTCCAAATTTAGGGGGAGGACCTGATTGGCCACTTGCACTGCCAGCCGCAGTCGGCCTGACATGTCAAGCTCTTCGCGCATATATTCGAAGCTAGGTTTGAGCCTGAAGGTTCGACCTCCGATCTTGAAGGTGAAGGCGATGCCTGCCCCGGCGGCGACGACCAGTGGGTCGGTCTTGATGCGAACCTGCGCTCCCTGACCGATGAAATTCGAGGCCTCGTACACCAGAATTTGCTGTTGGTTGCCACCGTCATAGACAGTGCTGGGGAGATAGGGCAGGGTCATCGTCTCGGAGACCGAGCCCGTTTTGGCGAGGCTGCGGTCCAGGGCAAATGCGTAGTCGACATCGGCGTGTACCATGAGCCGGGGATCGCCTATTTCGGAACAGAAATCGCAGTCGCGGAGCGCAGGCGACATGAGCTCCACGGCGACCCCAAAATAGGGCGTCATCATACGGTCGCCCTCGCCGGTGGTCGTCTGACCTGACACGGTCAGGTAGTTGGGGGGTAAGGTCGGCACATTGAGGCCTGCAACGATGGTCGGAGGCACCTTGGCGCCGAACAGTTCGCTCGCCTTAATCGAGCCCGACGCCGACTGAGCGAAAATCCCCCCTTGAATTGCGATTGCCGGCGCCCACCGATAGAGGCTCGAAGAGGCCCCCTCGTTCTCGGAGTTCTCGGAGTTCTCGGCGTTCTCGGCGTTCTCGGCGTTCTCGGCGTTCTCGGCGATGGCGGGTAAGCCGATGGCTAGGCTGAGGCAGAGGATAAAAAGCCCCCGCACTCCTTTCGATTCGAGTCTCTTGACGAATTGATGCATTCACGCGAGGATGCCCCCTCGACGCGTTCGGTGCAACAAGTACCCGGACGGCGCGTTGTCCCGCGTGACTATATGCACACTTACTGACCTAACCCTGCTGGGATCCTGCCCAGACGAGAATCGTCTCCTTCGGTCCTCGAGGTGTGGAGAAAACGAAATGAGCGAGCGGTTCGTGTTGGGCCTGCCGCAGTCGGTTGGCGAGGGCGGCGTTTGCTCGCGACTCGTTCGCCCGAGTAAGGAATCGGCTGGGGAGAGGGCGACCCGAGCAGGGACTCGGGTCGGGAGACAAAGCGCCACAGCTACATCGCGCTGTCGCTTGGTCCTGGGCTGTGGGGCGCTTTTCCTCGGGCTGATGCCCGGAGTGGCATCGGCCCAAAACTCCCCCGCCGCGGGCGAAAGCATCGCCCCCAAAGCGTCGTCGGCTTCCTACGAGGATGCGCAACTCGATGCTGCGGAGTTCGAGCCCATCGATGAAAGCGAAGAGGACGAGTTTGATTCGCTCTCCGGGATCGAGACCATCGAGATCAGCGGCAAGCGCGGCCAGGCCGTAGACATGGACACGGCGGAATCGGTTACGGCCTTCGACTCCGCTGACCTCGATGCCCTCGGAGTCAGTGATATCTCTGACATCTCCCAGGTGACGCCCAATCTTGAGATCCGAGTCTCGGGCGCGACCAGCGCCAACTTTTTCATTCGCGGCGTAGGCCTCGCAGATTTCAGCGCCAATGCGGCCAGCGCCGTGGCGATTTATCAGGATGGCGTGGCGCTCAACTCTCCCGCGATTCAGATCGGGCAGATCTTTGATGTCGAGGGGATCGAGGTTTTGCGCGGCCCCCAGGGTGGCGGGAGCGGGCGGAACGCGACGGCGGGGGCGATCAAGATTTTCTCCCGCAAGCCCACGGGAAATTTTGCAGCCGATCTCAAGACGACGACCGGGCGCTACCAGAGCGATGATGCTCGCAATGCGCTGATCCAGTCCTACGAGGGGGCCATCGAGATGCCCATCATCGATGATGAGCTCTCGACGCGCATGGCTTTTCGGCTCCAGACCAACGATCCCTACCAGTACAACGGTTGCGGGGATCTGCCCGCAATCCCCACTAATCCTCCGCCCACCCCGGGGAGTGCTCCTCCCGGCAGGCCGCTCAATCAGATTGGGCCCGTTCCCTTCCAGCAGTTTTCGCCCAAAGGGACCTACAACTCCTACAGGGTAACGGAGTTACTGCCAGCGGGGGTTTCGCTCTGCGGACGTCTGGGTATCCCCGGCCCCAGGTATATCTCTATTCCTTTTAGCTCCTGGATTCCCGGCGGCTACGACGAAACGCCCGCAGGTCTTCCCTCGGCAGTGGGAGACAAGGGGAATTGGGGGGTTCGCAACCAGATCCGCTACCAGCCCCTGAGCGCCGTGGTCGATATGGACTTTATCCTGAACATGCACGGGGGGCGCGTTGATCAACAATCGACCCTGGGCCAGGCCATCGGAACCTCCGGGTTCGAAGTGGCGCCGGGAAGCGGCTGGGGACCGGGTGTCGGTAAAATTGTTTCTTCTGTGGCTGCGACTAGTTTCGGCGGGAACGTTGGTAGGGGCGAGAACTCTTACACGGAGCGCGACGCTGCGTCGGACTTGGTCGCTCTCTTCGACCGGGCCGCAGCAGCAAGAAATATAGACAAGACCAACGCAACTGATGCTGACCCGCTCGTCATTGAGGCCAAGAATGAGGCGGTCGCGGCCCTCCAAGAAAACCTGTCGAGAAAAAATCCGCTCGATAGCGGGCCCTATCGCGGCGACTACAACCGAGTGGGCCAGACAAAGCTCGATACCTGGGGCACCTCTCTCAACGGAAAACTTTATTTCGATAGCGTAGAGTTGCATTGGATCACGGGGTACGAGGGCTACGACCGCTTTCGTGAAACCGATCAGGACTTTACCTCGTTGGAACTCTTCGAGGCGAAGTTGACGGATTCGGCCTGGCAGTTTTCACAGGAAGCCCAAGTCACGGGTGAAGCCGACTCGGGTCTCTTTAATTGGACTGCGGGTGGCTATTTCCTCTACGAGGATCTCGAATTTCGGAACCAGCAGTTCATTAGCTCGGACGTTGTGGGCGAGCAGGTTTGGGTACGAAGCTTTGAACAAGAGACCACGGCTTTCGCCTTCAATACGGGTTTTTCATGGGAATTCGTTGAAGATCTGATTCTTGAAGTCGGCGCCCGCTACAACTGGGAGAGCAAGAATTTTAGTCTCTTCATCGACCGAAATAGCCTTACTCAAAGTGAAATCCGGAGCGAAACCTGGAAGTCGCCGACGGGAACGGTCAGCCTCACCTACCGGGTCGATGACGCCATGGCCATCTACTGGAAATACGGACATGGGTTCAAGGCGGGGCACTTCAACAGCATTGATATTAACGATCCGCCTGCCGATTCCGAGTCCATCGACGCCATCGAGGCGGGGTTCCGGGGGGTTTTCTTGGACAGTCGGCTGTCCATGGACGGGGCGATTTTCTACTACGAGTACAACAATTACCAGGTCTTTCTTTTCGACGATCAGCCTTCGAGCCCCCCGTCTTTGGCGATCAAGAATGCGGCGGAAACCGAGCAATACGGAGCTGAATTCAACTTCACAGCAGAGCCTCTCCGTGACCTTGTCGCCGACGAGTGGTCGGGGCTGGCTATCACAGGACGCTTCAGCTGGCTGCAAAGCCGCTTCCTTGACTTCACCAATCCGCGAACGACTGTTTCGGGCAATCAGCAACTCACGAAAATTGTTGACTACAGCGGGAATAGTCTTCCTAATTCGCCGAACTACAAGGTAAGTGCCACTGTGGAGTGGTATTTCGACTTGGGCAGCCTTGGCGTCGTGATTCCCCGATACGATTTCGCTTGGACGGACGATCTCTACTTCGATCCGAGCAATGGCATCGGAGTCTCTCCGAACTCGCAAGGCGGGTTCGGCAACCTTCCCGAGCTGACTCTGGGCCAGCCAGCCTACGCAATTCACAACTTGAGGCTGAGCTACCGGAACGCGGACTCCAACGCGGAGGTGTCGTTGTGGGTGAGAAATCTGACCGACCAGCGATACAAGAGTTACGCCTTCGACGCGACATCGTTCAACGCTGTGATCCTGAATTTCGTCGGGGAGCCGCGCTCCTTCGGGATCGACTTCGCGCTGAACTTCTAGCGCCTCTCTCGGAGCGCCTCGCGCACGACTCTTTATACGAGGCCGTTCAGGGGATCGAGTAGCCGAGGGCTCGGAGTTGGTTGAGCTGAATCTCGTCGATCTCGAGCGCGTCGGGGACGTCCCAGGGCGGTGTTTGCTCCAGGTATCCCTCAGCGAGGCTTCGAAGGCGTTCGGTGGTCTCGGCCTCGTCATTGATCAGGTCGGTGAGTTCCGCGGTGTCCACTCGGCTATTGAAGAGTTCTTCCTTCGTGCTGCCGTCGGAAGTCGTCACCTGCATGTAGCGATAGCCGTCCTCGAGCACGGACACGGTGTTGGCGATGTTGGCCCCGCGCCGACCCCAGTTCTGGTCGAGGTGAGCGAAGGAAGCGCCTTCACCGACGATTGATTCGTTGCGCGCGGCAGCGAGCAGAGCGGGGACCTGGGACTTTCCGTCAACTTCGCCCAAGCCGTCGATGCCGAGGAGATCGAGAATCGTGGGCCAGACATCGACATTTTGCGTGGGCTGGTCGACGACCACGCCGCCGGGAATCTTGAAGGGAAGGCTCATGATCAACGGCACCTCGGTGGTTTCGCGATAGACCCCGCGAGCGTGGCCTTCTGCGCCGCGTTCTCCGAAAGCTTCCCCATGATCCGACGTGATCACGATCAGGGTGTTCTCCAGGTAGCCCTCCCGCTCGAGGTACTTATAGAGCTCCCTTATGACCAAGTTGGTTCGCAGGACCGAGTTGTCGTACACCGAGGAGTAGTCCGTGCCGAATTGGGCCGAATCCTCGTCGTAGAGATACTCGTGCACGTCCATCAAGTGCAAGTAGAGAAACCAGCGTTCATTGCCATAGATGCGAAAAAACTCCATGGCGGCGAGGACCGCGTCCTCGTCGGTCCCCCCCGCTTTCAGGGTGGGATTCGCCAGCCTGATCGAGGGATCCACGGCCTTACTCGTCGGGCGAGTGTAGACATCAAAGCCCTGGTCGAAGCCAAAGTAGCCCTCGACCCAGCCGTTGCGGTAGAGGCCTGCGGTGAGGAAGCCGTTTTCGGCGAGGACTTCTGCGGGCATCCGGGCGTCCTGGGAGAGGACGTGCTCGAAGCGGGTGACTCCGGAGCGAACGGGGTAGAGACCCGTCCACAGGGACGCCATGGAGCATTTAGTCCAGGAGGACTGGGCGAGGTGGCTGCCGAACACCACCCCGTTCTCGGCCAGTTCATCGAGAAAGGGCGCCGTTGGCCTTTCGTAGCCGTAGGTGCTCAGGCGGTCCGCACGGAGGGTGTCGACCAAAATGAAGAGCACGTTGACATCGTCGCGCTCCGAGAGTTTCTCGATGTCCGCCGCGGTCCCGTTGGGCCGCTCCGGGGCGGGGAGCTGCAAAGAGACTCGAACGAATTGGGCGAAGTAAAGGCCGACGACCAAGCCCGCCGCGGCGAGCCACGGCCAACGCTGACCCAAAATCTTGCGGATCTGGCTCATAGGACGGCGCAGCCTAGCACACAGGATGTCGGTAGGGTTTTCAAGCTCGCGCGAAATCAGGACCCTGGGCTAGGCTATGGGACATGAAAGCAAGCCTCGTCGATGCCACCCGAATGGGTCTGCTGCCGCCGCAGGCGGTCACCGCCGCAGCCCTCTTTTTTGTGATGATTGCGCTCACGATGCTTGCGGCCGGTTGTGGCGCCCCGCCCTCGATTGAGGATGTCAAAAGCTTGCAGCAGCAGCGGCGCTTCGAAGAGTCGATCGAGCCGCTGAGACGCCTTTTGCAGGAAGAGGGTGGGCGCGACAATCCCGAGGTGCTCTACTTGTACGGCCGTGCACTGTCCACAACCGGCAGGCACACCCCCGCGCTCTGGGCTTTCCGCAAGGCAATGGAGGATCCCCTGTACAAGGGGAGGGCTGCGGTCGAGATCGCTGCGGGGGGGCTACGCAGTATGAATTATCCCCTCGCCATCGAAGGGGCAAACCAGGCCATTGAGGTGGATCCAGAGATGCCGGGGGCCTATGCGATTCGCGCCATGGCGTTGATCAATAGCCGCCAAGACTACGACAAGGCCCTCGAGGATGCCGACCGGGTATTGGAATTGAAGCCCGAGGATAGCAGTGGCCTTGTGGCCCGGGCCCTTGCGTTGCTCGCCCTCGAGCGCGTGGAGGAGGCGGGCGAGGCCATCGAGATCGCGGCCGAGCACTTTGAACTCGTCGACATGGGACTGGGACACGACGCGGGCAGATATTGCGCGATTCGCGGGAAATTCGCGTTCGAGAAGGGAGAACCCGAGCGTGCCGAGGAAATTTACTTGGAGTGCCTTGAGCGCCACCCCGGACACGACGTCTTGGTGAGCGAAATTGTCACGCTTCTCGACGACAAGGGGGAGATCGACAGGTCCAACGAAATCATTGAGGCGGCGCTCGATTCCAATCCTAGGAACCAGGCTATACGCGTCGCTCTCGCCCGCCGTTTTGATGTGATCGGCCGGGCCGATCAAGCCGAGGCCTTGCTTGGCGAGGCAACCAAGTTCGAACAGCCCAAGCTAGCCGCCCGGGCGTTTTGGGACCTGGCGGCCTTTCAGATTTCCCACGGAAAGACCGAGGAGGGGCTCGCGAGTTTCGAAAAAACCATCGAAATTCGGGGTGAGCGCGACCCCGAGTTGCTCTTCGCTTACGGCGATGCGTTGGCCGTTGCAGGGAAAGTGGACGAGGTCCTCGCCTTGGCCGAGAGGATGGGATCAGAGCCGCACAAGGAAATGATCAGGGGTAGGGCGTATTTCGAGCAGGGGGATTATGCCGAGGCGCTCGAACACTTCGATCAGGGGCTGCTTCTGTGGCCGAATAACTTCGTAGTGCGTTACCTCGCAGGGATCTCCGCCGAGGAAATCGGTGATTTTTCAAGGGCCATCGACGAGTACCGCTACTCCATGCGCGACGGAGCTTCGGGGACGGACTCGCGCTTGCGCCTCGCCCGGCTCTATTTTGCCGAGGAGGAATACGGTCAGGCGCTGACCGTGCTTCGCCACGATTACCAGAAGACGCCTCCCGAATTTGAAGAGGCGCTGCTCGAACTCGCTCTGATGGACCGACTTGGGCAGACCGAGGGTTCGGTCCCGGGTCACCTCTCTCATTTTGCCCCGTCCCCCGAGTTTCGAACTCGGGCTTCGCTGATCTTCATCGAAGGGGCGCGGCATAGAGGGGGGGATGCCGTCGCGGCGGAGATGATTCTCGAGTCGAGCACCCTCGATTTATCGTTGCCCGAGAATCTGCCAATTCTCAAGAGTCTGGTGCTCGCCCTGCTCGCCAGCAACCAGCCTGAATTCGCCCGGTCGCAGCTGGCCGAGACCCTCGAAGCGAACCCCTCTTCGGCGGGCCTTCGGGGGCTCGAGGGGCTCGTCCTCGCGGAGTTGGGAGAGGCCTCGGCGGCGAAACTGGCCTATGACCGCGCCCTTGAGTTGGATGCGGAGGAACCCATGGCGCTTGAGGCTCTTGCCGATGCTCATGTGCAGAGTGGGGACATCGATTCTGCTGTTCAAATCTACGAGAGACTGGCCGAGATCCAGCCGCGGGATGTTTCGGCTTTGCTGGCGGCGGCAGATGCTCTCTCCGAGGCGAGTCGTGTGGACGAGAGCGCTGCGCTCTTACGCGCAGTTCTCGAGCGCGAGCCCTACCATAGCGGCGCTGCCCTGCGGCTCGCACGCCTTGAGGCCGAGGCGGGTCGAGCCGAGGCCGCGCGGATCCTGGCGGTGAGGGCCGCTCGTTTCGGCGGCGGACCCGAAGCCAAGGATTTTCTCAGGGAGCAGATGGCGCTTGATGCTGGCTAGGAATCGGGGGGAGCCCCGATTCGCTCTCTACGGGTTGCTTCTTCCCTCCGCCGAAGAAGCGTTCGTAGTTGGCTCGCATTCCGTCGGGGACCATGGCGATCTTGGCCTTGGTCTTTTCGTCGAAGTCTGACTCGGCGAGCCAAGCGAGCGCGGCCGGTTCGTCTTGGAGGAGCCAATAGCGCACCGGGTTGCCCACGCCGGGGCTTCTCCGCTCGGAATTTCGGATATTCGCGTCGGCGAAGGCGACGGCTTCTTCGGGTGATTCCACTGCTATATCCAGGCTATAGAGCGCGAAGGCGGGTTCGGCCCAGCCCGGGTCCTCCTCCCGGCCGGGAAGCGAACGAATCCAAGCGTGCGCGCCGCTGCGATCGCCTCTGAGCCAGCGGCGAAAGCTCTCCGTGACCCCGTCGTCTCGCTCCTCACCCGGCGGCAGGCTGCCAAGCCACGCCATGGCGGCCTCCGGGTCGAATTTGGCCCAACGGGTGCCCACCCGGCGGGGAAGCCATCGGCCTTGGCCGCTTCCCATGTGACGCTCGGCGAATTCGGTAGCCTGCTGGGGGTCGATTTCGGCAAGCGCGCTGGCGAGCCGCTGGAAGGCGTTATTTTGCGACCCTTCGGGGAGCGCCTCGGCCCAGGCAATCGCTCCCTCGGCGCCCAGGCGACGAACCCTGCGACGCAGGGTCGCGGTGGTTGCCCTCTGGGCGTGGGGCCCGCTCATTTTCATCAGCAGGTTGTCGAGGCCCGGTTTGCCCGACTCCTCCCAACCCACGACAAGAGCGTAGACATAGGGGGCCAGGGGATGTTCGCCCGTATTGTAGGGACCGACGACCTCGTAGGCCCGCTCGGGGTCGATTCGGGCCCATTCACGGATCACCGCGCCGACGACGGTGGGAACGCGCGCCTCCCAGTTGCGCCGGGTCCATTGAAAAGCTCCCTCGGGGTCGAAACGGGTCCACCACTGGGCGACGAGAACGATTTCGGGGTCGCCGGCTTGGAAAAGTACGGTCTCGTAAGCGTGGAGAACCGCGTCGAGGTGCGAGGAGTCGAGCTCGCCGAAGATTTCGGCGAGCACTCGAACTCGCTCGATGGGGTCGGGGATGAGCAGAACGTCGCGGATTTCTCCGGCCATGCCGGGGAATTCCAAGTCTTGGGTTTCCTCGACCATCCTCGCCAGGCGGTCAGCTTCGAGCCCCTCGGCGAGCCCCTCGGCCTGGCCCCGCTCGTAGGCGAGTTGATAGGAAACCCCCGAGGCGATGATGGCGACTACGAGCCCGATAAGAATTGTTTTCATGGCGCCGAACCTTAGCCCGACGAGGGCAGGATCGTCGAGCTTCGGGCGCGTGTGGCTCTCGGACCCTTTTTTTGCTCCTCCCCCCTCTCCCTCCCCCCACCCACCCCGGGGGGCGGAGGGGGGGGGTGCCCATTGAGTTTCCGGTCGCTCGCCCGGTTCACGTCAACGAATTGACGGGTCCGGCTCGGAAATCCAGCGCTGCGGGGCCATTCTCCGAGGTTCAGAAGCGCCTGAGGGCTATTGGCTCAGTCTGCCGCGCTGGTGTATTTTGCACCACCCGGGGCTCAGTCTCATTCAAGTCCTTGTATTCAAAGACATTTCCGCACGCTCGGGCGAATCTTCAAGCGGGCCGAGCGAATTTTGGTGCAGGCTGCGCCGTTCTCACGGAGTTGCCTATGGTCTCAGCAGACGCCTAAAAGCCTGTTTTTCCAAGTCTTTACTAAGACTTGGGCATTTATCAGCCGATGGCCCCAATGTTGCATTTATATCGGGACACCTTGGCTCTTTTGAAAATTGAGAATTTTGGAAGCGCCAAGCAACTCTAAGCTCAAGGAGCAAAATACAATGAAGTTCATCAAGGGACTGAATGGATTGAAGGTGGCCGCGTTGGCCGCTGCCGCAGTTCTGACCGTGGCGGTCGGGGCCCAGGCGAGAACGCTGAATATGTCGGGTGAGTGGTTTCAGAATCGTGGCCAGTTGGTCGATATCCCGATCAACGGCGGCGTGGTTTTTTGTGGTTTCGGCGGTGTGGGTGAGCCGATCGGAGTCGGTGGCTGTCTCGGCAACAAGCCGGGCGTGAATGCGACCGGCATGGCCGTCGGCCAGGTGATGTTCAAGGCGGTCAATGGCGGCGTTCCGGCGGCGGCTCAGGCAGCGAATGTCAACGGAGGCGCTCCCGCTTCGTTTACCGTTCCCCCGCACGCATTTCTACAGCAACTTCCCAAGCAGGTCGTGGCGCTGCCCATCAATCTGACGGTGCAGCAGTTGGCGACGACGATGGTTTTTAACGCTCCCGGAACCTCGATGTCTTCGGGCCTGAGTTCGATGAATTGGCAGGCTCATTTCGCGGCCAACGCTCACTCCAACGATCCCGGTCAGTCGGCTCGTTTGGCTAAGAACTTCGCATGGTGCCCCGGCGTGGGCGGTCCTGCGTGTGCCGCTCCGAACTTGGCAACGGGCGGAGTCGCTGGCTACAACGGGATGATCAGCTACACGAATTCAAACCCGAATGCCTTCGGCGGCACCATGGCAATGATGTCAGCGGCGGGTGGCTACGTCTCCTTGGCCCTCGACAAGACGCTCTTTGGTTTTCCCGCCGGCCTGTCTCTCGCTATGGCGCACCAGATTTTTGGTGATCCCAGCAACACGACGATCTTCCGACCGCAGTGGATGGGGCTCGGGTATGCGGCGACAAGGACCAACGCCTTCGCCGCTGCGCCTGTCTACAATAGCTTTGGGACTAACACGCCCTGCGCAGCGAACGTTCTGCCCCCGTCTCCTATCGGTTGTTCGCAGATCACTACCCAGGGGCCGCAGATAACCTTTCCGACAATCCCGACGCCGGGCGTGGGTACGATCATGAACTTCCCGCTCTCGCTCCCGGGTGATTCCAACATCAACTTTGGTTTCCCCTGGACGACTGGGACGGTCACGGCGATTCACACGGGCATCACGGGCATGGGTGCTGCGTCGAGCGAGACCCTGAGCGCCATGGGCTACGACAACCGCACAGGGGCCGGTAACGGTCGAATTGTCATGGTGTCGGGTGGCGTTTCTCACCGCATGTTGTCGGGAAAGAACTTCACCGCTCTCGACGCGGTTCGCCTCGACTTCACCAGCCCCGTGCCGGCCATGTCGGCTCCGGCGATTGGTGCTGTCGTGACCCTGATGCTTCTGGCGGGCGGCTACATGGCCCGGCGGACCTTCGCGGGTAGCCAGTCCTAGCGCTTCATTTCCATCGTTAGACACGAGAGTATGCTCCTATGAGCGGAGTCGCCGCCTGGCCCTTGGGTCAGGCGGCGTTTCTCTTTTGAGCGCCTCTTTTGCGCGCCTGGCGCTTCGGGCCCGGCCGACTCAGGGCCGAGCGGCGGCGCGGCCAACCGATTTCCCGGCGCCTTGTCTTGAGCTAGATTCGGGCCGCACGAAAAATGAGCGAAACGCTTGCGGGGGGATGGGTTCGATGCGACGAATGCGTGAGATGACCAAGAGGCGCGCTGTCCGCTGTTTTCTTGCCGCCACCCTGGCCGCGGGGCTCTCGGTATCCGCGGGGAACTCAGCCCTCGCCGAGGATGCGAGGGCAGAACCCGGGGCAACGGGCCCCGATCTGACCGCCAAGATCGTGGATGCGACCCTCCTGCGCCCCCTCGGACTGCTTTCGACCGTGGCGGGTGCCGGCTTCTTCGTGGTCTCCCTCCCCATCACCATCGCGGCGGAGCAGGTGGGTACGGCTCGGGAAGTCCTGGTCGAGACCCCCTACGAAAACACCTTCGAGCGTCCCCTGGGCAGGATCTAGCGCCCTCAACGCCTCCTCTCTCCTCGCCTCTCTCCTCGCCTCCTCCTCGCCTCCTCGCCCGACACTCCGTCCAACACTCCGCTCGGCCTTCGGTGTGCGTTCGGCCGGCTCGTCCGGGGGTGACGGACGGTTGCCGCCGTCAGGCTTTGCTAGCTTTGGGTTCGGGGGCAGCCCCGAGGGGCGACGGGATGGTGATCCGGCTGCGGGATCGCGGGCGCGCGAAAGCGCGGAAACGGCTTCAGTTTCGGCGGCTTATGGTCGTTCCATTCTGGGTGAGCGACGGCCTGAGTGGGCCGAGACAAGTACGGAAGAGGGGGCCTTGAGTGCCTCTACGATGGAGAGCGGATTTGGCCGAGGCCTTCCCATCAGAATCGATGTTGCCGGAGACCAGCACCCGAGGCCTATCCGGCGCTTTCGAGGCCGCCTGGTTCATCTATTTCTTGACCGGAATTTACGCGGTGGTCGATGAGTACCTGCCCGTCCCGAGTTTTTATCTCGTGGTTGGCGTCTTCCTCCTCTACTTCGCCCTGGCGCGCCCCATGCATTTGGCCGAGGTCGCGTTGAAGCCCGTTTTTTGGGTCTGGTCTCTGACCATGCTGATCCCGCTTCTGCTCTATTTCTCTGGGGGGTCTGGGAACCCGTTCGCCTGGTCCTCGGCCACCCTTCGTACCACCGTCTTCGCCGCGTTTGCGGGTTCGGCCGTCCTCCTCTCCGGCCCAGGAGGCGCCCAGACCCTAAGAACGTCTGCGCGGGTAGCCCTCGCGACGGCGGTGCTGCTGAGCTTCGCAGATCTCGTTTTTGAAAATCCCTACAACCGCTCTGAGGGGACGGGTCGAACCTCCGGTCTCTACGCGGATGCGAATACATCGGCGGCGGCGATCGGTGCTCTGCTGCTCCTTGCGGTCGATGTCACCAAACAGACTTTCAAGGGGATGCTGGTGGTCGGCGTTGCTGTTCTCGCCATCATCTCTACCCAGAGTCGATCAGGCATTGGCTTTGCCGCCCTGCTCCTCGCCGCCTACCTCTTCCTGCCGAGGGGGCCCGGCACTCTGTCGGGTGCCGCCCGTGTGGTCATTGGCCTGGTGGGGCTTGTCTTCATCGTCGGGTTGGTTCTGGTAACCCCTTTATTGATTGACATCGATACGTCCGAGGCTTGGCGCTTTCGATCGCTTCTGACCCTGGACTTCGACGACGGATCTTCTCAGGGAAGGGTTGTGAGATTTCAGTTTGCCCTCTCTCAATTCCTGGACAATTTCTGGTCCGGCCGAGGGCTCGGCTCTCCTCGTTTCTACGGGATTTTTTCGCATAACGCCTTCCTGGAAGTCGCCGTCGAGTACGGAATTGTGGGCCTTATGATCTTCATTTTCCTGATCGGAAACGCCTTTTTTCGCTGCCTTCGTTTCGGTATCCGAAAGAGCTGGACACCGTTTCTGATTGCCAGCGAGGTCGTCTACTACAGCTTCTTCTCGCATACGGTGCCGCAGTTGCCGATTTTCGCCGTCTTTTTCGCTGGAGTTCTTGTCGGCACATTTTTTGAGAAGCCCGACCCCGATGATTCTTTGGCCACCCCAGGAGTCCCGGCTTGACGCTGCCGGGTTCGCGCCGCCACGACTCTCGGGCGGTCTCACGAGAGGGCTGGGCAGGGTGGCGTGGCTTGGAGGCTTCGCCCCTCTCATGATTTACGTCATTCTCGGCATGCATAAATCGGGGACTACGCTGGTATCCCAGCTTCTCCATCGCTCCGGAATCGATATGGGCGAAGATTTCGAGAATGGGAAGAGCTACGACCAGGGCAACCAATGGGAGCGCCGGGAAGCTTTTCTGATCAACCTGGGCTTGGTCGGCTGTCGTGAGGAGGATTATTTTAGTCTCGATCACTACCGCGAAGTTGAATCCCCGCTGCAGCCAGCCCAGGAAAAGGCGATGCGCGCGATGCTTGATTCTATGGGAGCGGCGAGCGGCTCCTGGGGGTTCAAAGAACCGTTGACCTGCTTGACGTATAAGCAGTGGCGGCAGGTGCTTCCTCCGCACCGGGTGATCGGCGTCTACAGGAACCCAGCCGAGGTGATCAATCACTATCGTCGCCCGTTTCGCTGGCGTCCCCTTCACGATCTCACTGTAGCTTGGCGGGCTCTTCGGGCCTGGTCGAATTATAATCGAGGCATGCTGAGAGCCGTAGAGGGGCTGGGTGCGGACGCCCTTTTGGTTCGCTACGAAGATCTAATGACGGGCGAGTCCGATTATTCGAAACTCCAAGAGTTCGTTGAGAAACCCCTAGTCGACGTCCGCAGCCCCGCGCAGTATCGTGCTCGTGCTCGCTACCCGTTCTTTGGGGTTCTCGATCGAGCCGCCGGGATCGCTTCGGGGGAGAGGCCTTCCAGGGTTTTCGAGGAATTGGAGGCAATGGGGAAGAGATGAAAGTTCTCGTGACAGGCACCGCGGGTTTTATCGGTTCCGCGCTCGCTCACTATCTGCTTGAGCGCGGCGATGAGGTCATTGGGGTCGATAACCTCAACGACTATTACGACGTCCGCCTGAAACATTCGCGACTAGAACGCCTTGCCCATCATTCGGGCTTCGTGGACCTTCGCTTCGATATCGAAAACGCGGAAGCACTGTCCAAGGCCTTCTCCGATCATCGGCCGGATCGGGTGGTGAACTTGGCCGCCCAGGCGGGGGTTCGGTACTCATTGGAGAATCCCCAAGCCTATGTTTCTGCGAACCTGGTGGGGTTCGTCAATATTCTCGAGGCCTGCAGGTACAACGAGGTGGAGCATCTCGTCTATGCATCGAGTAGCTCGGTTTATGGCGCCAATACCCATGTTCCTTTTTCGGTGCACGACAATGTAGACCACCCGATCAGCTTGTACGCAGCCTCGAAGAAGGCCAATGAGCTGATGGCGCATACCTATAGTCACCTTTTCGGGCTCCCCACGACGGGGCTTCGATTCTTTACGGTGTACGGTCCCTGGGGACGCCCGGATATGTCGCTGTTCCTATTTACCCGAAAAATTCTCGCGGGCGAGCCCATCGACGTATTCAACTATGGAAATCATCGGCGCGATTTCACCTATATTGACGACATCGTCGAAGGCGTCGTGCGAACCCTTGACCAGGTGGCGTCTCCAAACCCTGAATGGTCAAGCGATCAGCCCGACTCGGCGACGAGCCTGGCTCCGTATCGGCTCTACAATATCGGAAGCAATAACCCAGTCGAACTTCTCCGCTTTATCGAGTTGATCGAGGAAAATCTGGGGCTCAAGGCAGAGAAGAACCTTCTGCCCTTGCAGCCTGGCGACGTTCCGGAGACCGTTGCGGACGTCGATGCCCTGGTCGAGGATGTTGGTTATAAGCCCGCAACACCGGTTGAGGTGGGAATCTCAAGATTCATCGAATGGTACCGGGACTATTACGGGGTCTAGCCAGGGCCAATCTCGGGAACCAGACCCGAAGGCTCGTGGGGGAACGATGAGATTCGTGATTCGCGACGATGATCCTTCGGCGATGACCCTCCCCGATGAGTTGGAGGCGTGTTGGGGGGGGATCTGGGACTCGATTCCCGTGGGATTATCCGTGACCCCTTTTCGGATTCCTGGCACTGGGCTCGGGGTTCCCGAGGCGTATTACGGCGGAGAAGAGCCGATCCCTTTGGAAGAAAATCAGCCTCTCATTCGTTTTCTTCGCGAGTTGATTCGCGCGGGAAAAGTTGATGTTGCCATGCATGGGTACAACCACACTCGGCCCCAGGGAAAACCCGAGTATGTCGCCGGTGAGGATCTTGCGAAAAAGACTCGCGATGGTCGGGCGTATCTCGAATCTGTTCTGGAGTGCGAGGTGACTACTTTCGTGCCGCCCAATAATGGCATGGGGCTTGAGGGTTTTCGGGCAGTCGCAGCCGCCGGCATGAATGTCGTCAACAACCAACCCTATGGGCGGCTTCTCGGCCTTCCGAAATCTCCTTCGGCTCTTGCGGATTTCGTCCTCGCCGGCGGATATGCGCTGAGGCGAAAATGGGGAAGATCCTCCCCCTTCGAGGTCCAGTCCTTCGCTCGCTTCAAGCAGGCTCCCTACCAGACGGTGGGGCCCGAAGCCGATCTAGGGATGCTCAAGCATATTTTCGAGCGTTGCCATGCGGCGGGCGGACTCTTCGTTCTGGCGACCCACTACCATGCATTCGATCGCCAACTCGTCGGGGGTGAGACCGTTCGGCAGGCCATCGAGGAGCTCGTCGAGATGGCGAGAAGGGCAGGGGATGTCGAGTTCCAGAGCTATCGGCAGGTATGGCGGCCAGCGCCCAGCTGAACTCGCTTAGCTGAGTGTTGCAATGACCGGTGCGTGATCCGATGCGGTCATGTCGTCCTTCTTTTTGCGCCATTCGCGATCGATGCTGACGTCTTCCAACCGGTTCATAATGCTCTGCGTGCCGAGTAAAAAGTCTATGCGAAGTCCGTGGCCCCGGTGGAACGATCCCCCGCGATAATCCCACCACGAGAAGGCCTTCTCGGTGGGGTATTTCTTCCGAAAAAGGTCGCTTAGCCCCCAATCCACCACGGCTTGGAGTCGCTCGATTTCTGCATCGGTATGGAAGATCGACCCGCTCGCGCCCTCGCCCTGCCAACCGTCCAGAGCCGTAGGACAGATGTTGAAATCACCGCAGAGGACGAGGTCAGAGCTCGGGTTGTGCTCTTGTTTGAGGTAGTCGGTCAGGCCTTGGTACCAGGCGAGCTTGCGCGCGTAGTCCGCGTGGTCGAGGTTCTTACCGTTCGGGCAGTAAACGGTGCTGAACTCGATCCCCGAAACCCGGGCGCTAATCAGGCGGGCACCGAAATCCGCTTGGCCCGGAAGCCCCCGGGCACTGACCTCGGGCGCATCGCGACTCAGAATCGCCACGCCATTCCAGGCTTTTTGGCCATGACTGACCGCGTGATAGCCGACCTCCTCGAACGCAGAAGAGGGGAATTGGTCGTCGGTCAGCTTGAGTTCCTGGAGTCCCACGACATCGGGTTGACGTTCGCTCAACCATGCGAGCACGAAGTCCAGGCGGGCTCGCAGTCCGTTGATATTCCAGGTGGCAATCTTCATAAGCGTTTCCCTACTGGCCGTGGGTTTCTGCCTTCGGCGGTTTGAGCCCCGGTTGGCTTCGAGGGAATGTAGCGATTCGGAAGGCAGAAGTGGGCTCGCCTTGCTCCAGGGGATTATCTCTCGAGCACCGCGAGATTTCGTATCCCAGGGAGACTGCCTTCAGCCGAGATGAGACATTTTAGCAAGCCCGTCGAGCCCCTATCCTGCTGCCTCGAAGGGGATGGGGAGGGGTATCCAGCTCGGCGGATTTTTGGATCGTTCCGGGTTGTGGCATCATGCCGACATGACCGGTGCCATCCCCCCTTCAAGCGACCCCTATGCAAACCCGGAACTCTTCCGGTTTGTAGGCAGCATGGAGGGCGTTCCTGATTTCGTCGATCTGGCCGAGACACCCGCCGAGCGCGCGGCTCGTGGAGGGTGGCGCGCTTCGGGCCACTCGCGGCTCGAAGCCATGGGAAGAATTGCGCCCGGGCTTCTGTTGGCTTTTCTACTCGCGGTGGTCGGCCGCTGGGTTTCAGGCTGGCTAGGAGGCGGCTTGCTGGGCCTCGAAAAGTCTCCGGTTTCGCCGATCTTGATCGCGATTCTGGGGGGGCTGGTCATTCGCAACACGCTTGGGCTGCCCTCGGTCTACGAATCCGGTCTACAACTTTGTTTGAAAAAGATCCTGCGCATCGGCGTTGCACTCCTCGGGATCCGTCTGAGTCTCGCTGGTGTGGGCAGTATCGGCCTTGCAGCGCTGCCCATCATCGTCGCTTGCATCGTCTCGGCGCTGGCCGTTGTAAGTTGGGTCAGCCGGGCGCTCTCGCTTCCGAGTCGTCTGGGGATTCTCGTCGCCGTCGGAACGGCGATCTGTGGAAATACGGCGATTGTGGCAACGGGTCCCGTGATTAAGGCAAGCGAAGATGAGATTGCCTACGCAGTGGGAACGATCACGGTCTTCGGGCTGGTTGCATTGATCGTCTACCCCTTCGTGGCGCATGCGGTTTTCGGGGGCGACAGCTTCCTGGTGGGGCTCTTCCTGGGGACGGCGATTCACGACACCGCGCAGGTGGCAGGCGCGGGGCTCCTCTACGGACAACAATTCGCGGCCCCGGATGTCCTGGATATCGCAACGGTGACCAAGCTGGTCCGCAATATATTCATGATCGCCGTCATTCCGCTGATGGCCCTTGTCTACCAGCGGGGTGAGTCCAACGCCGATGGCAAGCCCGGGGTTCCGTATCGCGACCTGATCCCCGTATTCGTCCTCGGGTTTATCGGGATGGCCTGCCTGAGAAGCCTAGGCGATATGGGTGAAGTTCCGTGGGGAGGTCTCATCTCTGCCGAGCGGTGGCAGGGAATGATCGAGGGCGCTTCGACGCTTTCGGCCTGGTGCCTCACGGTTGCCATGGCGTCGGTCGGGCTGGGGACGCAACTTTCCCGGCTGCAGGGGCTGGGCCTGAGGCCTTTGTTGGCGGGGCTCGTAGCCGCGTTGGTCGTTGGGCTCATCAGTGGGGGGCTGTTGCTGGCCTTCGGAAGCCAACTCGCTTCGATCGGCCTTTCGACGGGGTAGCTTCCGCCAGCCGGTTGTGGAGAGCACCGGGCATTCGCCGGTGAGTCCGACTAGAATCGACTGGGCGTCAGCTATCGAAAGGGATCTATTATGCCGGGTGCCTTGCAGGGCTTTCGCATCATCGACGTGAGTCAGGTGATTTCCGGCCCGCTCGCGACGAGAATTCTCGCGGATCAGGGCGCCGACGTGATCAAGGTCGAGCCGCCTTCCGGGGATATCCTCCGCCATATGGGAGGCATTAATGGCTTGTCGCCGACCTTTACGACAACGAATCGAAGTAAGCGTTCTGTTGTTCTCGACTTGAAGGACGAGGCCGGGCTCGAGATTTTGCGCGATATGGTGGCCGGGGCGGACGTCTTCATTCAGAATAGTCGACCCGGGATCGCTGAACGGATGGGGATGGGGGAAGAAGAGTTCAGGGCCATCAACCCCAAACTGATCTATGTGTCGATCAGCGGCTTCGGGGAAAAGGGTCCCTACAGCCACAAGCGTGTTTATGATCCGCTGATTCAGGGAATGTCCACCTTGACCGATATTCAGTCGGGGGAGGGCGACCGACCCAAGCTGGTCCGTGTCATCGTGCCCGATAAGGTGACAGCACTGACTGCCGCCCAGAGCATCACCGCAGCACTTCTCGCTCGTGAGCGCACGGGCGAAGGGCAGCATATTCGCCTCTCTATGCTGGATGCGGTCTTGGCTTTTGTGTGGCCGGAGGCGATGGCGTATCACACATTCATCTCTCCGGACGTGCCGAAGACCAAACCCGTGGCTCGCCGGGATCTGGTCTACGATACGGCCGACGGATATATCATCGCTTCGACCGTCGCCCATCGGGAGTGGCAGGCTTTCTGCCGCGCTGCGGAGCGCACCGAGTGGCTGGAAGATCCACGGTTCCAGAACACCGCGGGACTGGTGACCCATGCGAAAGAGCGCCTCGATCTGATGGCCGAAGTCCTGAAGACTCGCACGACGCAGGATTGGCTCGAGGCCCTCGATCGGGAAGACGTTCCGTGTGCCCCGATATTGAGGCGGGACGATGTTCACTTGCATCCCCAGGTGCAAGCCAATGGAATCATCGTTGAGCAGGAGCACCCGGTCGCGGGTTTGGTTCGTCAGCCGAGGCCGGCGGAGCAGATGGATGGAACACCTTCGGAAATTTCTCGCCCCGCTCCGACTCTGGGGCAGCATACAGAAGAGGTCCTGGCCGAATTTGGCGTGGACAGTAAGAGGATCGAAGCGTTGAGGGCACGCGGAGTGCTAGGGGGAAGCTAGGAGTGGCGACCAGCGAACGAAGAGTCTGGGGAGTGGGGACGCCCCGAACCATGCGGGCACATTGGATGCTCGCCGAACTCGGCCTCGATTACGAGTTCCACGAAATTCTCCCGCGCACCGAAGGTATGGAGGGGGAGGCTTTTAAATCGCTCAACCACCGCGGAAAAATTCCAGTCTTCGAAGATGGAGAATTGGTGATTGGCGAAAGTGGAGCCATCGTTTTCTACCTTGCGGATCATTACCGAGACAGGCGCAGCCTCGCTCCTCTGCCGGGGAGCCCAGAACGGGCCGTCTTCGATGATCTCTGCTTCTTTACACTGACTGAACTAGACGCCGTCCTCTACATCATCCGCAGGCATGCCGGGCTTCCCGAGGTCTATGGTGAGTCGCCGGTGGCGGTCAGATCTGCCGGAGAGTATTTCCTGCGCCAGGTGGGCGAGATGGACCGTCGCCTTGATGATGGCCGCCCTTTTCTCATGGGCGACGAATTTTCTGCGGCTGACCTTCTCCTGGAGACCTGCCTCGGATGGGCACAGGTGGTCGGTCTTGAGATCTCCCCCCTCCTGGGTAGGTATAGGCAGTCGATTTCCCAGCGAGAGTCCTACGCTCAAGCCTTCGATCGCAATTATCCGCCTTCGACTGCACATCTGCGAGCGAATTAGTGGGTTCCCTGCCCGGGTAGCCCTCGATCGCCTAGTTTTCTTGGCGGCAGGTGTTTACACCGAACGAGTTGATCCGGCTCCCGAACGATAAAATCAAGGAGGTAATAATGGTCCACTTCATGTCTTCTTTTCGACCCCAGGTTTATGCGCTTCTTCGGATAGTTCTCGGACTTCTGTTTGCGTTACACGGGGCACAGAAGTTCGGAATCATACTCGACGTTCATCCCGGAACTCCGGACTTCGTGACCTACGTTGCAGGGCCAATCGAAATCGTAGCTGGTCTTATGATTGCGATTGGTTTTATGACCCACTGGGCGGCTTTTCTCGCGAGTGGGCTGATGGCGGCGGCCTATTGGATGGCTCATGGAATGACCGCTTTTCTTCCCCAAGAAAATGGGGGTGAGTTGGCAGCGCTCTATTGCTTCGCGTTCCTCTTTATTTCAGCCGAGGGGTCGGGAATCTGGAGTTTTGACGCCTTGAGAAAATGACGCAGAAGACGCAGCGCCCTTTCAAATCGGATCTCTCGAGTTGAGTGGCGATGACCCGCCCGAACTTCGTTCGGTGGTCGGTGGCGTTTAGCTTTCACGCTGTCCAACAAAAATGGGTGAAGACCAAGCTCTTTGCTCGGTCTCTGCCAGACAGTCCTCTGAATCGGGAAGGCTGGAGCAGGCGCTGATCTTGGTGCAGCGCTCATCCTCCGAATCCTCGCAACCGAGGGGGTCGGCTCCGATGGCCATGCTTCCCTCCTCGATGGCGCGGATATAATAAAGTGCGTCCCGTCCGGATCGTTCAAAATCAGGGTCCGTGAAGGCAACCTGGCAGCCCTCGGTTCCTCCTGGGCAGGGGAAGACCTGCCAGGGGTCGTCCACCAGGGCACTGATTTCCTCTTGTGCATTTCTCTGGGGCCTAATCCGTACAACTTCGATGCGGCTGATCGCTCGCCGTCGATCGCCCGGGTTGTAGCATTCATCTTGGCAGAGCCGGCTGATGCGATCGGCGTCCATGGCTTTGATGATATCGGCGGGGCAGCCCGGCTTCTGTTCGAAAGAGCCCACTGCTCTAACCTGAAAAATTGGACTTGTTGCAAGCTCGACTTCACTTCCCATCGGCAGAGAGGCGCCTCCCGGGGCGTTTAGAATATCGAACCAGAGAAGAATTCTGGGGCCACTGGTTCCGTAGACCTCCCGCCTTTGCAACGCATCCCAGATGTCCTCGCGACTTCTTCCCTGGGAGTGAACTGCCGCCAGTCCTCCGGTCAGGAAGAACGACGCCCCGCGTTCGGTTTCGAAGACCGAAAATATTTCAGATGTATAGGTCGGGTCCATCGGCTCTGCAGCTGATACAGGCTCGCGTTTATCTTCGGCACCAAGCGGTGTGTCTACGAAATTCGCGAAGCGAGCCTCGGTAAATTCATCGCGTGCCACCTCCTTATAACCCGTGCCGGGTCGAGCGGAATGGTTGTCGCTCGAGGCGATGACGCCGAATCGAAACTGGGCGGCACCTCCCTCCACATCATCCCGGCCGAGTGCAAGAATATATTGGGCGGTGCTGCGCGGTCTTAGGTTGAAGGCGGGTTGAAAACAATCCCGACACTGGCCCGCGTCTTGCCAGTCGGCAACTGTCGTTCCGGGAACCGTCGTCGGGCCACCATTGCGCTTAGCATCTACGAAAAACTGGCGCGCCTCGATGGCTCTTTCTTCACAAGTGGCGATATCCGTGCCCTCCGCCCGGCATCTTTCTTCGATGATCTCGCCGGCTCGCCAGCAGGCGGGGAGGTAGTTGTTGTTGGGCGCGGGGCAACTTCGGGTTCCATCAGCGGCAATGCTGATTTCACTCAAGGGCCGATACTCCTCAGAGTTTCCGTGCCCGGAGTAGATCTCGATGATCCGCTGCCATTTCGGGTCATGCTGTTCGGGGGTCAGTTGCTTGTCCCAGGAAGAACCCGGTGGAGTATAGAACCCCCAGGCCGTCCCATGCGGGATGACAATGGCAGCGTGACCCCAGTCGTCGAGCTTGTCGAAGAGTTCCGCTGGCGTGGGGGCTGCTTCAATGCAATCGCTAGGAAGGTCGCGAACCGGGATTCCGTCAGGGCATCGAGGGATCCCCGAAATTTCCGCTGTATATTCCACCAACTCGTCCCCGCCCCCCGAAGAGGTCGCCAGGGCGTAGAGGCCCATCAAGAACGGAGAGGGCATGGCGTCTTCCATATCCGGGGCTCCGGGAGGCAGGCCCGCCGTGATGGGGCGCGTCGGAATCGCTCCGTCCTCAAGGTCGCGAAGGACGACATTCTTATGACCCCAGTGCTCTTCGGGAGTCGGGCCGACCTGGGTCCACTCCCAGCCCAGGAAACTGACCAGGTCGGGGTTCGTTTCGTCGCCGCTGACATCATTGCATTCCCGGATCGACTCGACGGTCTCGGCCCAACGACGGGGGGTAAGGGTGATGCCATGGTCGTTGATCGACCAAAAGTCGAGGGCCGAGCAATGCCGCGCGTAATCACAAGCATCGGCTACGGGATGGGCTCCCTCTCCGCCCGCCATGGGAAGGCTCAGCTGAAAAGCATCGAAGGAGAACGTGGTATGAACGTGCAAATCACCAAAGAGGATTTGTTTGGGTGTGGCGACTCCGATCGTTCGCGCGGCCTCGCTGACTTTTTGGCCGCGAAGGGCAACGCTTTCTGGGCTCTGGGAGAGAGCCTCGGGGGAACCGGCCCTGGGAGTCGGCACGAAAGCGCCCTTTCCGGAGGCGTAGATAATGCCGAGAGCCAAGACGACGAGTATGAGGCCATACCATTTTGATCGAGATAGCATTGGTTTCTTTAAGACTCCAAGCGGTAAAAGACAGCCTTGATCAGCGAGGCGCCGCCGAGAGGCGCTTTTTCAGTTCAGGAAGAAAACGGAGCATGCCATCATCAGAGGTGGCATTGAGTCCATCGTTTTGCCGATTGAACTGCTCTTCGGACACCGGTCGGGTCTGCATCATGTTTTGCCGGAGCAGACATTCCTCAAGAGATTTCGTGTAGTAGTGGTTGACGCGCATGTCGGAGACGTCGCTCTCTTTGACAGTTCGCCCCAAGCTCAATGGCCGATAGTGCCAACTATGGGCACTACTGGAGTAGGCGTTCTTGGTGAGGTAGGCGCCCCGCGCAAGATCTTTGTGATCTGAGTTCTCGGACTCTCGCTGTGTGTAGGACTCGATCACAAGTCCGGGTGGTCTTTTCATGTGACCAGAAAAACCGAAATCGATGCGGGGGATACGAATGCCGCGGATCCTGGGGTCTTCGGTGTAGCGGGCGATGATCGCGCGTAGATCCTCGTCCTCGAGTGGAACCAGGAACTCGTCGATATCGATCTTCATTATCCACTCGGACTGATCGCGGTAGTTTTGGGCGGCGTGACCAAAGGCGAGATGATTCTTGTCCTGCGCGAAAAAATGAGTGGGGCGATCATGCTTTGAGCCATCGAAGTGGAGCCAGGGGTGCCGAGTTACGATGCCGAGTTCGACATAAGGCTGAAGAATCCTTTGGGCGTCCTCTCCGCCATCGTTGTCGTAGAGGTAGAAATGATCGACACCTACTATTCGGTGGTATTCGATCCACTCACGAAGGTAGGGGTTCTCGTGCTTAAAAATTGCGGCGATGGTCAGTCGATACTTCATAGATTTAAAAAGCTAGCATAGGCGCTGCCATTTCAGAGAGTTCGCTGTGATGAGCGCCTTGGTTCTTCGGGTAGCTTGCGAACGAATTCAGAGGCTAGGGCTGATCATCTGAGGCGTAGCCGAGTTGGCGAACCCGCTTCTCGTGATCTGATCTTGTGATCGTATATTTTGAGATCAGGTACGTGGAAATAACGGGCAGGGTCATGCCGAGGATTAGATGAGCAGTCGCTAGTTTGATCATGGGTTCCTGCATCGATTCGATACTTGGGTTGGGGACGTCGAAGCCGAAAGTCGAAAGAATGATGCCGGTGATCAGCACCCCCCCCGCACTCATAGTTTTTTGAGCGAGTGCGGGGCCAGCATTGAGCAACCCCTCGCTTCGCCGCCCGGTCTCCGCCTGACTTTCCTCGACGATGTCCGCCACCATAGATCCGATGAGAATGAAACCAGTCGTTGCGAGCACAATCATGGTGCAACTGTGGAGAAGCATCGTCCACCAGAGGAAATCCGTTCCGTTGGCGGGAAATGTTGAGAACGAAACCATGCTGTCCATGAGCCGAAGGCCGACAGGGAGGGGACCGAGTACGACGCTTGCGGAAAAGAGTCGGACAGCAAGTTTCTTCTTCTCTCGACCTTTCGAAACTACGCTGGCCGAAAATCCGCAAATGATCGCGACGAACGCCTGGGCGATTGGAAAAGAGCTGATTTCTTGGGGGACCCACTGCCAGAAGTAGATGTTGTAGTAGTGGTCCGTCCCAGACTGGAGTCCGATAAAAAGCGCGAAAACCAAGCCGGAGAGAAAGACGACCAGCCAGGATCTATTCGAGAGAGTCTCAAGGATTTCGTTGAGAATCTTGCGAACTTCGATTCGTTCGGTTTTATCCGGAACATGCAGGTAAGGAATCTGGGAATGGAGTCCGATGGTAGAGATCAGGCCTGAGACGAAAATGACTAAGGCAGAGATTACGGCCAGATGCGCGTAGCCCTCTGGATTGAGGAGCGCCCGGGATCGAGAATATTCTGGGGATTCCGGAAAGAGAAGTCCGAGAGCTACTGCTGCGATACCCGCCCCCCCCAGCCAGCCGAAAGCTGTAGAGATACCCATCATAAGAGTTCGCTGGTCGTAATCTTTGGTGAGTTCCGGCCCGAGCGCGTTCCTTGGAACGTCGTAGAAAGTCATGGAAACCCGCACAGCCACCGAAAAAAAGAGCAGGCGGAAGAAAAGCTCAGACTGGGTGGGGTCAGGTACGGGCTGAAGAATCCAGTAGACGGAGGTGGCGAAGGGCAGCAGGCTGACGTAGATGAATGGGTGTCGCCGACCCCAGCGAGTTCGAACCCGATCCGACCAGGCTCCCACCAGGGGATCAGTAACGGCGTCGAAAACCAGGGCTATGGCCAGGGCGAGTCCCGCGAGGTAGGGCTTCATCCCCAGGACCTGGTTGTAGTAGAGCATCAGCCAAGAGCCGAAAATTATATTCTTTGTGCCTACTGCTACGGAGCCGGTACCGAACGCAAATAGGGTTCCTAAGCGCGCGCGTTCCGTATTTCTTTCTGTCCGTCGATCCACGCTCTATCGGGTAGCACATGTGGAGGCGTCGGGGCGTGTCCTCCTCATCAGCTCGATTTGTAGTTCCGGTGGGACTCAGGAAGTTTCAGGAATTTGCACTTTCGAATGGTTTCCAGCCGACCCGAGTGTTGAATCGGCTTCGCCTCGGTTCTGGTCCTCGGCCCCGCCAGGGCCTCGCCATGCCTTCCCGGAGAGGAATTCGGTGAAACCGACCCCGTGGAGGAAACGCAGGATTGCGCTTTCCGATTTTTGGTGCTGATATCGGGATGGTTTTGACTGCCGAGCCGTCGGGGAGAAGGCGCCGTGAACGAGATGCGTTTGAAGAATTTCATTGAAAGGGATGACGGTAATCGCGTCGGTATCGTCCGCTTTCTCAGGGTAGGCAATGTCAGCCTCCACGAGGCCTGGTTCGAGGCCAGCCGTCACTGGATAGAGGACGTGGGAGGGGAGCGAATCTACGCTGGAGCGTTGGACGTTGTCTACGGTAGATCCTTTCTGAGTTTTGAGAGACTGATTATTGAGGAGTACCCATCTCGGCAGGCTGCAATCGATGTCATCGCGAAATCCGCATCTGATACTGAGATGGGGCTTCGCGCGAGCTTCGTGATGGCACTGACGCCGAGCTCACGCTTCGTCCATCGCCTGATTTCGGTGTTCGGCATAGTTGTCCGTTTTCTGCGCCCCATCAGAGTTCGCGAGGTTCCCGAGGTTGACTACCCCAAGAACGTTTCTCTGGATGGCTTGAGTTCGGATCAGGCGCAAATCTCGACTTTTTACCAGTCGGGACAGTGGTCTCCGTTTACGATGGTCAACCTGAACGGCTTCAAGAGCCGGGCGGAATATCAGATAGATGGAGAGCATGCCCCCGCGAGTGTGTCCTCTGGGGCTGCGGCCTACGAGCGGTATGCAAGGAGGGCCGCGATTCAGGTTTTCAGGCGCGGTGGAAACTTCTATTGGATTGCCACACCAGTCGCCGTTCTGGCCGGAGACTCGGATCACCCTCTCGCCCGGCAATGGTCGCAGTTCGTCTTGGTCGCCTGGCCTTCACGGATGGCATTCAGACACATGATCGTGGGAGAGAGCTATTCTCGGGGCACGAAGCATAGAAGCGCAGGGATTGCTGAATCAATCGTTATTCCAGGCACACCCTTTCCGGGGTTCGACAACAAGGCCATCTAGGGAGCGGAAGCTCGAGCGATCGCGGCTCTCGACATCATCGACTCGTGTCGCGGGAACGCCCCCTTCGTCTATTCCCTAGGGAAGAAAACCGTATTCTCAATTTCTCTCGGGGGCGCAGACCTGCGGATCCGCGATGCCCTTGATTGGGTTGACTGAGGTTCGAAACCGACGGTAGGAAAAGAGATGGGGTGGTGGCTCCTGTCTGGGCTCAGAACTTAGGTTTCGCGCGCGAGTATGCGCCCGAGGGTCAGAACTCCCTTGGTCCCGACTGGCTGGGCCGTTATGGATTTCTCCTAATTCAGAGATCCGCTACCTTGGGGCCAGCGTCGGGGTATCCGTGCCGTATTCCCCGACGAGGAGGTTCGTTCTTGGGCTTTGAGATCATTCTCGTTGGGTTGGGGGTAGGGGTCTTCCTGCTATCGCTCGTGAATTTTCGGCTTGTTTACTCCATCTCGAAAGATTTTCGAAAGAGCTGGCACTGGGCTCTTCTGGCCCTCATGATTTTAGGGTTTCTTGGGGGCTACCTGGTATTTTTTAGCTACCTGCTGGAAGTGGAGGAGGCCAACTTCAACGACCTGTTGGTGTCGATTATCTTTTTCGGCGGATCGCTATTCGTCTTTGTGTGCTCGAAGCTTTTCC
The DNA here is from genome assembly GCA_028823175.1 of Myxococcota bacterium. Lineage (GTDB taxonomy): Bacteria > Myxococcota_A > UBA9160 > UBA9160 > UBA4427 > JAZXM01. The sequence goes on from JAPKBZ010000001.1 coordinate 73,971, forward strand.
TATCGACCGCGGCAGATATGACCGGAGCGCTTCGGGCGGCCGCGGAAGCCGCGGAAGCCGTTCGGCTTTCGGCTTTGGAGCAGAGCCGCCTGGAAGACAGGGCCGTTGCCGGTCAGAGGCTGGAAGGAATCGGGCTCTTGGCCTCCGGGATAGCGCATGATTTCAATAATCTTTTGGTCGGTATTCTCGGGAATTCGAGCTATGCCCGGCGCTTGGGTCCAGATGAAGTTTCTGATTTTCGCGAAGCCTTGGAAGATGTCGAAGAAGCTGCTGAGCGAGCAGCAATTCTGACCCAGCAACTGAGCGCCTACTGCGGTCACGGATCCGCCCATCTCGAAAGAATAGATCTTTCGGAGATGATCGACGGCACGCTGGGCTTGATGCGTTCGTCCATAAACTCCAAAGTGACGGTCAACTTGGATCTTGCAAAGGACCTTCCTGCGGTTTGGGGTGATTCCGGGCGCTTTCGGCAGTTGATTATGAATCTAGTCCGCAATGGGCTCGAGGCGATGCTCCCGGAAGGAGGAGAGCTCGTAGTGCGGGCTGGCGTTGTGACTCTGCCCGAATCCGAGAGCAATCAACCGGATCCAGTAGACGCCCTAGAGCCAGGCGTCTACGTTTCTTTTTCGGTCAAGGATCAGGGCATCGGGATCTCGGATATTGATAGAAGTCATGTGTTCGACCCCTTCTATTCGACCAAGGGAATGGGGCGTGGACTCGGGCTTTCGGCTGCTCAGGGAATAGTATCGAGCCACGGCGGAAAATTGACCCTGGAAAGCGTTTTCGGAACGGGGACAACGGTCAGGGTTCTGTTGCCCAAGGCCCCTGAAGAAGTCGAGGAACTCGATTCGTTCGCCGAGGCGCGCTCCAATTTAGTTGGCGCCGGAAGAATCCTTGTGATCGATGACGAGCTGATCGTATTGGACACAATCAGGAGGGGTCTTCAGCATGCGGGTTACGCTGTAGATACGGCGGTGACAATCTCGGAACTCGAGAAGTTTTTGGAATGGCACGGGAGTGATTACTCGGCGGTTATTCTTGATATTATGATGCCGGATATTAATTTCGTGGAGACATTTGAAGACCTTCGCTTACGCCTTCCTGGCATAGCGATCCTTATCTCGAGCGGTCATTCCGATATTAACCTGAGCGAGACGGTCAAGGGCGCGAAGAACGTCGCCTTTCTGACCAAGCCCTATCGAGTCGAGGCTTTGATTCGGGCAGTCGAGGGACTTGGAGTCCTGCCCGGAGGGGGCGAGAGTTCCGTCAGTTGAGGGCGTGCGTCTCTCTGCCGCCGGGATCAGCCTCCGTGCTATTCTTGGGGAGTCCAGGATTTCAGTCGGGAATTCTGGAAAGCTGCGATGCAGATCTTTGCACCGCTCCCCCTAAGCAAAGCTGCCCAGCTAGATACCGGCAAAGAGGTCTGTAGGGAATGGTCATCATTGCACTACCCGCCTACAACGAGTCTGAGACTCTGCCGTTCCTGCTCGCGGCCATCCGCCAGTCGATGCAGGAAAACAAGATCGACTATCGCGTCGTCGTCGTGAATGATGGGAGCGCGGACGATACGTCTTCCGTAGTGACCACACTCGCAGGTGAAATGCCCATCGAACTGATTGAGCATTCCGAAAATTTGGGCCTGGGAGAAGCTATCCGAACAGGGCTTCTGTCAGCACTGGAGGGAGCAGAGCCCCACGACATCATCGTAACGATGGATTCGGATAATACCCAGACACCTGGACTGATCGCCCGAATGGTGAGAGGGATCCGAGAGGGCAATGACGTAGTCATTGCGTCGCGCTATCGCCAGGGAGCAAATATTCGTGGTGTTCCTCGCTATCGTCGTTTTTTGAGCTTCGGCGCCCGAGTGGTTTTCGGTCTCCTCTTCCCGACGCCGAACGTACGAGATTTTACCTGTGGGTTTCGGGCCTACCGGGCCGAAGTGCTCTCCCGGGCCTTCGAGCAATACGGCGATGGATTCGTGGCCCAGAGTGGTTTTTCGTGCATGGTCGATATCTTGCTGAAACTCCGCCGAATGAATGCAATCATGAGCGAAGTCCCCTTGATCCTTCGCTACGACCAAAAATTTGGAGCCAGTAAGATGATCGTGATTCGAACGATCGGAGAAACTCTTCGCCTGGTCGTCTCGAGGCGAAGCGGGCTTGGCTGATGGCAGATAAGTTGGATGGGGATGCCGTCCCCGAGTATTTCTCTAACCCGGGAACTGTCGAGCGTTGGTGGTCTCCTGACCAAGGGCCGCTTGCGTTTCATTACGATGCGGAACTGGCAATCCTCGACGATCATCTGGCTGTCTCTCCGGCCTTGCGAGTGATCGATGTAGGAACCGGAAGGGGCCGGTTTGGCCTTTATATGGCGAAGAAGGGCTGTGAGGTCGTGGCGGTCGATATCAGTCGCGAAATGCTGGAAGTCGCTCGTGGGGCTTCGCAAGAGGCGGGTCTCTCGGAGAAAATACGCTTTCGTGAAGGAAGCGCCGATGCACTTGAGATCCTCGATGAAGGGAAATTCGATCTCGCTCTTTGCATGGAGTTATTTGATCACTTGCCCGATCTTGAGCGAGCGCTCGCGTCCATGCGCTCACTGCTTTCGCCGGGCGGCCAATTCGTCTTTACCTACGTGGCGAGTGAGTCCGCCTATGGAATTTTGGGCAACGTCTACCGTTGGCTACGAAAGCGATTGAATGCCCAGGGGGTCATGATTTCAAGGACCTACTCGCTTCCCGAAATTCGGCGATGCCTAGCCGCGCAGGGTTTCGAACTCGATGAATATTTCGGCGTGGGCGTGCTCTGTTTCAATGCCCAGACCCGCCTTTTTCGGGAAGGGTGGCTTTCGCGCTCTATCCTCGCACTTGCGAGAGCTGAAGCCCGGCGCTGGCCCTATCACCGAAGATCCCCCTGGGCCCGAATGGGAGCGCACGTCGTCGGCATCGCTCGGGCCAAGGGCGAGTCGTCGCCAGCCCCGAGCGCGGAGAGCTAGAGCCCTGGTGCCGCCGGGTCAGATGCGCGAGCCGCCTTGGCTCGCTCGAGCGCACATCGGGATCGAGTTTCTTCGGGTTCCACGTGCCGATACGCTCGGTAGGTTGTGGCGAGCCTCTCGAGTGCATCTCCCCGATTCTCGGCCCACCCGCTGACCTCGACCTCGAGTTCGGTCGCTTTCATGGGCAGACTCCGGGCTTCTCCCTCGAGAATCTGCACAAGGTCAAGGCAGAGCCTATAGCTGCCCGAGCGGGTGGGAGGAGCGAGGGTTGGGAACACGGTATGGAGGCCCGGAGGCACATCGGCGTCGAGGGAGAGTGTGCCCGTTTCCACAACTTTCCCATCGAGGTCGGAGAAGGCGTAGCGGAGCTGGACGAGGCCTTCGGTCTGAAGGTCGAGGCCCGGCCAGGCTTCTGGCCCTGGGTTTCTCATTTGGACCTCGAGCCGTCTGAAGAGGGGCTGCACGCCCATATAGCGAAACGCCGGTCCGGTTTTGATCGAGACGATCCCAGCATCCGAGGGGAGCGGCCCGAGCGGTTCTCGAGAGAGGCCTGTCAGGGTGAGCGGACCGGGCGCCTCATTCAGGAGCTCTCGCATCCAGCGACCTCTCGCCGGAGATTCGGGGGTGCCGAGAATAGCGCCCTCCTGGTTGCGATAGATGAGTTCGAGTCCGCCGGGCGCATCCCCCCACCACGCGGTCTTCTGGTGAGGCCCAAGTTCATCCCAATGCACCACGACCCAGCGCAAATCGGTCAGGCCGCCGATACGTTCGACAGCCTCCCGCGAGGGGAGGCCCTGGGCGACCCGGTTGAGGAGCGCGAAGCTTGGCGGCACATGGGCGGTGAAGCCGTTGAGGATGGGGCGCCAGTGCTTGGTGCTGGCCACCATGTATCCGGAGTCTTTAGCGTTCCGTTTCAGTGAGTCGAGGGGCCACGGAATTTCGAGAGTGGGCCCGGAGGGCAATTCGCGGAGCTTGGCGTAGAGAGCGTCCCTCGCAGTGCTTATCTCGAAGGCGGGAAGAGTGGGAAGCCGAGTCCATGGAAAATTGACGAAGACAAGGAGCCCAAGAAATACCGCAACCCACCTTCTCCCGGTGCTCCTGGAGGCGAATCGATTGATCAAACCCGCCGCTCCGAGAGCAGCGAGCAAGGGCATGAGTGTGCCGATCACGATGGCCCAACGGTGGGGTGCTCGAAGATTCGAAAATCCTGGAAGGGTAATAGCGGCCCAGTAGCCGGGTAGCCTGAAATCACTTTCACCCAGGCGTATATGGGAGCCGAGGGTCATGACGAACGCGACGAGGCAGCTGAGCCAGAGAGCCAGGCTCGCGGTTCGGGTTCGACCGAATGATCGACTGAGGCAAGAAGGCCCGTCGTTGCGTTTTTCAATTCGGAGCCATGAGAATAAAGCAAGTGCGAGAACGCTGGCGGGTATGAAGTAGGTGACTTCGAAGCCGGGGCTCTGCTGCCAGAGGGTATCCATTCGAGGAAGAAGCATGTCGATCGCGTTCCCGACGTGATCGCCTGCCATGGGTCTGTCGGGATCAAGTGTGACGCTAATTTCGCCTCGGGCAGATCGAGACAGGTAGGGCACGGACAGGAGTCCGAGGATTCCGTAAGGAAGCAGGGCCGGCGCCAGGAGGCGGAGGAGTGAAGGCCGATCCAGCCCCTTTATAGCGATGACCACCAAGGATGTGATCGCCAGAATAAAGGTCACCATATAGGCGAGGTAATAGGAGGACAGGAGTTGCAGGGTCAGCACTACGCTGAGAAGAGTGCTCTCTCGCCAACTGCCTTCGCGCAAGAGAAGGCGAAGGGAAAGGCCAAAAATTAGAGGAAACCAACAGGCCCAGAGCAATTGCAGATGACTGAGCTCCGCAGTTCGCCAGGGCATCGCCATGGCGACAAGTCCCGAGGCAAGCGCGATCACGAGGGAGCTCACGGACTGGGAGCCCAGTAGCCAGCGAACGCAGAGAGCGGTGGATAGACCGAGGATGGCGTAGCTTGCCATCAGGGTGATGGCGTAAATCAATACGGCATTATCGGTGAACCCGCGCAAGGGAAGAGTGACGAGCGCCTCGCCCAGGAGATGTTCGGAACCGGCCAGGGTAGCCGGGGCAGGGTAGAGCGCGTTGGCATCAAAGAGCGTCGCCCCCGGTGTCAGGAGGGCGTGCTGACTCCAGGCCAGGATCCAGGTGTTTAGCCGGGTATCGTCCAGTTCCAGGTGCCCCACCGGGTAACCGTGGAGAGCGCCTAGGTCGATGTAGCAGTTTTCCGAACAAGGGATCAGGGCCGAAAAATGGAAGCCCATCCAGACCGAGATCGACGCGCCCAGCAGTATCCAGAAAACCCATTCGCGATTTGCCTTGGACATGCGCTCCCGGCCCCAATTCCTGAAGAGAGAGAGGGTACGGGGGTTCCGTAGGATGGGAAACCATCCATTTGCTTCGAGGAGGATTACTTCTTGGCGAGCAGGGGGTGTATGCTTGAAAGAGCATCACAGGGCCCAATTCTCGCTCGACCCAGGGGCGATGCGAGGGGGCGTCTCTCCGGCGATCACGGGGGAAGGAAACATGGCAGCCGGAAAGAGCATGCACCCGAGAGAGGCCGCCTACCGAGTCTTGACCTTATTTGGGACCCGGCCCGAGATCATCAAGCTGGCACCCGTCATTCGTGCATTGGAGGCCCGGCCTGATGTCTTCGAGACCCTGAACGTGACCTCGGGGCAGCACGCGAATATCCTGGCTCCCTTCCTCGGAGAGCTTTCGATTCGCCTGGATCGCGATCTGGGGGTGGGGCGTCCAGGGCAGACGCCCAACGAAATCGCTCAGAGGGTTCTCGAGAGCTTTGGGCCGCTTGTGGCCGAGATTGGGCCGGACGCGATCCTCGTGCAAGGCGATACGACAACCGCGTTCGCCGGCGCCCTGGTGGGGTTTCATGCCGGGGTACCCGTGGGTCACGTGGAGGCAGGGCTTCGGTCGGGGAATCCGGAGAGCCCCTTCCCGGAAGAGATGAACCGGCGCCTGATCTCTCGACTCACGAAATTTCATTTTGCGGCGACGAGTCAGAACCGGGAGCAGTTGGTCGCTGAAGGCGTCGATCAGGAGAGCGTTGTTGTCACGGGAAACCCTGTGGTCGACTCGGTGCATTGGGCTCTCGCCGACCGCGCCCGTTCGCCTCAAGTGGATGACATTTTGTCTTGGCTCGGAGACCGGAAGATGCTCCTGCTGACAACGCATCGACGCGAGAGTTTTGGCCCGGTGATGGAGTCGAGAATGTGTGCGCTTTCGGAGTTCGCCGCCGAGCACGACGACGTAGGGCTGATCTTTCCCGTCCACCCCAATCCCGAGGTGGGTGAACGGGCCCGGCGCTTGTTGGGATCATTCGAAAACGTTCGGCTCGTGGACCCCCTGCCATACGTCGATTTTATGCAGCTGCTCGCAGGCTCGTGGCTGATCGTTTCGGATTCTGGAGGTATCCAGGAAGAAGCGCCCTCCCTGGGAAAGCCACTGCTCCTCATCCGAGAAAACACCGAGCGCCCCGAGGCGATCACGAGCGGGGTGGTGCGCCTGGTGGCTGGGGCGGGTCGCGAACTTCGCGATGAACTCGAGCTGGCCTATGGGGGAAGCGATTGGATAAGAGGTGTTGCGGAAATCCCGAACCCCTTCGGAGAAGGTGATGCCGGACCCCGCATTGCCGAGGCCCTGCTCAGGGGCCTGGAGTCGAGCCGGAAAGCGGACTCTTGCTGAGTCCGGAGATGGTCGGACCCGGGAACGAATTATGGGCCCTATAAAAAAGCCGTCTCCGGCGGTGGTCGCCGGGGTGGCGGCGATTCTTATTCTGACGCTCGGCCTGCGGCTGCTCGATGCGGCCGAGCGAAATACCTTGACCATCGATGAACCTCATTATGTGGGTGTCGGCCTCTACCTCTGGGAGTCAGGAGACTATGACTTCGTAGAGGCGCTGAGTTTCCATCCCCCATTGACTCACCACTTGGCTTCGCTCGCCCTGCTCCCCTGGCTAGACGATGGACTCGAGATCACTCGAGGGATCGGTGGGCAACTTCTTTCGGGTCCTGACCCGGAACCCCAGCGTATTCGTTGGCTCTCACGGCTTCCCTTCGTGGGGCTTGCTTGCTGGGGGGCCTTGCTGATTTTTCTTTGGGCGAGGGAAGTCGCCGGCCCGGGAGCTGGCCTGCTGGCCCTATCTCTCTACAGCCTCTCCCCCACGCTTCTCGGCCATGGTTTTTTGGTTCACTCCGATATCGTCGTGACCGTTCTTTTCGCGCAGGTTCTCTATACATTCTGGCGCTGGTGGAATCGGCCGGGAGCCCTTCGGTTTGCGGTTTGTGGTCTTTCACTGGGACTCGCGCTGCTCTCCAAGCTGAGCGCTCTTATTCTTCTTCCCAGTCTCGGCCTGCTTTTACTCGCCATGGAATACGGTGTGCCGCCGTTTCGATCGGCGGCGGATCGAGAAGCTGGGGGCTGGCTAATTAGGGGCTTTTGGCTTCCCGGGCTGCGGGCCAGCATCCGCTTGGCCGGCCTCATCGCGATTGCGACGGGCGTGATCTGGGTGGGCTACGGATTTTCTTTGGAGTTCATCGCTGCCCAGGGTGGGCCTTTCCCGGGCGTACCCCTGCCGTCGATTCTTCAGGCCCTCTGGTTCGACGTCGAGGCGAATACGGGTAGCCGCTCTATCTATTTTTTCGGAGAAATCGCCGAGGGTGGCCATTTCCCGTACCTGATCCCCGTGGCGTGGGCGCTGAAGACTCCGGTGCCTGTGCTGATCCTGCTGGGTTGGGCACTCCTGGCACCAAGCTCGCCGCTCGCGAAAGCCAAGGGCGATGACGAGTCGCAGGACGGCGGGAGTCAAGATGAGCGGCTTGGAGAGCGAGTCGCGTTGGCGATCGTGGCTGTGGTCGTCGCAATCTTCCTGGGGATCGTGGTTTTCTGGCTGCGCGTCCCCTTGGGTTTGCGTTACGCATTGCCAGTGATTCCCCTGATTGCTTTTTTCATCGGCATCCGCGTTGCGCCGCTTCGAGGGCTTCGACTCGGGGCGACGTGTCTCCTACTGGCCTGGCTGGCGGTGGCCGGAGCGGCGATTCATCCCCACTATCTTGCGCACTTCAATCGATTGGCTGGAGGACCCACGGGAGCCCACCGTTTTCTGGTGGATTCGAACCTGGACTGGGGGCAGTCTCTGTCCGCGTTGGCCGACGAACTCGAGGCCCGGGGAAACCCTCCGGTGTGGCTCGGTTATTTCGGGCCGGAGCCGCCCGAGCGTTATGGCCTGCGCGCGAAGCGGTTGCCTGGCTGCACCCCGGTGACGGGCACGGTGGCCATCAGCGCAACCCTGCTTCGAGGCCTCTATTCGGTGGGGAATTCTTTCGCGAGCGCACCTCCAGGCTGCTACGACTGGCTTCTCGATCGCGAACCGGTGGCCCAGCCGGGTTATTCGATCCTTCTCTACGAAATTCCCGAGTAGGCGAGCAGAGGAGGCTCTTCAACATTCTTTCGTGGGCGACAGATCGCGGGAAGCCGGGAGCTGGATTATCGTGCCCGGGCGAGCGAAGTAGAGGAGGGGTCGAGGCATGTTCTTGAAGTTGGCGGTTCGGGATGCGTTGGTCGTTTTGGCCGCTGCGGGTCTCTGGTGGTGGCTTTCGAATTTTTCGATGGGCACGGGCATGCTGAGCGATTTTACCGGCGTCGTAGCAGGGGTTGCTTTGGCGGCTTGTGCCTACGTGTTCCACGAGTGGGGGCATCTGGCGGGCGCTTTCGCAGCACGGGGGGTCGTCCATCCGCCATCGGGCCTGAAATCCGCCTATGTATTCAGCTTCGATCGCCGAAAGAATACCCGCGGACAATTTATGGTGATGTCCTTTGGGGGTTTCATCGCGACGGGGATCGCCTTGTGGGCCGTGTACAGCCTGCTCCCCGACGACGAACTGGCTAGTCGTGTGGCTCGGGGCGGAGTGCTGTTCCTGGTTTTCCTGGGGGTTACTCTCGAGCTTCCTCTGGTCTTTTGGTCCCTGGTGAGCCGCGAACTGCCGCCCATTGAGGTTTTCCCTCACCCGTCCGACGAGGATGAACGAGCGTCCGTGGCTGCCGAGGGCGCCACGGGCTGAAAAGCCAAGAAATATTATTTCTGCCAGGCTTTGTTTCGTTCCTGCTCCTGGGCCTCGAGTTTTCTGCGCGTTGCGTCGTCTACGAGGACTCCGCGCTCGGCGGTCGCATCGAGCAGGGCCTTGTTGAACGGGAGTTCGTTGTTCCAGGTAGCTTGCAGAGCGGAGCCCGGAGTGACGGCGTCCGCCCAGTCGTGGGGAGCGACCCAACCCGGATGAGGGACTAGGGTGCCGCGAGTGCCTGCCATGGGGTGTTGGCTTCGCCAAGTCCGGATTTCACCGGCAAGTCTTTCGACCACTTTGGGTTTTTCGGCGGCCAGATTGTTCTCTTCGTTGGGGTCCTCGAGAATGCGAAAGAGAAAATTGCGAGTCTGAATTTCGGTCTGCCGCTCGATGACGATTTGAACGAGTTTCCAGGGCGGGTCGATCACGGCCAGATGGATCATTCCGGGTAGGGGAATCTCTGAAGCAAAAAAGATGGGTGGAGCCGGACTGGCGGATACCCCGTCGTGGAGGACCGGCCACATGTTGCGGCCATCGAGGGGAGTGTCGGGCTCGAGTTCGATGGATGCGGCGGCGGCTAGGGTTGGGAATACGTCCATCACGGTCGTCTGGGCGTTCTCGACCCCGCCCGCGGGCAATTGCCCCGGCCAGCGGAGGACCGCGGGGACGCGAATCCCCCCCTCGAAGGTTTGGCCCTTCTCCCCCCTGAGCGGAACGTTGCTGCCTCCAAAGGCTTGAAAGCCCCCGTTGTCACTGAAAAAGAGTACGAGGGTATCGTCAGCCAGACCCTCTTGATCGAGTGTTTCTAGGATCGCCGAGATGGCTCCATCCATTTCGTCGACCATTGCGGCGTAGACCCGGCGATAATTCTGATTGGTCAAATGTTTGTATCGGTCGATGGTTTCCTTTGGAGCCTGCATGGGGCTATGGGGCGCGGTGAAGGGCACGTAGAGAAAGAAGGGTCGCTCAGGGTCGCGGTCTCGAAGGAAACGAATAGCTTCGCGTTTCTGGATATGCGTCAGGTATTCTCCATCGAGCGAGATTGATTTTCCGTTCTCTTGAAGGTCGTGCGCCCCCTCCCGCTCGTGTATCCAGTAGTCCGTATTGGTGTGGAGGTGCCCGTGAAATTGTTCAAAGCCGTGGGCATTGGGAAGTTGTTGCTCCTGTGTATGGCCAAGGTGCCACTTCCCGATCAGCGCCGTTTGATACCCCGCCGATCGAAAGGCTTGGGCGATGGTGTAGGCGTTGGGGGAGAGACCCGCGTTGTACCATGGGTGGATTTGGTCGTAGGCGATTCCGAGCTTGAGGGGATCGCGACCGGTCATGAGTGCGGCGCGGGTGGGTGAGCAAATGGGCGCTGCGTAAAAGCGCTCCATGCGAACGCCTTCCCGGGCCAGTCGGTCGATGCCTGGCGTTTGAATGTCGCTGCCGTGGTACCCGACATCGGCCCAACCCAGGTCGTCGGCGAGAAGAATCACCACATTGGGCGCCGCCGCCTCAGCGGCAATCGCCATTGTTGAATCTCCAAGGAAGGCCAAGAGGAAAGGCCCGAATGCGGCAATCAAGAGGAGCAAGGTATTCTTTTTTGATCGGCTCGAACTCTTCTCATGCGTATTCTTGGTTGCGATCATTGCTGCACTCCCGGGTTGGAGGAATTGGGGCAACTGATAAGGAGATCCGGGCTAATGGTGACACAGCTGAGTTGCCAGTAGTCGCCCATCCGCTGAAGTTTTCGGGAGAAAACCGGCAGCGCCCCCCTCGCTGGTGTCCTACCCCGGAAAGATCGGTCTGGGAATCTGATTCTTGCCTACCTTGCTGGGGTCGGTTTTGGCTGGACGTTTCCAGATTGGGCTTCAGTAGACTTAGCTCCTCGGCGAGAGGTGGGGCCGAGTATCGACGGAAAACCTCATTGGCGGCGAAGAACACTACGCTCGGAGGGCAGGCTTCAAGGGAGCCATGCGTTCCTTCAACGCGACCCGACCCCTGGTGGCGATCATGGCAGTAGGGATCGGGCGCGCGGCCCTGGATGCGGCGATCGATCTGATCGAAAAACTCTTTCGTGACGTCAAGGCGATAGATATTGTGTAGGGGACGGGTCAGGTCCAGCGGCTTGTGATGGCCCGCCAACTCGTTCAGTTCCCCCGGAGCTGAGCCAAACGAGGAAAGGAATACGATGAGCGAAGCTGCGGTTCTCTACGAGGTTTCGGACAGGGTCGCCACATTGACCCTGAATCGGCCGGAAAACAGGAACAGCATGACGCCGGATCTTCTCGAGGCTCTTGCCGCCTCGGTGCATCGGGTGCGCGAAGACCCCGAAGTGCGTTGCCTCGTCATCACGGGGCGGGGCAGGAGCTTTTGCGCGGGTGCCGACTTTAAAGCGGGTCCGATCGGCGGAGGAAAAAGGGAGGAAGACGGCTACACAGCTCCCCAGGATCGTCTCTTTGCCATGTATTCCCATTTCCTTTCGCTCTTGGAAATCGAGGTTCCCGTGATAGCGGCGATGCAGGGGCATGCCATCGGGGGCGGGCTCGGTTTGGGAGTCGTCTGCGATATTCGGGTGGCGAATCGAGAGGCTCGCTACGGGGCCAACTTTGTCCAACTCGGTCTGCATCCCGGTATGGGGACCACCTATCTCCTGCCTCGGCTGATGGGTGTGCCTCGGGCGGTGGAGCTTCTCTTGACAGGCCGCATCGTGAACGGCGCGGAGGCGGCGGAGTACGGCCTGGCTAACCACGCCGTGGAGGCCGATGAGGTACTTCCCCGGGCCCTAGAGATCGCGCGTGAAGTCGCTTCTGCAGCGCCCCTGGCGGTGCGCTGGACCAAGGAATCGATCTATCGGGGCTTGGATTGGGCTCCCCGGGACGCCGCGCGATACGAAGCCCACCTGCAATCGCGGACGGCGGAAACCGAGGACTCCCGGGAAGGCATCGCTGCGCTCCTTGGGCGGCGGACACCCGAGTTCAAGGGTCGCTGAACGCTTGGGGGGGAGACCGGGCGGATTTGAAGGCTCTGGGTGCGGCCTGGGCTCAGTCCATGGGTCGGGGAGACAGCTTGAAGACCCAGAAGCGATCCCAATCCTCGGCGCTGGGATCTGCTCCGAAGTCGGCGGCCTCAAGGTTGTATTTGTGCGCGGCGAGCAGTCCGACGCGTTGCCAGGTCTTACGGTCTTCGACTCGCTTGAGTTGAATCGGGTAGCGAATGCCCTCGATGCGGACGATGGCACGGCCATCTTTGCTCGCTTCGTGGGGCCACTTTTTCCAGATCGGTAAATTCATGAATCCGGCGGGAACAAAGAGAGAGCCGTCGTGAAGGATCACCCAGGTCTTGCGCGAGCGGGGAGGTTCAATGAGCTGGAACTCGATCGTGTCAAGGTCGGCGGCGAACGAGAAGTCGACCCCCTCGGAGGCCAGCAACGGCCCGGAGGTCAAAGGCCCCCCGGCCACAATGCCCAGCGGTCCATCGCTCCAGCGAGCAACGCCGAAGAGCAGGAGACCAGCGGTGGCGATCGCGAGCAAAACCTTCACTTGCCCTTCTCCTCAATGAACCGCTTCGCCTACGAGCCGTTTCGCCAATGATGCCAGAAAGGGACCGAGGATCAAACTAGCTACTCGGCCCCTACGCAGCTGCCGCAGCCGCCCTGTCGGTGCTGCGCCTCGGCCTCGATCTGGTCGGACGGGAGTTGGTATTGGGGAGTGTCGAGTCGGGGTGTGCGAAAATCACCTTCAGGGGCGTCCGCGCTCGATGCTCCTCCCCGCATGGGATCTTTTCGCCAGGTTGCGTCGTCGGACCAGCGCTCGTCGAGAATTTTGATCCCCCCGGGTTCCCGGAGTTCGTGGAAGGCAGCCAGGGCGCTTTTGATCAGCCTTTTCTGCATTTCCGGTTCGTTCTTCTTGCCCGTGGTATGGCCGAGCGGAAAGTCGACGAAGGCCGCCCGAGGCGCCCCCACCGAACGCGTGATGGAAAGTGCACTCGTCATGCAGAGCGTGGGAATTCCGGCCTCTTCGAGTTGCCTGGCGATCAGTCCGACCGACTGATGGCATACGGGTCAGACCGGAACCAGAAGCGCGATATCAGGCCGTTGGTCGACGACACGTTCCACCAGGGCGGGCGCGAGTTCCTCGCGCACTTTGCGCGCGGAGTAGATGCCGCCCATGAACGTGAAGGCCTCTGGGGCGATCGACCCGAGGCTTCCCTCGTCGATGAGTGATCGCAGGCTATCCACGGGGAAGACCACGCCCGGATCCTCGCGGGCATCGGTCAGGTCGTAAGCGAAGTGGCTGATTCGAAGGTCTTCGCTCGGGACGGACGTGTCGATCACCCGGTACGAGGCGTCGTCCTTGTAGTGGAAGGCGCGTTGACCTCGCCGGTAGATTCCGCCGGATGCCAGGAGCGCGATCTTGGCTTCGTGCAAGGGAACTTCGGCGGGAGACCAGGGTGGAGTTCCCGAGCTTTCGACCCACTGGTAGGGCGGAAAGCCCAGGGCATCGTAGTTCGCGCGGGTTTCCGCGATGTAGTCGACGGGTTCCCCCGCTTGAGTCTCGCTCATCTATGGCTCCCTGATCGGGCTGGGGGAGGCGCCTCGAGTGTTATGGAATTGCGATCCTAACCCATGGGCCAGGGAGATCCTAGGCTTCCTCAGCCGAGAAGGGCCAGGCTTGCTCCCAGGATTGCGCCGAGTAGGAGTACCGCCTGAGCGACAAAGCCGATGACAAAGCCGAAGGCTCGCTTGCTAGGATCCCCGACATATCCCCTGTAATAGAGGATACGTCCGACGATAAAGATGAGCCCCAAGAGCGCCGCGAAGTTCGGATTCCAGAAGTGTTGGAAGAGCAGGATCGAAGGCACGAAAATGATCAACTGCTCAAGGGTGTTCTGCTGTACCCGGTATTTGCGCTCGAAATCGGGGTGCCCGACGATCGCCGGTGCCTCGACCCCATGCTGGGCTCGGGCTTTCCCAGTGAGCATTCCAAAGGCTAGATATTCGAGCAACGCGAGCCCCACGACGAGCAAGACCAAGTCCATGATTTCTCCTTTGAACGGTGAGGTGAGGGTCGAGCCCCGATTTGAAAATCTCTCGGGCAATAGAAGCCAGCCTCATAGTGCCTTAGGCCGCTCGGTAAATCACCCAGACCCCCGACAAGAGCGAGAGAATCAGAATGATGGGGCGGATTGCGCGCTCGGGAAGTCGGTTCTGGAGAAGGATTGAGAGCAGGAAGCCCACGGCCATGGCGGGGCTAAGCAAGAGGCTGAGCTTGAATTCGCTCCAGCCGAAGCGCCCTACAGCGGCCAGAGCGAGTAGTGAGAACCCGACACCCAGCACGAAATACCCCGAGAGGGTCGCCCGGAGCCGATCGAGTCCGGAATGCTGGTAGAGCAATGCCATGGGCGGGCCCCCGATGGCGGAGATGGTTCCCATTAGCCCAGAGAGCAGGCCCGCCAAGCCGGCGGAGAGCGGGCTCAGGCGGAGCTGAATCCCCGCAGCGCTGAGCCCGACCCCAGTCAAGACGAAGAGCCCAAAGGCGAGGTCAAACGCTTGGGCCGAACTCACGGCGAGAAAAAGGGCGGCCAGGGCGGTTCCCAACGCTCGGCCGAGCAGGGAATAGCGCAGCCCGGAGAAGTCGATGGCCGCACGGTCCCGAAGAGCGACCGCTCCCGTGAGAACCACCCCCGAAGCGATCAACGGACCCGGAATGAGTTCCGGGGCGAGGATCATCAGGGGGGGAGCCGCGATCAGCGCCATCCCAAAGCCCGCAGCGCCCTGTAGGGCAGCGCCCAGAGCGACTATGGCGAGGACCAGAGCGAGCGTCGTGGGGTCGTCGGGCACGGCGAAGCACTCTAGCCGATCTTCGATGGGCGTGGTGCGCGCGCCTCGCTGGCTAGGCGCTCTTTTCTCGGGTGGCGATGGAGTCACCCAGCAGGGCGACCAGGCCGGGGTCGTTTGCTTTGGCTTCGCGAAGTCTCTCGGTGCCTCGACGGACGGTGGGGTGCTCGTGGTTCCAAATGCCCCTGGAATAACTTTCTCGAGCGAAGAGGTTGTCCCGGTAAGCTGCGACGCGCTCTCGCCGGCCTTCACCGAGGAAGACGTCGGCGAAGTCGGCTTCCCGCATTCGGTCGAAAATCACCACCCAGCTGATATCGGCAAGGCTGAAGAAGTCGCCCAGAATCCAAGGGCCTTGGGATTTCTCCAACTGCGTTTCAAGGTCGTCGAGGTGGCGGTTCATGTGTTGGATGGAGCGCTCGATCGTTTGGGCCAGAGGCTTGATTTTCGCTAGCCGCCCGAGGCCAGCCGCCTTCATCAGAAGAAAGAGAAAGGGTCGAAAACGAAGTCGGTGGAAGAGCAGGCCCACCAAAATTCGGCGAATCGGAATTTCCTTGAGCATCGAACAGAAGAGCGGGAGTGTGATGCCAGGGACGCAGTTGCCCGCGCTTTCGGCCATGGCGAGGATGGGGTTGTCTCCGGTGAGGGAGGCCCGGTCGACCCAGAGCTGCATTTCTCGACTCCGCTCCTCTTCCTCGGGAACGAGTGATTCGGAACCCTCGCCCGCATGATCAGCGGCATAGCGAATCTGTTCGTGGGATTCGTAGACAGGATGCCCGTGGTGGAGAAGGACAGGCACCGTGCCTTCGGGATTGATGGCGAGGAAATGTCGGGAGAGGGTCTCGTAGGAGCCTGTCTCGATCAAGTCGATCGGATGACTCTCATAGTCGAGATCGAGTTCGGCCATGCAGACCCGAATTTTTTTCGAGCAGAGTGAAAAGGCATTGTGGTAGAGCTCAAATTCCTGTTCGTGGGGCAGCTCGATAGAGGGCTGGTAGCCTGGGCTCACGGCGTGGGTACGGCGTTTCCGGTTTTCCCAAAACCACCATCCGAAGCCCCCCGTCAGAATCAACACCAGTTCGAGCATTTTTTCGCCTCGACTTCTGTTCAAGTGTCTCTCGGTCGCCGGTTCACTTACCCCGCGAGAGGAAGAGTATCGAAAGGCTTCGACACTTTCATTTCCCGTACTTTTCGCGCAGGCCGTTGCCTCTCGCTACTCAGGGAGAGACGATTTTTTCGGGTTTCCGAAGGAGCTGAGCTTTGAAGACTTCGGGGTTCGAGGTGGGCTGCTTGCAGACTTTGTTCTGGCAGACATAGGCGGTCGTCAGATCGTTCAGAGCGGTTTTGTAGCGAAGCAGAGGAACCTTCCCTTCTTGTTCTTCGCGTTCCTTTCCATCTGAGACGATGGCAACCACCCGGTTGGGGACGAAGGTTTCTCGCAGGACTCCGATGAGGCTCTCGGCGTCATCGTTGCTGCCCTTGATAAGGAAAACTTCTTTCGGGGTATCCAAAGCGAAATCCAGGGCGATGAGGAGCCCCGGCACACGGGTCGGGTTCTTGCGAATCGTTTCACCCTCGGAGGCCAGAATTTGCAGGCCTTGGCTCCTCAACGTTGGGTTGTCGGTCAGGGCACTCAGGCGAAAGAGGTTCAGGGCGGCAACAGCATTTCCCGATGGAATGGCATTGTCGCGTACGGGTTTCGATCGGACGAGAACGATCTCCGCATCGTCCGCTGTACGGAAATATCCGCCGAGGGGGTCAGCGTAATGCGCATCGAGGACGGTTTGGAGAATTAGCGCAGCGTCGAGCCAGCGAGGCTCTGAAGAGGCCTCGTAGAGGTCGAGAAGCCCAGCGATGAGAAAAGCGTAGTCGCCCAGGAAAGCGGGGCCGGCGGCTTGTCCATCTAACCAAACGCGATGGAGTCGGTTTCCCGAGCGCATATTTTTCAAGATGAACTCAGCAGCATCCCGTGCTGCCGACAAATAGGCGGGCCGGTTCAGTGCGAACCCGGCTCGGGCTAGAGCCGAGATCATCAAGCCGTTCCACTCGACGATGACCTTTTCGTCTCGAAGTGGAGCAGGGCGGAGCGCCCTCGCTCGGAGGAGCTGGACTCGCGCCTTCGCCGTATTCTCCAGTAGGACGGAGGGCTGGATCTTGAGCTCTTGGGAGAGTTCTCCGAGGTCGCGCCAAGTGCGTAGGACGCTTCGGCCTTCGACATCGCCCGTCGTACCGACCCCGAACCACGCGCGTGTTTGCTTCCCGAGTTGGGGGCCAAGTATTGAGTCGATTTCAGAGGGTGTCCAGGTGAAGAAAAGCCCCTCTTCCATTTCGCCGTCTGGCCCTGCACTGTCGGCGTCTGTGGCCGAGTAAAACCCTCCTCTGGGGGACCGGAGTTCCCTGATCGCATAGTCGAGGGTGGATACCGTGACTTCCGCGAATAAAGGCTTTGCGGTTTTCTGCCAGGCTTCGGTATAGGCAAGAGAGATCAGCGCCTGGTCGTAGAGCATTTTTTCGAAATGCGGGACAACCCAGCGCTCATCGGTGGAATAGCGGTGGAAACCGCCACCGAGATGGTCTCGGATCCCTCCAGTCGCCATGGCATCAAGCGTCTTGGTCACCATGGCTAGGGATTTCTGATCCCCGCTCTTTTCGTGCCATCGGAGGAGCAAAGGAAGTGGAAGGCTTGATGGAAATTTCATCCGGCCACGCAAGCCACCCCAATCGGGGTCAAATCGTTCGGAGTAGATTTGGGCCGCGCTTGCGAGGCTGGCCGCCGTGGGAGACGAACTGGCCTGGCTGGCATTGCCGGATAGGCGCAGGGTCAATTCCTTCGCGACGGCTTTTGCATGGGCTTGGAAGCGCTTCGGGTCCTTGGTGTACTGCTCTGATATTTGGGCGAGCATCTCTTTGAATCCCGGCCGGCCGCGTTGGCTTCGGGGAGGGAAATACGTGCCCCCATAGAAGGGGGTCCGGTCGGGGTTGACCCAGAGATTGAGGGGCCAGCCCCCGCTGATCCCCATGGCTTCCACCGCGCCGAGGTAGACCGCGTCGATATCGGGCCTCGCTTCCCGGTCAACTTTGATCGCCACGAAATGGGCATTCAGAAACTCCGCGACTTCTGGGTCATCGAAGGATTCCTCCTCCATGACATGGCACCAGTGGCAAGTCGAATACCCGATGCTGACGAAGACGGGGACGCCTCGCTCGCGAGCCTCGGTGAAGGCTTCATCGCCCCAGGGATGCCAGTTAACGGGGTTGTGAGCGTGCTGCTGGAGGTACGGGCTCGCTTCGAGCAAGAGGCGGTTGGAGTAGGTGGGCGAGCCGTCTTTGTCGAGGTTCTTCGTTCGCGGGACATAATCGGCCCCCATTTCCTGAAGCTTCTTCGCCAATGTTGCTTGGAGAGAGGCGGAGAAGGGGAGGGCGCCGGGAGGGGAAACGAAGGCTCTGCTGCCCTGACCGAGGGCCGTCTGGGGGAAGGCTGCCGAGAACGAGAGGATCAAGAAGGCGAGAAAGGTCGCTCCCCGAACCATGAATCCCGATGATGCAGGAAATGGCCTAGTGGGTCTCTGGCTGGTCATGGTTTCGGAGTTTATTTCCTTGTAGCCACGAGATGCCAGAGACGAGGAGGAAGAGCGCGACGATGCCGGGAAACCAATCCGAAAGAGGGACTGCGGGTGCCAGGCCAGGGTCTGAAATGATAGTCGACAAGATTGTACCCGCGACCACAATGACGTTCCCGTCGGCGTGCCCGGTGGCGCCTAGGGAAGCCAGGGTAGCATTCGCCGAAATCTCTGCGGCCATCGAGAGAGCGACGTCGGCGGCTGTCTCGCCCGGAAGGGTCGTGATGATCACGCTTTCGCCTTCGATGACGAATTCAACCGTGCCCCCCGCTGCGACCCCCTGGAAGGTGTAGGACTCCTCGATTCGGCATGTTTGCGAACAGCCGTCCAGGTCGATCAGGTTGGCATCGTCGCATTGGTCTCCGGCATTCGTCACCCCATCGGCGCAGAACTCGGAGCAGGTGGCGGGCAGGGTGAAGTCCTCGCTGGTGGATATATTCGACGGGTTCGTTGAAACCGTGGCGGCTGCACCAAGACCTCTTTTAGCGAACGCCCGCCAAAGCAGGCACTGGTTGATCTCATCAGTGGCATTCGATTCAGCCAGCAGAATCGCATCCCTGGCTTCGATAAAGGTGGGGTTGCAAGCCTGAAGCTTGAGCCCGTCCATGACCAACTGCAGGGCTAGGTTGTTTCCACCGGTACCCTCATAGATATCTGGGTCAAATCCGTGCGCGTCAACGAGTTGCCAAAAGGCTTCCCAAAGAGCCGTTGCCCAGATCTCGCCCACGCCGTGGGGCTGGTTTGCCGTCTCAATATCGACGAGGGTGAGAGTGTTGTCCGCCATGTCTGTGCTGTAGGGCTGGCTGCGAAGACCCTGCCCGTTGGGCGGCTGCGACAGAATATAGCTTCCGAGGAGACGAGTCTCCGTGCCGACGTCGCCGACTCGGGTTCCAAGGAAGAGAGCGAAGAAATCGCTCCACCCCTCCCCCATCCCGCTACTTTGGGTTGCCGACAGGCATCCCGTATTGCCTGCCCCTCCGGTGAGCCTGTTGCTGACGCCGTGCCCGTATTCGTGGAGGATGATGCCCGCATCCATCGAACCATCTCGCATGACCGAGGGGTTGAGGTTTACATCAACAGAGCCGAGATGAGATCGGATCAGCGCTCCATCGCTCTGCCCGATAAAAATGGAAGGGATCGTGATGGACGCGTTCGTGCCTCCCATACTGAGGAGGCCATCGCCGACATTATTGGCCACGATCACAGCGGTCGCTCCGGCCGCCTGGGCATTCGCCACCTTATCGACAAAATCGCAACTCCCTCGATCGACTAAGGCGATATTTCCATTGACGGAAGCCGAGTTGGTGAGCGCCGAGCAGGCATCGGTCGAGCTTGGGCCGGCGGGGTTTTCAGAGTCGAGGCCCGCGACGACAGAGCCCCCGAGAGCGGGGTTCGGCAATTCAGGGCCAAAGGCTGGCGCGGTTGCGGAGTAAACGCCTGCGATGGGGGCGGGCGAGATGACAGCCAACTGTACGGCGCCGGTCCAAAGGAACATTTCCATTATGCCCTTGAATCCGTCCGGCGGAGTTCCGAATTGAGCGTTATTCGTTCCTCCACCGTCGTGGGCATCGGCCCTAACCTGGTCGCCGCCGATCCCGCCGCGACCGTAGTTGTTGACTTGGAAGTTCCCGCTGGCTTCGTCGAACCCGTACTGATAGAAGAGGTCGTGAGCGACATTATTCCAGTAGAAGAGGTTGGCTATCGAGGCCGATTGGTAGGCGGAGGGGGGAAGAGTCGGGTCGAAGGGAAAATCGAAAACCAGCCCCGGGCCCCCGTCTGGCCGGGTGCCGCCTGTATCGTTGGCATCTTCGTCTTCCTGGGCGTCGACGTTATTTCCCCGTGTATCGGTAAATTCTGCCCCAGGGATTCCGTTCGTATCATGCCAGCCGTAGGGAGAGGGTATGGGCGCATTGACCAGCGAGGGTGGTGAGGTAATGACGTGAGGTCCCTCGTCGGGTGTCAAGACCGGTGGTGGACCAAAAACCCTGTAGGTCTCGTGCGCGATCCAATCGACTTTACCGAGCAGTTCCCCGGTTTCGGAGTCGACCTGAATATTCCACCAGTGTCGGCCATCGGGCGTTCGGATGACGAAATCCCATGCGAGCCGGAGTTGTTCGCCCACGGGTTGGTAGACGAGCTTTGCGGGGATCGGATCTTGTGAGAGACTGCCGCCCTCCAGGACTCTGGGTTGCATGGGTCCCGGGGTCGATTCCAGTAGAGTGATCTCGCTGGGAGCGGATAGGCCCAGGAGTGGAGCGACCAGGGAGAGAGCATCCTCGGCATCCAATTCGGGATCGAGACGGTTGATGCGCCCACGCGCGCCGAGAATGAAATCGCTCCAGCGCCCCACGACTCGGCCATCCTCTCGGACCGCCAGACCCATGTTGGCCCCGCGAATCGCGACGCCCCCGATGCGTTGCCGGAGATTCATGTGGGTCGTCGCGTTGTGTTTTGATTCGTGTCCTTCGTATTCGAAATCTTCGACGTCTTCGAGCTCGAGGTCGAGACTCTCGTGTTGGAGGTAGACGTGCTCGTGGGTCATGGAGCGATAGCGCTCCCTGCGCCCTTCTCCATCGTGGCCCCGGCCACGTCGGTCGGCGAAAACTTGTGAGGGAAACGCCATACAAAAAATTGCCAACAGGAAAAACGCAGAGCCAATCCGCGCCCCGAGAAGCGCGGTTTTTCGGCGATCGTTCTGCCGAGGCGGGGCGCCCCAGGTGCGCACGGACAAAACCGCGGCGACTGACAAAATTCTTAAAGCCATCGTTCCCCTAAGACACAGAGTGCTTCAGCGGGTTCACCTCAAAGGAAATCTAATCCGGGGCGCGGAAACCGGAACTCGCTCGGTGTAAACCCTCAAAGAGTCTATCGGCAGACGGTGTCGCCGACACAAGAAACTGACACGTCATTGACTGAATTTGTGGTCTTGGGGGCTCCCGCTCGGGGGCGCCAGAAGGGTGCAGGAATTTTTGACCGACTTGCGCTCTCCCTGCGTCCGATTCGCACATGCCTCGCCGGCCCCGGCTTGGGGGCGCCCAGGGGGAGAGCCGGATTAGGGCGTCGCTAGCTGGCCTTGTCCAGACCCTGGAGGGTAGCGGCGCGCTCTCGGAGCCACTGCGGGCCCCCGAGCAGCCCGCGGGCAACCCCGATTCGCTTGAACCAGAAATGGAGATTTTGCTCGTCCGTCCACCCGATCCCGCCGTGTACCTGGGTGGATACGCTGGCGATCTCTCGGCCGATCTCGGAGACGTGGGAGAGGGCATGGCAGGCCAAGAGAGGAGTCTCGTTCGGCACGGCGTCAAAGCTATGGGCCGCGTACCAGACCAGCGCGCGTGCCGGCTCGAGTTCGCTGATCATCTCGGCGCACATGTGCTTGACGGCCTGGAAAGATCCGATCACGCGCTCAAATTGTTTGCGTTCCTTGGCGTATGCAACGGCTTGCTCGATCATGGCCTCACAAGCGCCGAGGCAATCCGCCGCCAAGGCGATTCGGCCGGCATCGAGCATGCGCGAGATCGATTCACTCGCATTTTCAAAAGTGGCGGCGCACTCGACGTTTTCGAGGGTCAACTCCGAGGTGCAGCGGGTTTCGTCGGTGGTCGCGAGTCGCGTTTGTCCTATCCCCTCGGCGTCGCTTCGCACGACGGCCAGGCGATCCTGTCCGGAAGCGATTAGGATGAAGTCGGCTCCACAGATATCCCAAGACATCATCGCCTTGCCGCTTATTTTTCCACCCGAAATCGTAAGACCTGCTCCTTCGCGCACAGAAAATGTCTCCGTGATGGCGACA
Source organism: Myxococcota bacterium (assembly GCA_028823175.1). Taxonomy (GTDB): domain Bacteria; phylum Myxococcota_A; class UBA9160; order UBA9160; family UBA4427; genus JAZXM01. Next base: position 96,315 of record JAPKBZ010000001.1, read on the forward strand.
CCAAATCGCAGCTCACCCGAAGCAATGCCCGAAAGCCAAGTTCCAATCTCCGGGTGGTCGAGGTTTTTGAGTGCGGTAGGGACCATGACCGCGGAGCCAAGAAAGGGCGTCGGGGTGACGGCGTGCCCAAGGGATTGGGCAGCGATACAGGCGTCGAGAAGTCCCAAATCGCTGCCGCCGCTTTGCTCGGGCAAGAGAATGCCGGTCATCCCCAATTCGGCGAGGGATTGCCAGATTTCGGGATCGTTCGGACAATCCTCGTGGCGGAGTTCGCGGACTCTTTCGATGGGTACACGATCCGAGAGAAAACTTCGTAGAGTTTCTTCGAGTAGAATCTGATCTTCCGAAATTCCAAAGTCCATGATTATTTCCTTGTGCGTGCTCGGTTCGTCCTGATTTCACTTATCCAGGAATGGGGTGGGCATTCTGAGGTGGAGCCCTTCATGCCTTGGCAGGCTTGGGCTCCCTGGGCATCCCGAGGCCGCGCTCCGAAATGATATTTTTTTGGATCTGGGCTGTTCCTCCGCCAATAATGAGGCCGAGGGAGAAGAACGAGTGAGCCTGCCAGTAGCCAAGGTCTCGTTCGTAGGGCGTGTGGTCGTAAAGCGCTCCGAGTTCGCCCATTACGTCGATCGCCAGGGAGGAGATGTCGAAATTCAGCTGGCAATTTCTAAGCTTGGTCACGAGGCCAGCCACTCCGGGCGCTTCGTCCCTCAGGCTACATGTAACCATCCGCATCGCGTGGAATTTCATCGCCATGGATCGCGCTTGGAGTTGCATGAGACGATCCCTGAATACCGGGCTCGCCATGGCAGAAACGCCGTTGCAGGTTTCTCTCTCCATTAGACGCATCAGCTTTATCATTGTCCCCTCGCTATTCGCGTTGAGACTATTTCGCTCATGCTTCAGGGTGGTATTTGCGATGCGCCAACCCTCTCCTCGTTTACCCACGACGTTGACTTGGGGCACTCGGACATCGGTAAAGAAGACCTGGTTAAATGAATTTTCGCCCAAATCTCCCGACATGGTTCGAAGCGGTTGCACCTCGATGCCAGGGGTGTCCATGGGGAGCAGGATGTAGCTGATACCCGAGTGCTTGGGTGCATCGGGTTCTGTGCGTACGAGGATGAAGATCATCTGAGATCTGTCCGCCGTACTTGTCCAAATTTTCTGGCCACTGATGAGAAAATCGTCTCCATCCTCCTTCGCAGAAGTCTGGAGGCTGGCAAGATCGCTACCCGAGCCCGGCTCGGAATAACCCTGGCACCACGTGATTTCGCCTCGCATGGTCGGGGAGATCCAGCGGAGTCGTTGTTCCTCGCTTCCGTGTTCGAGGAGTGTGGGAACGAGCATCGAAGGTCCCTGGCTCGACATTCCGCGAGGGATACCCGCGCGGTTGAATTCCTCATCCATGATCACGGTCTCGAGCAGGTCGGGTTCTGCGCCGTAGCCACCGTATTTCTTCGGGATGGTACGGGCCCAATATCCGTGCTCGATCTGCAGGCTCAGCCATTCGACCAGCCGCTGTCGTCGGCCACTCGAGAGGGGTGATTCGCTCTGGAGGGGCTTGTTCTCTTCGAGAAAGGATCGGACCTCCATCCGAAACTCTTCGTATTTCTGTCCGTATGATAGATCCATGCGTTTCCTTTCACGTGTTACATGTGCTGGACGTCGTGCGCCTCACGAGGCAAGGGTCCAGTCTATTTGCGTTCGCCAGACTTCGGAGGGTCGACAGGGCCGCCTGCGAAACACTGGGCGATGCTCATCCATTCTTTAGCGACTTGGCCGCCGACTTCGAGGGCGGTATCCCCGACATTTCTCCCCTGGGTCACGACGTGGCAAAACTCCGCCGCGCTTCCTCTGACGTAGTCGGTTTCACTCGGATCGTTCCATTCCCAAATTTCGCCTGATGGGGCAACGAGGCGCACATAGGGGGGAGGGCCCGGGGTCTCACGTTTCCGGTTGATAAAAGTCCAGCCGAAAGTCCGTATTCCTATGGCGGCGACATTTTTGATTCGGTCGTTGTAGCTACGCTGCGCGCCCTTGAGGTCGTAGACCTCCTGGCCGTGGGCCCAGGTTTCCATGTATCGGGCGGTGGTGAACATACGGACGCCCATATCGGGACCGAACCAGGGCAGGCGCTTTTTTGGATTCGACTCTCCCAATTCCGTCGCCATCAGGCGGCAGGTTGTTAGCCATCGCTCGAGGAGTTCGTCCGGGGGTATTTCGCCGAACTCGCTTCGCGCAATCTGGGCGTTGGTCATGCCCTTGCCAATGGAGCCGATCAAGGCATCACGTTTGGCAATAAAGGGCTCCTCACCCTCGAGCGCTGTCAGGGAGACCAGGTCGAAATAGTGAAGGTGGGCCACCACATCCCAGGGCGTCCAGCTCATGAAGCCGGTCGGGCGATCCCAGTCTTCTGGGTCCAGGCTCAGCAGGAAGGCGTGAAGCTCTTCGACTTCGGCGAGGAGGTCAGCACTTTCTTGTAGCATTTGGTTTTTCTCCTGATCCTTCCGCTCGGCTGAGAGTTGAATCTTTGGGAATAAGGCGGGAGTCGTGCCCCCAAAAATCTTCTAAAAGCCTAATTGCTTGGCGAGATAATGCATCATTGTTTCGTCGGAACCACCACCGATGCTCCCCAGCCTGGAATCGACGAATGCGCGCCCGGCCGGGCTCTCTCGCATATAACCGTACCCTCCGCTGAACTGGATACATTGGTCAGAGACGCTCCGGGATACACGCGCACAGAAAAGCTTCGCCATGCTGATCATCTCGGTGGCGTCCTCGCCCGCCACGACTCTGCGCACGCAAGCTCGGACGAGCTCATGGGCCGCAGTAATGTCGGTGAGCATTTCGACGAATCGGAACTGGGTGTTTTGCATCTTGGATAGAGGCTTCCCGAAGAGAATGCGTTCCTCGGCCCATTTCCGCGTCGCTTCCCAGACATCTTTAGCGCTGGCGATACTGGAGACGCAAGCGACTAGGCGTTCGTCCTGGAATTGCATCATCTGCTGTTGGAAACCTCGGCCGATCTCACCGATGGTGTGGCTGACGGGAACGCGGACGTCGTCAAAAAAGAGCTGGCCCGTATCAGACCCCCTATTTCCGATCTTGTCGAGGAGTTCGTAGCTAAAACCCGCTGAGTCCGTTGGGACGATAATCTGCGAGTACCCGCCGTAGCCCGCGTCGGGGTCCGTCACCGCGAGCAGGCAGAGCCAATCCGCAGTGGCGGCATTGGTGATGTACATCTTTGATCCGTTGATCACCCATTCATCACCATCGAGGACAGCGCGGGTCTTGATCCCGGCCACGTCCGAGCCCGCGTCGGGCTCGGTGACGGCAATCGCACTGACCATCTCTCCGGCAATCGAGGGCACGAGAAAATGTTGTTTAAGTTCGTCACTTCCGAATTGATGGAGAGAGGGCGTGGCCATATCGGTATGGACGCTGATTCCCATGGTGACGCCGGCATTGTCGCTGCGGCCAATTTCCTCGAAGAGAACCGCCGAGTAGGACCAGTCAAGACCGGAACCTCCCCACTTTTCGTCGTAGCGAAGGCCCAACATGCCGAGGTCGCCCATCTTTTTATAAAGAGATTTGTCGAAATGTCCCTGGGCATCAAATTCCCTGGCTCTTGGTCTCATCTCTTCGTCGACAAATTGGCGAACCGTCGCTCTAAAAAGCTGGTGTTCGGGCGTGGAGTAAATATCGTCACTCATGGGTGGGCTCTTTTTATTCGAGGAATCGGCCAATCGGGGTTTTGGTTATGGCCAGCCCCCGCCTACTCGTCCGCCAGATCGTCCAGGCGTGACATGGTATCGGCGTACTCGCCAACGAGATCTTCGATGACTGTACGGACCGATTTCACGTGGTTCATGGAGCCGACGATCTGCCCTACAAAGTAGTTGTCCAGAGCTCGCGCCCCGGCATTTTTGTGGGAAGATCGCGAGATGCGCGCCCGGGCCTCGCGCACGAGTCGGGGCTGCAGGGGCATGGGAAGCGGGTCGGGGTTGGAAGGATCGTCCCAGGCATCGGTCCAGGCACTCCGGAGCTGCCGGGCGGGCTTGCCCGTGAGAGATCGACTGCGCAGGGTGTCGTTCGAGCTGGCCGCGAGGAATTTTTCCTTGACCACGGGATGTGTTTCGGCCTCTTCGGTGGTCAGCCAGATGGAACCGGCCCAAACACCCTGGGCTCCCAGGGCCAGGGCGGCTGTAACCTGCCGCCCGTTGCCGATGCCCCCTGCGGCCAGAACAGGAACCGGATGGACGGCGTCCACGACTTCAGGGACCAGAACCATTGTAGAGACTTCGCCGGTATGCCCGCCGGCTTCGTAGCCCTGGGCGACTACGATATCCACGCCCGCTTCTACGTGGCGCCGGGCGTGCTCTACGGTTCCTGCGAGGGCGGCGACCTTCACGCCCTTCTCCCGGCCTCGTTCGATCATCCAGGCCGGAGGCGGGCCGAGGGCACTCGCGATCAGGCTGATATTGTGCTCGAACACGAGTTCGATGACATCTCTCTGCTTCTCGTAGCCGACGGCAAATTCCGGGGCCAGGCGGACGTCCCCGGAGAGCTCAGGAACGTCGTGCTGTTTGAGGAGGTCGTCGAGAAAACGCTTGTGCTCCTCGGGAATTCGCTCATCCAATTGTGAACCGTCGAAGCCGCCTCGATCACTGCCGGCGAATTTGGTCGGCAGGAGCAGGTCGACACCGTAGGGCTTGTCGCCCACTTCGTTTTCGATCCACTCGAGTTCCATCTTGAGGTCTTCCAGCGAATGGCCCGCTACCCCCAGAACGCCGAGTCCGCCCGCCTTCGAGACAGCGGCGGCGACGTCACGACAGTGGGTAAAAGCAAAAATGGGGAACTCGAGGCCCATTTCCTGGGCAAGCTTGGATCGCATCTGGGGGGCCCTCCGTGTGCCGCGATACCGAGAGATCCGGTGCGCGGACTTGACAGGTTTTCGACTTTTCTATTTAGATCGGAGATCGGGCAAGCCCAAGGGCTAATAGCGCGCATTTCGCGAGGGGCTCAGGCGTCCCCTTCTTCGGTCCATGCGGCCTTGCGACGCCCGAGAAAAGCCGCCATGCCCTCCTTTGCTTCCTCCCCCGCAAAGAGCTTTGCAGAGAGTCGCGCGGTGTACTTGAAAGCTTCTTGCTGCTCCATGGCAGGGACCTCGTAAACGAGGCGCTTGGCGAGGCCCAGGGCGCTCGGCCCACCCTTGCGAAGGTCGGCGAGTACTTCCTCGAGGGCGGCGTCGAGTTGATCGGCAGGGACGGCGCGATTGATCAGCCCGAGCTCGGCTGCACGACTGGCAGGAAAGCGATTGCCGCGCAGGAAAGCTTCCATGGCTTCACCGGCGCGCATCTTGGGTAGACAGACTACCGAGATGATCGCGGGAATCACGCCCAGGCGGACTTCGGTGAAACCGAATTTGACCTCTTCGTCGGCGATGGAAATGTCGAGGGCTGCGGCGAGTCCGTTGCCGCCTCCGACCACGTGCCCGCGAATCTTTCCGAGGATCGGGGTCGGGGATTGCTGAATGGCCTCAAGGAGATCGCCGAAGCCGATCTTGGAATGGCCCTGGGTTTTGACTGCGCCAGATTGTTCCTTGAGGTTCGCACCCGCGCAGAAGGTTGATCCCTCGTTGGTGATGACGACGGCTCGCACATCCGGGTCGGCGTTGGCCTTTGCGATGGCGTCGATCAGGCCGTTGAGAAGGGCCGATCCCAGGGCGTTGCGGTTGTCGACATCGACCAGGGTGGCGGTCATGATGCCGCGTTCGGTCGTGACTCGGACGGGTTCCATCAGGGCTCCAATTATCTAGCGCCCCTTGAACTGAGGCGGTCTCTTCTCCACGAAAGCCATGATGCCCTCTATGGTGTCCTTGCTTCCGAAATTTACGGTTTGGGACCACGCCTCGGCATCCAGGGCCTCGGAAAAACTCGAGCCCAGGGAGTTGGCGAGCATGCGCTTGGTCATCTGGAGGGCGAGAGGGGGGCCAGCTGCGAGCCGATTTGCCCAATCGTCCACGAAGGCATCGAGTTCGTCATCGGGGATGACGCGGTTGACGATGCCGAGTTCCATCGCTTCGCGTGCAGGAACGATATCGGCCAGCAAGGCCAGCTCCTTGGCTTTGTGGATCCCCACCAGTCGCGGCAGGAGCCATGTCCCACCGAAATCAACCGAGAGGCCGCGGCGGGCAAAGATTTCCGAGAAGCGGGCGCTTTCCCCCGCCACGACGAGATCGCAACCGAGGGCCAGATTCATGCCGGCCCCGACTGCGTCTCCGCCAACCTTGGCGAGGGTAGGCTTGGTCAGCGTGTGAAGTGCCAGGGCGGCGGCGTTGACAGTGTGCATGGAATCCATCGCGTGCCCGCCGGTCGCCGCGCCTCCGCTCAAGTCGGCGCCGGCACAAAAAGCACCCGCTGCGCCGGTAATGACGAGGACCCGGTCGTTCGGATTCTCACGGACCTCATGGAAAATCTGACGAAGGGGCTCCCACATTTCGGAGGTGATGGCGTTCTTCACGTGGGGCCGATTGAGGGTGAGGGTGACGACCCCGTTGTCTGATCGTTCGACCCGGAGTTCTTCCGAGAAGTCCTTGGCCTCGTGGATTGCGTTCGGCTCTGACCGGCTCATAGACCCCCCCCTTGGAGATGGTAATATTGATTGAATATTGTTACCATAACTGTTACCTCTCTGTCAACGTGAGCCGATCCGGTCTTTAGGACCCCAACAAAGGATAAAAGAGAAGCGAATGCGCCCCTCCTTGCTTGCTCCCCCCTTGAATTCGAGCCTCAATACGCGCAGCGACGAGTTCAGCGAGAACCGCGAGGCGATGCTCGAAAAATTGTCGGTCATCGATGAACTTCTTGAGGAGGCCGAGGCCGGCGGAGGCCCGGCCCATCACGAGCGCCTGGCGAAGCGCGGAAAGTTGCCGGTTCGCGAGCGCATTGCCCTGGCTCTCGACCCCGATAGTCCCTTCCTCGAGATCAGTTCGCTGGCCGGTTACAACTCGGACTATGTCGTCGGGGGCGGTGCGGTGTTGGGAATTGGAGTTATTGCGGGGGTCGAGTGCGTAATCTTCGCGAATGATCCCACCGTGCTCGGCGGGGCATTGACTCCCTATGTCGGGAAGAAGTGGATGCGTGCCCTAGAGATCGCACGAGATAACGGGATTCCCTACGTGAGCTTCGTCGAATCCGCGGGCGCTGATCTTCGCCGAGGGGGAGGCGGGGGCGATGGTGGAGACAAAAAGAAAAAGAAGAGCCGGCCTGCGAAGGTGGACCACTTCGCCGAGTCGGGTCGCTTCTTCTACGAAATGATCGAACTCTCAAAGCTCGAGATTCCGACGGTTTGCGTAGTGTTCGGCTCCTCGACTGCGGGTGGCGCCTACCAGCCCGGAATGTCCGACTACAATATTGTGATCAAGCAGCAGTCCAAAATATTTTTGGCAGGTCCGCCGCTAGTAAAAATGGCGACGGGCGAGGAGTCCGACGACGAGACTCTGGGTGGCGCCCAGATGCACTCGGAAATTTCGGGCCTGGCGGAATACCTGGCCGAAGACGAACCCGATGCACTTCGTCTCTGCCGCGAGGTCGTCTCTCATCTGAATTTCCAAAAGGCCGGTCCCCCCCCCAGTCTGAAATCCGATGAACCGGTTCACGACCCCGAAGATCTTCTGGGGATCATGAGCGCCGATCTCCGCCGGCCGGTCGATGTTCGCGATGTGGTGGCTCGGGTGGTCGATGGGTCGCGCTTCGAGGAGTTCAAGCCCCGCTACGGCACTACCCTGATCTGCGGTTGGGCATCGATTCAAGGCTACCCCATCGGAATCCTCGGGAATAATGGGGTTCTCAACCCCGAAGCAGCGGAGAAGGCGGCGCATTTTATCCAGCTCTCCAATCAGATCGATGTACCGCTGCTCTTTCTGCAAAACGTGACAGGCTTCGTGGTTGGGCGAGAAGTTGAGCATGCCGGGATTATCAAGAAGGGTTCCCAAATGATCAACGCGGTGACGAACTCGACGGTCCCGCACATCACGGTGATTCTCGGAAACTCGTATGGGGCGGCCACTTATGCGATGTCCGGCCGGGCCTACAACAACCGCTTCACCTTCATCTGGCCGAGCGCAAAAATTGCCGTGATGGGCGGAAAGCAGATAGCCGGCGTCATGTCGATGGTTCGGAGAGGTCAGGCCATGCGCAAGGGCGAAGAATTCGACGAAGACGCGGATACAAAAATCCGAGCCGGCGTCGAAGCGGCCCAGGATGCTGGCTCCCTCGCTCTTGAGGCCAGCGGCGCCATCAGCGATGACGGGATTATTGATCCCCGGGATACCCGCACGGTTCTCGGGATCTGCCTTTCCGTAGTTCGGGCCAAGGCGGTCGAAGGCACGGATGGATACGGGGTGTTCAGACTGTGAGATTTTCAACTCTTCTGGTAGCCAACCGAGGTGAGATCGCCCGGCGCGTCATTCGCGGCGCCCAGGCCATGGGAATTCGAACGGTGGCGGTTTACGTCGATGCCGATGCCGAGGCGCCCTTCGTCGACGATGCGGACGAGGCCGTTCGCTTGTCGACTTCCTACCTCGATGGCAAGGCGATCTTGGAGGCGGCCCTGGCGACTGGCGCCGGAGCCATTCATCCTGGCTACGGTTTCCTTTCCGAGAACGCGAGCTTTGCCGCCGATGTCACTGGTGCGGATATCGCTTGGGTGGGCCCATCTCCGAAAGTCATCGAGCAGATGGGGGACAAGATCACGGCCAAGGCGCTTGCCGAGAAGGCCGAGGTGCCCACGCTTCCTGGTAGCGAAGATCCCACGGCGGGAGATGCCGTGGGCTACCCCCTTCTCGTGAAGGCTTCTGCGGGCGGCGGTGGTAAAGGCATGCGAATCGTTCGCTCCGCCGACGACCTGGAAGAGTCCGTCGCTGCCGCCCAGCGCGAGGCCGCCAGCGGATTCGGCGATGACCGAGTCTTCCTCGAACGATACGTGGCGCGCGCCCGGCATATCGAGATTCAGATTCTCGGCGATTCTCATGGGGCGGTGGTGCATCTGGGCGAGCGCGAATGCTCGATTCAGCGTCGGCACCAAAAAATTATCGAAGAGTCCCCGTCACCCCGGATCGACCCGGCTACTCGCGAGGCCATGGGTGAGGCCGCTCTTCGTTTGGCCCAGATACTTGGATACCAGTCGGCGGGAACAGTGGAATTCCTGCTCGACGATGAAACGGGCGACTTCTTCTTCCTGGAGGTCAATACCCGACTCCAGGTGGAGCATCCCGTGACCGAGGCAGTGACTGGGCTTGATCTGGTCCGTGAGCAACTCCGAATCGCTGCGGGTGAACCCCTTGGTTATAGCCAGACTGATATCGGTTTCCAGGGTGCGGCGATCGAAGCGCGGCTCTATGCCGAAGACCCGGAGAATGATTTCCTTCCCGCCACCGGAACGCTGGAAGCCTTCGCGCCTGCCGCCTCGCCCGAAGTACGCTGGGACTCGGGCGTCGCTCAGGGTTCGGTCATCGGTGTGGATTTCGATCCCATGCTGGCCAAGGTGATCGCCCACGGTCCGACTCGGGCCGAGGCCGCCGGCCGTCTGGCTCTCGCGCTGGAGCGCACTCATCTCGGCGGCTTGATCACCAACCGTGATTTCCTGACGGCGACTCTGCGCAGCGCTGAATTTCTGGCAGGCGATACGACAACAGATTTCATCGAGCGGGTGGCACCGCCGAGATCCCTGTGTCCCTCTCCGGCGGAGCTCGGGCGCGCGGCCCAGGTGGCGGCGCTCTGGGTGAGCCGGGCGAATAGGGCCGATGCAGGCGTGCTGGCCCAAACGCCCTCGGGCTGGCGCAATGCCCGGATGCCCGACCAGGAGTTGGTCCTTGCCTACGGTGAAGAGCAGGTGCCGGTTCGCTACCGGACCCTGAGGGATGGCCGGTTCAAGTTTTCCGAGGGAGCCGAAGCTCGCATCCATGCTTGGAGCGAAGAAGGCATTGATGTCGAGATCGGCGGACGCCGAAGCTATGCGCGGGTGACCCGAGCCGGGGATAGAATCATCGTCCTCGGGCCGAGAGGTGATCTGGAATTCAGCATTGAGCCGCGCTTCGTTCTTCCGGGTTCCGATGAATCCGCGGGTGGCTTCGTGGCACGGATGCCCGGGAAGGTGATCGATCTCCGAGTGCAGGCCGGCGATCGGGTTTCAGCGGGCCAAACCCTGGTGGTCTTGGAAGCCATGAAGATGGAACATCCCATGAGCGCCGCCGAGGATGGCGTGGTGTCTGAAGTGCGCATTGCTTTGGGAGACCAGGTTGAAAGTGGAACATTGCTGCTCGTCGTCGAGGCCGAAGCAGCGGAAGCATAGAGGGTGATTATTTACGCCCGTCCGTTGAGAGAAAAATGCACTGAGAAGGAGAAAATTGATGGCCAATCCTGTTCGAGTCGCGAATTGCTCGGGTTTTTTTGGGGATCGGATGTCGGCGGCAAAAGAGATGGTCGAAGGGGGTCCGATCGATTTCCTGACCGGTGATTGGCTCGCCGAACTCACAATGCTCATATTGGCACGAACCCAGGCCAAGCGGCCGGGCGCGGGCTATGCGCGCACCTTTGTGACCCAGATGGAAGAGGTGATGGGCACCTGCCTCGACAAGGGAATCAAGGTTGTAACGAATGCTGGGGGCCTCGATCCCGACAATTGCGCCGAAGCTGTCGCCGAGGTGGCGCAGAAATTGGGATTGAATCCAAAGATCGCATACGTGCAGGGCGACAATTTGATGCCGCGGATGGACGACCTCATAGCCGCCGATCAGCTCCGCCATTTCGAAACGGGGGAGCCCATCAAGGAAGCCTCTTTTCTCACGGCGAACGCATATCTCGGGTGTTGGGGCATCGTCGATGCCCTCGAGCGGGGCGCGGATATCGTGATCACTGGCCGAACAACTGATGCCGCGGTTGTTTGCGGGCCTGCAGCCTTCCATCACGGTTGGGCGCGTGATGATTGGAATGCCCTGGCGGGTGCTGTGACGGCGGGGCACGTGATCGAATGCGGAACTCAGGCTACGGGTGGTAATTATTCTTTCTTCACCGAGGTGCCCGGGATGATTCGAACGGGGTTTCCGTGGGCAGACATCGCGGCGGACGGCTCCTCTATTATTGGGAAGCACGATGGAACCGGGGGCGAGGTGTCCATTGGGACGGTGACATCCCAGCTCCTTTATGAGATCGGTGGCCCCGAATATTTCGGGCCCGACGTGACCACACGCTTCGATACGATTGAACTCGAACAGGTTGAGCCCGATCGTGTTCGTATGCACGGAATCCAGGGCGAGCCCCCGCCGTCGACTCTGAAAGTCTGCATCAACCGCGCCGGGGGGTTCCGTAACGACGTCAACGTTTGTCTCACCGGCCTGGATATCGAAGCCAAAGCGGCTCTGATCGAAGAGGCTTTTTGGTTGGCGTCACCCTATAACCCGGACGATTACGCCCAGGCTACCACTCGGCTTATGCGCAACGACTGCGAAGATCCCGAGACCAACGAAGAGGCCGTGGCGATTTTGAAGATCAGCGTCAAGGACCCCGACGCCGCCAAGGTGGGCCGTGCCTTTTCGAATGGAATGGGTGATCTCGCGCTGGCCACGATTCCTGGCTTCTTTGGGGTGGGGGGTGGTCCGGGCAACGGTCGACCCTTCGGCGTCTATGAACCCGCCTGCATCTCGTCGGCGACCGTTCCCCAGGAAGTGGCTGTCCTGGGCGAGGAGACCCGAGAGGTTTCTTCTGTGATTCCGCCGGGCGATGTGTCGGTGAGTCCCACTGCGGGCCCGGATGTCGAGGTTCCGACTGGCCCCACACGCCGAGTCCCCCTTGGCTTAGTCTACGGATCGCGCTCCGGGGACAAGGGCGGCAACGCCAACCTAGGGGTATTCGCTCGGAGCGATGAGGCCTGGGCCTGGTTGGACGGATTCCTCACTACTGAGAAGCTCCAGGAGTTGCTGCCGGAGACGGCCTCGATGCAAGTGGATCGGCACGCTCTGCCGGCTCTGCGCTCGCTGAATTTTCTGATTCATGGCCTGCTCGAGGAGGGGGTCGCGGCCTCGACTCGACAAGATGCTCAGGCGAAGAGCCTGGGCGAGTGGCTTCGGGCCCGGGTCGTCGACATGCCCGAGGCGCTGTTGTCGTGAACGCTGCCGAATCCGCCGGGGAGGGAAAGGCGATGCGCTTTCGCCTCCCGGGTGTTCGCCCTCCGAAGCCGTTGCTCCCCCAAGAAATCGAGCACCGCCTGACAGGCCGTCAGCGTCAACTCCTTGACGAGCTCGAGGAGTTGGTCGTTGCAGAGGGCCTGGTGGATGTCACCATGGCCCAGATCGCGGCCCGGGTGAACTGTTCGCTCCGTACCCTCTACGAAATTTCACCCAGCAAGGATGAATTGGTGCTGACGGTGACCGACCGCCGCTTGCACCGGATCGGGCGGGAGGCCATTGAGTCTATCGACCCTGAGTTGCCCCCTCTCGCTTCGCTGCGCAGCTACCTCGCCAACGCTAATCGGGCTGTGCAATCTGAGAAGGGGGAGATGGCTCGGAGCTTTTCGTCCCTGCCCGGGGCCAGACGAATATTCGACGCCCACGAGAACTACTTGACGGAGATCGTTCAGAGGCTGCTCGATCTGGCGGTCGAGGGCGGCGATATCTCGTCCATGGATACCGCCGCAGTGGCCCATGTATTGGCTGGCCTCGGCCAGCAATTCTCCCACCCCGACGTCCTTCCCATGATTTCGAAGTCGGCCAAGCAGACGGCTGACGATCTTACTGAGATCATCCTGCGAGGCCTCGAGCACGGCTAGCGCCTAGTGTGTGGACGGGCGAGAGGCCACCGCGGAACGCTCCGCTCAGCGAATTGAGCTTGGGTCGAGCACACAATGCGTCCCCTGGTAGATCGTCGGGATGCATTTGTTGCAGTGGATGCACAGCGCCTCCCCCCGATTCCCCTGTTGCCAGCGGTTTATCAGGTTGGGTTCGCGCAGAAGCGCGCGTCCCAGGGAGACGAATTCGAAGCCCTCTGCCAGGGCGGACTCGACGGTAGCGATCTGGCCCAGCCCGCCGAGTAGGATCAGGGGCATTTTGAGTGCACTGCGAAACTGCCGGGCGTAGGGCAGAAGAAAAGCCGGTTGGAAGGGGTAGTCGCGCAGGAAGCGTCCGGCGCCGAGCTTGAAGCCGGTACGGAGGGGCTGGGGGAAGGCGGATGCCATTTCGTGGATGGGGGCTTCGCCCCGAAAGATGTACATCGGATTTTGAAAAGAGCTTCCGGCGGTGAGTTCCAAGGCATCTAGGTGCCCGTCGGATTCAAGGAGTTCCGCCACGGCGACACTTTCGTCGAGCCAGAATCCGCCCTTGGCCCCGTCGGCCATGTTGAACTTGGCGATCAGGGCCGTCTCATTCCCAATCGCGTCACGGACGGCTCGGGCAGTCTCCCTCGCCAGGCGAGCCCGATTCTCGAGACTTCCTCCCCAGCGGTCCTTGCGGCGGTTCAGCGATGGGCTGAGAAAAGAACTGATGAGGTAGCCATGCCCAAAATGCAGTTCGATCGCATCGAATCCCGAATCGACCACAATTTTGGCAGCGCTCGCGAAGTCCTGAATGATTCGTTCGAGATCGGCTTCGCTGGCGGCCCGAGTGAAGCGTAGGGCCTGGGGCGAGAAGACCTTGGAGGGGGAGAGCCCTTTTTGACCCGCTCCCGCGGCGACGGGACCCGCGTGCCCGAGCTGGATCGAGGCAGCGGCGCCTTCTTCGTGGATTGCATCCACGAAGCGCCCGAGGCCTGCTGCAGCCGAGGGGCGGACGATGATCTCATTAGGCGCTCCCTGCCCATCCGGAGCGACCGCGCAGTAGGCGATCGTCGTCATGCCGACTCCGCCCTGAGCCATTCGCCGATGAAATGTAATCAGCTCTTCGTTGACTACGTTTTCCGAAGCCAGTCCCTCAAAGGTCGCCGCCTTGATGAAGCGATTGCGAAGGGTAAGCGGACCGAGCTGGGCGCTGTCGAATGGCTTGAAGGAGGCCTGGGAGTTGGTTTCCATGGGTTTAGTCCAAGCTTTCGAGCGGGGTTCCGTGGGAACCCAGATAATGAGCCGAAAAAGCGGGACGCTCTTTGAGAGCCTGATTGATTTCGTAGATTCGCTCGTAGCGCGTATCCTTGATCAGCCAACGTCCATCCACCTTGAGATATCGATCCCAATAGATGGCAGTACCCGTCGTGAAAAAGTTGTAATTCATTACCCACATATTATCGGCGAGGTACCAGATCCCCGTGGCCTCGGTTTCACTGAGCATTTGGATCTCGGGATGGTGGCCGTTATGATGGCCGACGGATTGATCGGTGAATGACTTCTTGACGGACCCGAGATACTCGTCCTTGCCCTGAAGCTTCCATTCGTAGCTTCCACCGACGAAATGGACAAAGACATCTTCATGGAAGAGCGATCCGAGTTCTTCGAAGTTGGCGGTATCGATACAGCGAAAATAGGCGTGTTTGAGTTGGCGAATCGCTTCGATGTCCATGAGCATCTGAATACCCTTGCGGAGATCGTCGACGCCTCCGTCGCCGACTTCCAGCGGGAGGCCGTCTTCGATGCCTATGCCCGCGCGTGTCAGGCTTCGCTGAGTCTTCTTTTCGTCTTTTGCTGCATCGCTCATGGTCAATCTCTCCTGTGGACTGTTTGCTTCTCGTTGCAGTATCAGCTCTCGGGATCATCCAGGGCGAGGGCTGCTTTGAAGCCTTCGTGGATGGCGCCCTCGATATAGCCGACGCCGGTGCAGTCCCCGATAGAGACGACCCGCACAGCGTCCGACTTAAGGCGAGTGGACAGATCAAGGTCGGGTTCGAGCCCGAGGGTGACGATGACGCTTTCCGCCGAAATCTCGCGGGATTCTGGCTTCTCGCCTTCGGGTGAAAGGGTCAGCTCAACGCCATGGCGCGTGATCCGGTCGACGCATGCCCGATTGATGAGTTCGACTCCGGCTTCGCGTAGGTCGTGGAGCACCCGCCATCGCCGGGGGTGGGCCATCTGGGCGGCGAAGAGTTCCCCCTCCTCCACGAGCGTCACAGAGCGCCCGCGCTCCGCAAGGAATTCGGCGAGTTCGGCCCCCACGAGGTCGCCGCCGACGATCACAACTCGCTTACCGATCGGCATGTAGCGGTGGGAAAGCGTACGCAGCCGGCCCGGGCTGCGAAGGATTCCCAAGAGCCTACCGGCTCCGATGATCACCCGGTCGAAAATCCCAAGATCCGGTGCCGGTCCGGTAGACGTTTCCCCAGTCATCAGCGCTCGCAGGGAGTCGCCGTCCAGCACATGCGGGAGGTCGATTCCTTCGATGGGTGGTTTTTCTCGCCGGGCTCCGGTCGCGACCATGACGACATCGGGTGCTTGCTCGGCGACATCAGCGGTGCCCAGAGTTCGGCCCAGAACGATTTCGACACCCAGTTCGCGAACCTCGTGCTGCAACCAGTCCAGGAGGCGTTCATTGGGTTCATAGACGAGGGCGGCGAAGCGAAGGGTCCCACCGAGCTGGCTTGCCTTCTCGTAGAGGGTGACCCTGTGCCCCCGAGTCGCCGCAACCCGGGCGGCCTCGAGCCCAGCAGGGCCGCCTCCCGCGATCAATACGCGCTTGGGTGTCGATGTCTTTTCACGGAGTCGAGACGACAACTCGGCCTCGTTCGCCGTCACGGGGTTGACCGCACAGCGGACCGACCGGTCGAAGAAGGCCTGGGCTACGCAGGTATAGCAATACACGCAGGGGCGAATGGAGGCTTGGCGGCCCTCGGCGAGCTTGATGGGCATGGCCGGGTCGGCCAGGGTGGGCCGCCCGAAGGCGACCAGATCCGCTGCGCCCCGCTCGATCAACGTGTCGGCGGCTTCGGGAGAGATCCGCCCCACGGCGATGACCGGGACCGAAACCCGCGCCTTGATGCCCGCGGCGAGTTCCGCGAAGCCGCTCTCCGCGTGGACGATGGGCGCCAGGGTGAAGCCTGCACCGAGGGGATGCGCGTAGGCGCTGACATGGATCGCGTCCGCCCCGGCTTCCACCGCGAGTTCAGCCGTGAGCTGGGCATCCGCGGGGCGAATGCCATCCTCTTCTCCGAATTCCACCGCGTCGATCCGGCACCAGACCGGGAAATCTCCTCCCGTCGCCGCCTTGCAACCCGCGATGACTTCACAGAGCAGCCGCGCTCGATTCTCCAAGGCGCCGCCGTACTCGTCCTCTCGGAAATTCCAGGCGGGGGAGAGAAACTCCGAGAAAATATATCCGTGAGCGCCGTGGATCTCCACCGCGTCAAAGCCGGCCCGTTGGGCTCTCTCTGCCGCTGCGGCAAAGTCCTGGACGAGCGCTTGGAGGTCTTCGACTGTGGCTTCGTGGACGGTTGGGCGGCCCTTGCCAGCGGCGGCGGCCATGAGCCCCATTTCTTCGAGACTGAGGTCGAGGGGGCCATCGATGCGTAGGCCCTTGCGAGGGGTCGAAGGCATCAGGAGTGGCCGGTTCTGCTGGGTGTCGAGGCGACCCACCTTTCCATGGTGGGCGAGCTGAATCGCGATTGGCGCGCCGTGGGCATGAACCCGCTCGGTCAATGCCTTGAGCCCCGGCAGGAAATCGTCGCTCGAGACACCGAGCTCGTGAGCCGAATTTGCACCCCGGGGATAACACGCCGAGGTGTTCTCGGTGATGATGAGTCCGGCGCCACCGCGAGCACGTTCCTCGTAATAAGCGATGACGGGCTCGCGAACTTTCCCATCGGCCTCGGCGATTTCGACGCCCATCGGCGCCACCGCGATGCGATTGCGGAGTTCGAGAGTTCCGATTCGGGTTGGGGAAAGTAGGTTTTTCAGCAATTGGGCGTTCCGTGCTTATCGAGCCGGCTCGGCCTCTTGGGTGGGCTTGGATTCTCTCCTCAGTATGTAGCATCTGCAGCTCGCTTGGGCGGTTGGCGCCTGGCAGGCGTTACACTCTCGCTACGGATTTTGGTTGTCTGTACGGTTTTGGACAGTCTGGCTGCGAAGACTCTCGGGCCAGGGCATCCGCCCGACGCAGAGGCCAATGAGAGTGGTAGGCTTGAGACAAAACGAGAAGGAGATTGGAGAGCCATGAAGGATTTGAACGGGAAGGTCGCAGTCGTCACAGGCGGAGCTGGAGGGATAGGAAAAGCGTTGGTCGGGGCGCTCGTTGCTGAGGGCGCGAAGGTCGTCGTTGGCGATGTGGAGGAGAAGGTCCTGAATGCAACGGTCTCGGAATTCGCTGATTCTGGAGCGGATATCAAGGGATTCGTCACGGATGTTTCGGATAGTGCATCGGTCAACGCCCTGGCTGATCATGTCTTTGAGGTTCATGGGGCCTGTCACCTTCTCTTCAATAATGCTGGCGTTGCGGCTCCCTCGGCGAATGTCTGGGAGACGACACCCAATGACTGGCTCTGGGTTCATGGCGTCAACGTGATGGGAGTCGTCTACGGTGCCCAGGCTTTCGTGCCGCGGATGATCGCGTCGGGTGAAGAAGGCCATGTCATCAACACGTCTTCCGGGGATGGAGGCATTTCTCCGCTCCCCTTCCAATCGGTCTATGCATCGAGCAAGGCAGCGGTCTCCACGATTACCGAATGCCTAGACGCCCAACTCCAGATAGAGCAGACCCAATTGCGGGCATCGATCTTTTATCCGTCGGGCGGTTTGCTCGAGACGGGGATCTGGACGACCGCCCGAAATCGGCCCGAAGATCTGGCGCGTGAAGAGGAGCCGGCGGTGCCGGCGCCGACGATCGGTCAGTTCAAGGATGCCGCGAAGGCTGCGGGCATGGAGTTGCATTTTCAAGATCTGGATGATCTGGCGCGGCACTGCCTCGAAGGTATCCGGCAGCAGCAATTCGTCATTATGTTCGGCCACGAAGAGACCGAGGCGACACTCAAAGATCGGGCGTCTCGAATTGGCCGGGGAGAATTGCCCTTCGACCTCGCCAGCCTCCCGATGATGTAGCCGGATTGCAGTTCGGAGGTGAATAGAGTGCTGCTCCCGTCTGCGGGATCTCTGCTGGTGCTGGTGGTCTTTTTGCTCGGCTTTCCCGGGTGGACCGTTCTCGCTATCGCCGACGAATCGCCTGAGTTTTGTTCCACGCTCGCCGGAGTGAACCGGGGTGAGGTCGATACTCGGGAATTTCCGGAACTGGCAGGGCATGTTCGCGTCATTGAGACGCTTCTCGATTCGTCGCCCGACGAGATCCGGAACGATCTCACAACGCTCCGCGATACCTTTGCGGCCTGGCTGAATGCAGTGGACGGCGAGGTCCCCATGAGCCAGACCTTCGCGATCCTCCGCGACCCAGAACTGGCGGGAGTTCAGGGCCGTATCGCGGATTATATTGCCGAGGAGTGCGGGCTCCGACTTGGGGACGGTCGTTATAACGTGGGGAGCTTGGCGTCGAGGGAAGGGCGCTGTCCGGCTTGGCCGAGCGTGGGTAATCCCCTGACTTTCAATCACTTCCCCAATCTCCCGGACATATCAGGGGGCAATTATTTCGCCCAACGGTATTGGGTAGGAAAGGCGGAAGATGCGCCGCCGGGCATGTTTCCTGTGGAGCCGGGTGGTCGGGTGAAAATACGCGGCCAGTATCCGAGGGCTCGGTATTTTGCGTTCCACCCCAACGACGAAGATCTGAATAACCTTCGAACTCTGCGCGATATTGATCTCGATCCCGATGAGGGGAGTATCAATCCCTTCCGAGAAGTTCCCAAGAAAGATGTGCCCAACTATTACACGGCTTGGCTCGTTTTCGATCAGCCCCCGATCGACCCCGCCCCCAATACCTATTATGTGGGCGCCCGTAAAAGTGGTATTCGCCCGACTCGTTGGGTCTGGAATATGCTTCGCCTCTATGCGTCGGACCTTGGAGATGGACCGAACTCGGGTGGGGTCCCGCTTCCGGCTCTGACTATCTATGGAGCAGACGGCAGCGAGAGCCAACATTTCGAAGAGTGCGAACCCTTCCAGCCGGGCGAGATGCACGCCGAGACAGATATCCTCTTCCCGGTTCTCCCCATCGCGGATCATAGGGCTGTCTACCCGGCGGCATGGAGCACTTCTTCGAATTTCGACAGCCCCTCGGACACGCTTGCCAATGCCGACGTTCAATACCTGGCCACTTTCTTCAGTCGCCGACACGGCGATATCTTTATCGTACGAGCAAAAAATCTCAGGACAGCCGATTCACGCGAAGGTCAACCCGTGAGTTCGCCAGGGATGGACATCCGACTTTTCACACTCTGCACCTACAATATCTGGTCTGGTAGCGCGCAGGATTGCATGCTCGAGCAGGAACTTAAAGAAGATGAAGAAGGCTTCTATACCCTTGTGATTTCCGATCAAACTCATAAGCCGGATAATCTTGAAGGGGTCGACGCTTCGTGGATCGATTGGGGACCCTACCTGGACGGCCAATTGACTTACCGCATGGTCTACCGTGAAAATCCCTTTGCCCGACGAATCGCCTTTGCGCTCAATGGCGGCTTCGTCCCCCGGGAGCTTCGGGACTATATCCCCCGCTCGGCACCCTGTAGCCGTGCCCGCTTTGAAGAGGCGGGTTGGAAGGGTTGCTTCGAGGATGCCGGCCTCGAAGCCCGGTAGCGCAGATCAATCGGCTTTGGCATCGAAGTGGGCTGGGGGGAAGTCTGCGCATCGCCCCTGGGCCCAGTCGAGATATTGCGGCCGCTGATAAGTCGGTTCATCCTTGATATTCAGATAGACCAGCCAGCAGACGTCTTCTTCGCTTTGCGCACGTTCGTCGCTGGCTGCCGCCATCAGAATCCCTTCGAGGAAAACCTCATCTTTTGACATGCGGACGCCGCCGCCGGCGGCCGTATCGAGAATCAGGAATTTGTCGCCACCGTCGGCGAGATTCCAGACCATCCAATCGGGCAAGTCGCCTCCCCGCCCCCGGCCAGGGTTTCCCGTATAGGCGAACTCTGCCCAATACGATTGCATCGTTCGCGAGAGGGCAAGCCTGCCTTTTGCGTTTGACTTGGTGAAGATCAAGCCAGCCAGGCCATCTTGGGGGAAAATTCCGGTTAGGAAAGTAGTTTCGAGACCATGGGCGGCGCCTACGAGGAGCGAAAAGTCACCCCATACACTGTCGGGTTCTTCATCCCAGTCCCAGCGATAGGCGAAGGCCTGTCCGCCAGCCGCGCGGGTCCAGCGACTCGGATCGTCGGCACCCCGTGCCTTCCACCCCTTGGCTCGATATTCGGAGAAGTAACGGTAGCGATCTTTGTCTTTTGGCCGATAGAAAGCGCCGAAGTAGTCGTTGACGAGTTCGGGGCTGAGAGCCAGCCACAAATTGTTTTCATCGCGGTTGGTACCCGCGATCAGGGGAACTGGATGAATTTCTCCGTGGCGATACGCTGCAGCGATCCCGTCGGCGGGGATGACGGTTCCGTCCTGGATCATGATGGGTGCGCCGTGACTCTCACTCTCCGCGTAATATCCCATGACGAGTTCCTCTGGGCTTCGAGAGCGGAGAAAATTGGCGAGGTCTGCGGGGGGCATGGTCTGGGTTTTCTGCAAAGCAGCCTGTCGGGAATCAGCCAACTCGGATTCCTGGAGCCAATAGACCAGCATATCGCCGCTGGTTGCCGAGCCGGTGCGCCGCGATGTCGAGGTCGCAATTTGGCTGGCTTCTTCAAGTCCGACGCTGTTCGTATACCCGCTCTGGGCGATCGCACCTTGAAAGAGACCAGTGGCCAGAGGAGAAACCATCAAGGCCAGAGTGTTCTGCCCGCCCGCGGATTCTCCGAAAATGCTCACTCTGTTGGGATCACCTCCGAATGCCGCGATATTGGCCTGGACCCATCGGAGCAGTTCTAGTTGGTCGAGCAGGCCGTAATTTCCCGAGCGATCGAGCGCGTCGTCGCCTTCACTCCAGAGCGCGGGTTGGTAGAACCAGCCCAGGCCCCCAAGCCGATAATTGAAGCTGATCATTACGAGATCAAAGCGCTCAGCCATTTGGCTGAAGTCGTAGGAGCCGCCGTGGCCGGTCGTGTTGCCACCGCCATGAATCCAGACCATGACGGGCAGGCCGTCGTCCGGGACTTTTTCGGGCGCCCAGATATTCAGGAACAGGCAATCCTCGGATCCGAAGACTTTTCCGATTGACTCGGCTGGGGCGCCGCCCAGCCAGGATCCTCGCTGCAGGCATGCACTCCCAATTTCAGTGGCTTCACGCGAGCCCTGCCATGAATTGGCCGGGCGAGGGGACCGCCAACGAAGGTCGCCCACTGGGGGCGCCGCGTAGGGGACGCCCGCCCAAGCCAGAACGCCACTGGAGGCACGGTAACCGATGAGCTTTCCCTGGGGCAGAACGCGCTCGCTGGCAGGGTCTATTTTGGGTGGCTTCTGATTTCGAGGGCCGCAGGCTGGCAATAAGACCGTTAGGGCACTGAGGGCGAGCAAGAGCAAGAGCTTGGGCATGGCAATGGCTTTCATTTGAGGGGGGGGAGATTTCTTTTTTTACCTGGCCCAGTCGGCGATCAACTGGTGGCGACCGCGCAGGGCGTAGTAGATGAGTCCGAGGCCGACGAGCCCTGCGAAAAGAAAACCGACCTGCGGGTTGTAATAGAAGAGCGAGACGAGGCAAAGCGAGGCCAGGCTAAGAGCAAGGATGGCGAGGTAAGGGTAGCCGACGGCCTTGAAGGGCCTCGGCAGGTCCTTCTCGATCTTGCGCAGCCGGATCAGGGCGGCCATGGAAAGGATATAGAGAGATACAGCGCCAAAGCAAGCCAATGTGATGATGTCTGCTGTTTTTCCCGATAGGATCGCGATAATGCCCGCCACGAGGTTCACGGCGAGTGCTATGCGGGGTGTCCCGCTGGCGGAATGAATACGCGCCAGGATTTTCGGGGCGAAGCCTGAGCGCCCGAATTCGAAGGTCGCTCGGCCAGCGGCGAAGATGATGCCATGAAACGAAGCGATCAGACCCAGCAGGCCGATGCCCAGGAGCAGTGTGTACCAGACTGAATCGCTTCCCACGACGAGGGCCAGGGCCAGCGGCAGGGGAGCATCGCTCGCTTCGGCGCCGGGCACGGGATAAACGATTTGTTCCCAGCCGGCCACGCCTGTTGCGCTAAAGAAGACAGCCAGGGCGAGGATGACCAGGGTGAACATAGCGGTGCCGAAACCGAGGGCCACGTTGCGCTGAGGGTTGCGGGTTTCTTCGGCGGCGTTGGCCACGCCCTCAATGGCCAGATAGAACCAGATCGCGAAAGGAAGGCAGGCGAAAATTCCAGAGTAGCCGTTGGGGAGAGGATCTATAGAGAAACTCGTCCAACTGAAAGAGGGCAGGGTGAGGCCGCAGAAGAGCAGGAGTTCACCCACCGCAAGGATCGTCACCGTCAATTCGAAGAGGGCTGCCTGGCGGACGCCCCAGGCATTGAGGCCGGTGAAGACCAGATAGGCCCCGATGGCAATTCCCTCGACAGGGATACCGCCGAAGCGCTGATGGATATAAGCGGCGACGGCCATTGCGATCGCTGGAGGCGCGAAGACGAATTCGATGATCTGAACAAGCCCCCCCACACATCCCCCGAGTGGTCCGAAAGCTCGAGCGCAATAGACGAAAGCGCCGCCTGCCCTGGGTATGGCGCAAGCCAGTTCGGTGTAGCTGAGGATGAAGCTGACGTACATGAAGGTGACGAGGACAGTCGCGGCGAGCATTCCATAGCTGCCGCCGATGGGCAGACCCAGATTCCAGCCGAAATATTCGCCGCTGATGACATAGCCGACCCCGAGTCCCCAGAGGGTAAAAGGGCCGAGAGCCTTTTTGAGTTGGGAGTCTTTGCTCATTTGCGCATTCTAACGCGTGGCGGTATTCCTGCTCGGCACGGAGATCATCGCCTCGGGGGGGGGCTCGGTTTTTTCGGTTCGACGCTTGCTTCAACCTTTTTGATTTTCCACCGAAGGGATATCCTAGGGACTCGACATTTCACGCACTAGGGTTCGGGCTTTTCTGAGGAGGACTCGAGATGATCAAGAGCATCGACGTAAACTGGGGAAGATACGATCCGAGGAAAAAGTGGAATACGCTTGGGTCGACTCGAGTCGTTCTTGCAGCGCTTCTCTTAGGGATCTTCGGCTGTGTAAGTCCGAATAGTTCCGGGATCTACTACAAATCCGGAGAAGAAGCGAGCACATTAGACGGGCTATACCAGACGCGTTGGGCGCCCTTCGAAGCGACATTTCTGCGCCCTGGCGTGCACATGGATCGTTATAAGAAAGTTGTCATCGAGCCGCTGACCATAAGTTATAGGCAAGACCCAGGCGTGCGGCGTATTGGTAATCGGGCCTTCGGAACTTACGAGCCCCTCGACCCGAATTACCCGCTTACCGGTTCGGCCAGGGGGGTGATGGAGACCGTTTATCTCGACTACCTGAAGAGTCAGCTCGTCGCGACGGGACACTTTGATGAAGTCACGGTTGGTACGGCCGAGGGCAATGAAAAAGGAGTTCTCATTCTCAGAGGGCAGATTATCGACCTGGTGGTCTCGGTAGCCGCCATGGTCAATCAGCCTCCGGATGCCACCCAAATAGTCAACGATTCGGGTCAGATGACCCTTTTTGTCGATTTTATCGACGCATCGACTGGGAGTTCG
Source organism: Myxococcota bacterium (assembly GCA_028823175.1). Lineage (GTDB taxonomy): Bacteria > Myxococcota_A > UBA9160 > UBA9160 > UBA4427 > JAZXM01. Next base: position 119,981 of record JAPKBZ010000001.1, read on the forward strand.
ATCATTCAAATGGCGGATGCTCGGCTGATCAGAGGCGAGCATGACTACTACGTCAGCGAGGGAATTTCTCAGCTGAGTGCCTTGCGCCTGATTTTTGGAGAGTGGGCTGGAGGTGTGCGCCGGCAGATCGAACAACTGAGCGCGCTTGGCGAAATTCCGACTCCCGAAGGGTGATTCGCAGGCTGGGAAATGTTATCCGTATGGCATGGCAAACCCCAGTGCAATCTTGGAAACATCCGAAGGCGAGATCACCGTTGAGCTCTTTCTAGACGAGATGCCGGTCACGGCTGGCAACTTTCTCGATCTGGCGGAAAGCGGTTTCTACGACGGTCTTCATTTTCATCGCGTGATCAATAGCTTCATGCTTCAATTTGGCTGCCCCCATAGCCGTGATCCGGAGAGTGGCCGGGCGGGAACGGGTGATAGCCCGAATGGAACGATCGACGATGAACACCTTAGTGGAGCCCAGTTCTCCAACGAGCCAGGGACGCTCTCCATGGCGAATACCGGTCGACCGAATAGCGGTAGCTGCCAGTTCTTCGTCAATACGGTGCACAATGATAACCTTGACTGGTTTTCTCCCGGGCCTTCCCAACATCCCGTGTTCGGGCGAGTGACCGATGGCATGGACGTGGTGGCAAAGATCGAGAAGACCCCGACCAACGCCCAAGATCGACCGGTGGATCCGGTCCAGATGGTTCGGGTTCGGATCGAGCGGTAGCCCGCTCGCCCAACGGTGAGTTGACGCCCGGGTTCTGGCCGGGGAAGAGCGCCGTTGCTTGGGCTTGATCGCCGGAACCGAGTGAGCCGCCTCAGTAGGTGAGGCGAAACGAAAAAGCGAGCCCGATCCCCTGGGCTTGGATGCCTGAGCCGTGCTCGCGGTAGCTGGCGTTGGTCAGGTTCCGCAGTTCGGCCGAGAAGCTCATTTGGTCATCCCAGCGGTAGTGGCCCTGGATATTAAAAGTGGCCCAGCTTGGGGAGCCAAGGGGGTTGATCCGGGGATCTCGTTGATCGCGGGCACTTAGCCTGGGTTGGCTTGCTGCGAAGCGCATGAAGGGTTCGATCCAGAGCCGGTCGCTTGCTTGCCAGGGAAACCCGAGCCTGCCTTGCAGGGGGGGGATTCGATCGGCGCTTTCGAAGCCACCACTGAGCAGCGACTCTTCGCCCCAGGTCCAGAAGAACGAGAACTCCAGGGCTACGGACTCATTTAGGCGAATTCTCTCGAAGGCCTCGATCCCCGTGATCCTGACTTCTGCGGTATTGGCACTCTGGACGATATCTCGGCCATCGGGCGTTTTCTGATTCGTATCGATGGACTCGATCTTGTTGTCGTAGTGTGAGTAGTAGAAGAAGATCTCGGTTTGGGCGATTTCCCCGAGGTGACGAAAGCCGAAATCGGTCGTATATATTATCTCGGGGGTCAGGTCGTTACTGGGTTGGTTGTAACGATTCCCAGGCCTCGGGCCCAGGGTTCCCAAGTCAAAAATATTGGGCGCCCTAAAGCCCCGCCGGAAGCTCGCAATGAACTCAGTATTGACCCAAGGTTCAAAAAGTAGGCCGATCGATCCGGTTAGATCGTTGAGTTGACTGCGCCCTTGGGGAGTCGATGCTGTGGCCGCGATTTCGGTGTCGATGTAGCTGTAGCGAAGGCCGCCGTCCAGGGTGAGCGAAGGAAGGATGGCGAGGGAGATGTCGGCGAAGGCTCCGTAGCTATGCATGCTTGATCCATTGGGGAACCTCGAAGGTGCATCCAAAGATGTACCGGCTTGGAGATTTTGTTTCTGGCGTGCGCTCGAAACCCAATCCAGGTACGCGTCGACTCCCCAGTGGATTTGAAAGCCGATTTCGAAATCCTTATCCGCCCTTAAAGTGATTCCCAGGAGTTCACTCGTGTTCTGTTCTCTGATTTCGATATCGCTCTGGTAGGCGCGGGTTCGACGATCATCGCGGATCTTTTGGAAGGCGATATTCAGGCCCAGGCTGTCGAAATAGGGAGTGGGTCGCTCTTCTTTCAGGGCGATGCGGGTGAAGAGTCGCGACAGAGGTTCGTAGTAGAACTCGGAAGAGGAGGGGTGGGGCTGATCGAAGCCCGCACTCATCTCGTCGTAGCGCGGGCTTTTGGGCTGCTCCGCATATTGGACATCGACGGAGAACGTCCTGCTCGAGGTGGGCTTCCAATCCAGGGAGAAATCACCACCCAGGGTGCTGTACGCGCTGGGTATTTGCCTCCCGGTGTCGCCTCCGCCCTCGAGGTTGCCAGTTTCGAGCCCGGAAAAGCCGCCCCGTAGGCCAATCTTCTGGTTCCCACCCTCGAGTTCGACGCGAATGCCTCTGGCGAGGTCGGCGGAATTGAAAATTCCTTGCACGAGGCTTCGTGTTTCCCACTCCTTGCCTTCGAACTCCGGGCGGCGAGTGTGAAGCTGGATGACTCCCCCCATGGCATCGCTTCCGTGACGAACTGAGGCGGGGCCACGAACGATTTCGATCCGTTCGATCAGACGGGGTTCGACTAGCGCGAGATAGGGCGTGGGAGCGGAGCGGTAGATTGCATTGTTGAGCCTCATACCATCCACCAGATTCAGGACGCCCGAGCCCGTCAGGCCTCGGATAAAAGGTGAGCCCTGGCCCGGGGTGGTGGTCTGGAGGGCAACATCGCGAACTCCGCGCAAGGCGTCGGTGAGCACCTGGGGGATCGAGACTTGGAGTTGTCTTTGGTCGACGAGGATTGCGGGCACCGCGTCGTCGATGGTTTCCGTTCCCGATGCGAATCCAACGATGCGAATGTCTTCGCGTTCGGAATTCTCTGCTTCCGAATTTTCTGCTTCCAAGGGAGAGTCGGCAAGCGATGGGCTGGGGGCATAAATGGAGGCTGCCAGGATCAGGCTCAGCAGGGCCTTCGCTGCTGCCCAGGATGCTCCATACCGCGCCATAGTACCGATCGGGTTTTCCAGAAATCTCGGCATCACCCGACGAGATTAGCGGACTCCCGCATGCTCTTTCGAGCAGGCTCCCGGCCCCGTAGGACCTGGGTTCCGAGCAGGAAGAGGATGCCACTGACCATCAGAAGAGAACTGCTCGGTTCGGGAACCTGGGTTGGGGCAAGGCACCATTGGTCGATGGCGCCTACGTCTGCGGCTACAGCGTCTTCGGCGAGCAAAATCCAGGTTCCGGCAAGATCCTCACCGGCGAAAACCGAGAGGGGATTATTCGGAGAGAGTGTTCCAATGATAGAGGGCGTGGTGGTTCGACATTCGTTTTCTATGGGAAGAGACGCCGAGTCGGAAAGAGTGGCGCTGATGTTGTTTCGGCTGCATCCGTAGGTGCTAGCCGGGACACCCGGGCGGTCTACCAGGAGCGCCGAAGTTCCTGTTTCTTGGTGGGTCAAGGTAAACTTGAGATCGCCTATGTAGGTGTGGCTGACATTTAGGGTCATATCGAGTCCGGTCAGCGCCCCACCTTGAGTGAGTGTCATACTATCCGAAACCGATCCATTATCCGGGATCGCCAGGGCGGGGTTATTGCAGAAGAGATCGGCTGAGCTGGTGGTAAAGCTTCGAACCGGTGTCGTCGATTCGCCGCACGGATTGCTCGTTCGGATGCGCCAATAATAGGTTGTGTCCGCTAGGAGAGCGGTCTCCGCGATGACCTGACTTCCGGCACCTGTGGCCGTGAAGTCGATGCTTGAGAATGAAGGGTCATCGTCGACCTCGACGGTGTAGTTTTCGGCCTGGTAGCTGGGAGGCCAGTTGAAGGGCGCCTTCCGGGGAATATTGACTGCGCCATCGACGGGAATCTGGGCATTGGGTACGTCGGGAACCTGAGTGAATACCTGAATATCCGCCTGCAGACTTTGGGGGTCGGCTCCGGTCGGCGTAGCCAAGATTTCGATCGGATGGTTTTTGAAAATGGTAGTCGGTTGAAGCGTGAAGTTGATGGTGCTCTGGGCGGAGGGGATAACGGGGGTCGCCGAAAATGTGCCCGTGATGTCTGGCGGAAGGTAGGGGAATGAAAGTTCGGTACTGCCGGTGAAGCCGCCAGAACTGATCACCTCGAGCGCGATGGGGGTGGCGCTTCCCGGTGCGCAAATGGCTTGAGACAGATTGGAGGCGGAAAGAACAATCCCGGGAGTTCCGCAGGAGTCGAACTTGAATTTTCCGATCTGGGTTCCCCAGGTACCGTTCGAGCGAGCATACTCGCTGGTATACCAGAAGGTACAATCGTCGACGGGGTCGACGTTAATCGCGCTGTAATCGCCCCAGCGTTCATTCGAGTGTGTACCCGCGCCGGCGATAATGGTGGTCTCGCCCTGGGTCAGGGTGCCCAGTGGGTCGGCCTGGAGCCTCCCGTTGTAGCTCAAGCCCGCTGCGAGAGAAGCGCTTCCGATGCTATACCCGATCGCAAGGTTGCCATCGCCATCGGTGGCCACACTCGACATCCAACGGCTGTGGCCGTCGGGTGCGTAAGTACCCTCCTGGACAAGGCTCCAGGCGCCGCCGCCGCTCCGGCTCAGCTCCCACCAACGAATCCCGGAGTGGTCGGTATTGTCGACATCCGTCGCGTGGCTTCCCACGAGGGTCTCGGTGGCACCCTTGTTGCGGTATTGAACCCGGAACATTGAGACTTCACGGAGGGGGTCGAGGCCGATTCCCCCGTTGGGTTGGGGGATGCAAACGAAAGAGGAGAGCCCGCAAAGATTCGAGTCGAATTCGGCGATGGGAATCTGAAGAGGTCCGGTGAAGGTGGAGTTGGCCGCGTTCACGAAGTCGACTTGAAACTCGAAAATCTCAAGAAAGTCGCTCGACGGATCATTGGAGGATGGATTATGCGACTCATCGTCATTATGGCGGACGAAGAAGTTCGGCGTTCCCGGAGGCGGCAGGATCGAACCGTCGGCATCGGCGGGGTTGATGATCTGGAAACCGAAGCCCGCCAGAGAGGGGGCTGTAAAGCGTTGCATGCCGGCGGGCTGTCCAGCGAGCATGCTCGTTCGATCTAGGGCGTAGACCCCTGGACCCGCCGACTCATTGGTGCCCACATAGTAGGCGTCGTGCCAGATTCCATATTTGGGGTAGTCAGGGAATTGGGGCGCGGAAAACTCGTAGCCGTACCACCCTCCAGCGAGCGGATCGCCGGTGGCACTGATGTAGACGCAGAGCTTGTTTCCCGTATCGGAGAACTCGGAAAGGAGCCAACGGCCGGCGAAACTGTCGTAGAGAACGATGGGGTCACCCGCACCGTTCGAGCAATCCGCCAGGCCTGTCGAGAGTGAATCCATGCTGAGGGGACCAGCGACGAGGGCTCCAGTTTCCTTGTTATAAACCCTGAAGGTCGAGCCCGCGGAGGCGTTCGTGGATTGGATATAATAATTTGTCCCTATATCGCCCACGGTATCCGGCGGCGATACGCCGGTGAAGCCGCCGCCTCCAATATTGAGCTCGAGCATCGAGAATGCCTTGTTCGCCGCCGCCTGGGCCTGAATCTCGAGGAGAGGGTCGGCGTTCTTGCCGACGGGTTTCTTGGCCTTGCTCTGGGCGTCGACCAGCTTCGCGCTGAGATGGAAGCGCCGGGGGACAAAGCGGATTCCTTCTCCGGCCCTCCATGACTGGCGAAGGGGAATCGAGCGGAGGTCGATGTCGGAGAAGCGTGCGGGGACCGGGGGCATGGCCTCGGCGCCGCGGACGACGGGCGCCGGGTGGATTGACTGGGGTTGGGCGAAGGCGGGTTCGCCGCTGCCGACCAGGGCGATGAGCGCCAGCGTTAGGCTTGCGGCCACTCGCGATCGATCAGGGTTGGGGCGGCCGAGGGGGAGCCGTCGCCTCAGCCAATTCGCTACGCTTTTTATGGGGTACACGTTGTGCCTCGGGACAGTCGTCGGTTCGCTCGTCAGCCTAGCCTCGCTCTCATTCTGGCACGATCCTGGGAGCAATCGAAAGTTTTTTTTAGAGGAAGTAAATTGTCCTTAAAAACAGCTACTTACGGACTCTCTGATGGGGCTCGCGGAGGCGGGTTCGCCGCCTCCCCGGGAGGCCCGCGGCCCGGCCCGGGGGCTCGCTGGACGAAGTTCTCCTGCCTGCTTCTCGTCCTCTGTCTTTTTCCCTGGCGTGAAGCCGATTGCGTTGAAACCGATGAAGCTCAGCCCGAGGTGTGGATCCATACGACCCGGCAGTCGGCCGAGCTGCCCGAGGCTTCGCTGCTGCGGGTGTCGAATCAGTTGGGAGACGTGCGGGGACGCAGCAGCGGCGACGGCACGCTCCTCGTCGCCGCGACGATCCAGCGCTTCGCCCCGGATCAGGCAGACGCGGAGGTCCTGATTACCCACGAGGATGGTGCAGTCGTTGTGCGAACCCGTTATCCCAGCGCCGAGCAGCGTCGGCCCGACGGTCGCCTGAACGGGCGCATCGACTTGGCGGTGCTGGTTCCGGCCGGAGGCCGCATGGTCGTCGAGACCGATGACGGCTTGGTCGAGGTGAAGGGAGTCGATAGGGACCTGTCGGCCAAGACGGGCTCGGGTCGGCTTCGTGTGACGACCCGTCGAGGCCTCGAGGCTGAAACCCGGGAAGGTGAGTTGGTGGCGGTGATTCGAAATCCCGCAGCAGAAAGCCCCGCGCGCGTGGTCACCGAGAGCGGCCGTATCCATGTGGACGTATTGAACCGACCAGATTTGACGCTCTTCGTGAGAAGCAAAGGTTCTATTCGCAAGCGACTGGATGCTTATCCGGGGGCAGCGCTTGTTAGCGAAGGTGAAGTTTCGGAATTGAAGCTGGGAGAAGCACCGTGGTTTTTGCAAGCGTCCAGCGCGACAGGTTCCATCGATATCCGCGCGCTTCCTGCGAACGAACTGCGTTAAGTCTCCGCTGGTTGAGGGTCTAATTTTCTGCCCAGTCGCTTCATTCGGCGCGGTCTGATTTGATGATATGAGCCGGGTTTTTCGAAACCTGAGAGAAAGATGGATTAAGAAGTGGTAGGCGTAACGAATCAACTCAGGGTTCTGAGCCTGGTCCTATTTCCCCTGGGACTCTTGGCCTCACCTCTCGGCGCGGACGAGGCCCGACCGAGCGTGACCATCGCTTGGATCGAAACGGCGCCCGAGATCGACGGAAGACTCGACGACCCGGTTTGGGAGAAAGCGGCTCTCATCGATAAATTCCGCCAAGTGACGCCCGTTCCCGGCGCTGAACCCTCCCAGAAGACCGACGTTCGCATCATGACGGATGGCGAGTTCATTTATTTCGGTGTGCGCTGTCACGACACTGATCCCGAGGCCATTGTGGCCAATCTAATGCTGCGTGATGCCATGGCGTGGTATGACGATCGCATCGTGATCGCGATCGATACGTTCAACGATCATCGCAACGGCTACGCCTTCGAGGTCAACCCTCGGGGTTCTCGTCACGACGTGCTCGTAGAGGGCGACGCCTATAACGGGGATTGGCAAACTCTGTGGTTCGCCGAGGCGACCATCGACTCCGGGGGCTGGAGCGCTGAGGTCGCCATCCCGTACCACTCGCTGAATTTTAACCCGGGTTCCGATATCTGGGGGTTCAACTTTTCCCGGGGTATCCGGCGCAACGACGAACGGATTCGTTGGACCGATACGGACCCCACGCGTTTCGCGAGTGATTTCGGCGTTGCAGGAAGCATCGTGGGAATGCGGGGGATTGATCAGGGGCTTGGGCTCTCCATAGCTCCCTCGACAACTTTCGCGAGGGTCGATGAGCGCGTGACCGGAGTTCCTCCCGAGAACAAAGTCGAGCCCAGCTTGGACGTCTTCTACAACGTCTACCCTTCCGTAGTCGCGTCGGTCACCACCAATACCGGATTTGCAGAGACTGAGGTCGATGATCGTCAGGTCAGCCTTTCGAGGTTCGCTCTCTTTTTTCCCGAAAAGCGAGCCTTCTTCCTTCAGGATGCGCTGATCTTCGATTACGCAAATTTTGGCGACAAATATGGTCGAAAAAATGGGAACCCGTTTGACTCGCGCCGGATAGGGCTGTCGCCTTCGGGAGAAATCGTAGACGTGCTCGCTGGGGGCAAGGTGACCGGGCGGGTGGGCAACCTGAAATTTGGATTTATGGACGTCGTTCTCGACGAGCATGAAAATGTCGGGAGGCAGAATATCGCTGTGGGCCGTGTGGCTTTGAATGTCCTTGAGGAGTCGAGCGTCGGCGCGATTTTTACGAGCGGAAGCCCCGAAGGGGGGCCGGATAATGCCGTGGCGGGCCTGGACTTCAACTATCGGAACAGCGATGTCAACGGAGGCCAGACCCTCAATGGCCAGGCCTGGTTTACCCAGAGTTTTACAGGCGGAGTAGAGGGGGACGAATCGTCTTTCGGTGCCCTGATCGAGTATCCGAATGATCGAACGAACTGGAAAATCGGCGCGGTTGAAATTGAAGAAAATTTCAACCCTGAGATTGGCTTCGTGAACCGTACGGGAATTCGTCGCTACGACGGCTCCTATCGAAATCGCTTGCGTTGGGGAGGGTATGTTCGGACCCTCGATACCAAGGTCTCGGGTTACGTTGTAACCGATATGGACAATGAGATTCGATCAGCACAATTTAATTTCTTGCCGATCAGGATTTCAAGCGATATCGGTGACTCTATTGCGGTGGCATACCGGCATGATTACGAGCAGCTCGACCGATGCTTCATTGTGGATCCGGGTTCGGATGGAATCTACTCGGGAGATTGTGCTACGGACCCCACCGGAGACGACATTGTCATCCAGCCGGGTAGTTACCCGGTCGACCGCGGCTATGTGCGGATCCAGACCAGTCGAAATCGCAAGCTCCAAGGTGCGCTCCAGGTGACCTCGGGCGGATTTTTCGGGGGAACGTCCACGAGTTTTTCTCCAGAAATTACGTGGCGTCCAAATTTCCATTGGCTCTTCGAGGTAGATTATGTGCTCAACGACGTCAGCCTTCCCCAAGGCGATTTTAGGACTCATCTGGTTCGCGCACGAGTCAACTACCAATTCACGCCCAACCTCGCGTGGATCACGGTTGCCCAATGGGACAACGTGACGGACACGGCCGGGATCAACAGCCGTATACACTGGATCATCGAGGATGGCCGGGACCTCTTCATTGTCTTCAATCAGGGGCTCGATACCCGGGATGGTGTTACCGCAACCCGCAGCGAACCTCTCATTAAATTCGAGTGGACTTTTCGTTTCTAGTGAGCCCGCTCGTGAGCACCCCACTTAGTGGCGGCGGAGGAGGAAAGAGAGCATGAGGGAAAAAGTTTCCACCCGTGGATTGAACCGTACGAAGTCCGCCCGTAGGTGGGTCCGCATCTTCTTCGGAATCTGCCTGGGTGTCACGGTGGTGCTTGCTCTGCTGAGCGAGATGCCTGCAAGCCGCCCAGAGGTTTGGAGCCAAGCGCGCTCCGAGTTCGTCGTGCGCCTGCCCCAATCGGCTGTCTGGCAGAAGCTTCAGGACCTGCGCTTAGCCCACCATTACGTGCCGGGGGTCGAGGGGGTCGAGATTTTGACGCCCGAGGCGAAGGGGGTTGGGGCAAGCCGCCGAATTCTCCAAGAGGATGGAAGTACCCTCGATGAGACGGTGGTCGAGTGGGAGGAAGGCCGAGGTTTTGTCATTCGCCTCCACTCGGGCTCTGAGGGCCCGCCGCTTCCTTTCGAGAGCGCAAAATTTCGCTATTGGATCGAAGGTGAGGAGGCTGACGGAACTCGCCTTTCCCTGACGATTTCCTATCGACCCGCAGGCGGCCGGTTGGGAGAGTGGGTGGATTCCGCTGTTCTGAACGCCGAGATGCGTTCGAGTATGGATGGCCTGGGGGCGAGCATGAAGGACTACTACGAGTCCGGGGGCGATGTGCGCTAGCTTCGAAAACCCGAAACTTTCGATGCGATGCGATAGCGAGGAGAGCCTAGTATGAGCGAGAGCCGAACGATCGAAACCGGCAGCGAGGACATTCTGGGCCGGATCGAAAACCGCATCGCTGTTTTGACGATGAACCGACCCAAGCGCCGCAACGCACTCTCCGGCGAGATGCTGGTTGGGTTGGAGAGAGCGCTGATCGAAGCGGAGAGTTCTCCGGATGTGGGGTGTGTCGTCTTGACCGGGACGGGTGGTGCCTTTTGTGCCGGCGGTGATGTCAAGGGTATGGCCGAATCCAGCGGTACGGGCAGTGGTACGGGTCGCGGCATTGACGACGCGATTCATCGCCAGCGCCTCGCCCAACGTGGAACGGCGGGTCGTATTTACGAAATGCCCAAACCGGTCATCGCCATGCTGCCCGGTGCAGCGGCGGGCGCGGGTTTGGGGCTCGCACTCGCATGCGATCTTCGTTTCGCCTCGGAGAACGCGATCATGACCACCGCCTTCGCCAATATTGGATTTAGCGGGGATTGGGGGGGCACCTTCTTTATGACGGGGTTGATCGGCGCCGCCAAGACCCGCGAACTTTATTATCTCTCCGAGAAGATCTCTGCGGTAGAGGCGGAGAGGCTTGGGCTTGTGAATCGCGTTTTCGCCGAGGATCAACTCGAGAAGGAGACCATGGCTATCGCCCAACGAATAGCCACGGGGCCTACTGTCGCTTACCGCTACATGAAAGAGAATATCAATCGCGCAGTGTCCGGGGACATGGGCGAGTGCATGGACCTCGAGGCGACGCACCACGTCCACACCTCTCTGACGAGAGATCACAAAGCCGCAGTTCAGGCCTTCATCGAAAAGAAGAAGCCGAGCTTCGAAGGCCGATAAAACTGGAAATCCGATTAGGATTCCCGAATCGGATCAACGGAGAAAACGATGAGTGGCGGATCTCAAATTAAGCGTCTTTCAGCTGCTCTGGGGGCGGAGGTGCGCGGGGTCAAGCTCGCGGATGCGAGCGAAGCGCTGATCTCTGAGATCCCGGATCTGCTTTGTGAGCATAAAGTTCTCTTCTTTCCCGATCAGCACTTCGACCAGCAAGAGCACGTCGCGTTCGGCGAAAACTTTGGCGAACTCGAAGGGCACCCTCATCTCACGAACAGTGACGAAGAGCAGAGGCTTTTTGTTCTCAAAGCGAGCCGCGGCGGTGTGGCGGACGAGTGGCATAGCGACCTGAGCTTTTTGCCCAAGCCGGCTCTGTATTCAATTCTTCAGATTATGTCGTGCCCCGAGGTGGGCGGAGATACGCTCTGGACGAACACGGCTCTCGCTTTCGAGAAGTTGTCGCCTCCTTTGCGCGATTTATGTGAAGGTTTGTCGGCCCTCCACAACGCCGAGCCTCACGGAAGACCCGAAGTGATGTTTATTCATCCTGTTGTTCGAGTTCATCCAGAGACGGGTCGCAAATGTCTTTTCGTCAACGAGCACTTTACTCGTAGAATCGTCGAATTAAGCGTCGGGGAAAGCAGGACCTTTCTTGATTATTTGACCAATTGGGTGAAGAGCCCCCGGTTTACGGTTCGCTACCGATGGCAGCCGGGCACGGTTGCCATCTGGGATAACCGCTCGACTCAACACAACGTCTTGAACGATTTCGAAGGCGAGCGTGTGATCCAAAGGGTGACGGTTATGGGAGATGAGCTCGAAGGAGAGGCGCCGCGCTGGCCCCCCTACACAAGGCAGGGCGGCCCCAGCGACACCAGCCGTCATGATCGAATGCTCAGGAATTATCTCAAGAGCCGACCCTGAGGCCCCATTAGCAGAAAATTTAAAGTTGTCGGTCTACGGAGAAGCTAATGCTCGAAGGAAAAGTTGCGCTTATCACCGGAGCAGGGCAGGGGGTCGGTCAGGGAATAGCCCTTGCCCTCGCGGCCAGAGGAGCCAGGGTCTCGGTCGCGGGCAGAACCCTTGCGAAGTGCGAGAACACTGTAGAAATGATCACCGGTCGCGGAGGTCGAGCGATCGCCGTTGAATGCAATGTTAAGAGCCTTGCTTCCCTGGAATCCGCCGTGAGAAAGACGATCGACGATTTCGAAACCATCGACATCTTGGTGAATAATGCCCAAGAAGTTCCTCTCGGCCCGATCCGAGAACTGAGCGACGAAGCATTCGAGGCGGGCTGGGAGTCGGGCCCTCTGGCGACCCTCCGGTTGATGAAGCTTTGCAGGCCCTATCTGGTGGGTGGTGGATCCATCGTCAACCTCGCGAGTACCGCCTCGAAACGCTGGGATGCCACGGGCTATAGTGGCTACGCGGCCGTGAAGGAGGCGATTAGGGCCCTTACTCGAGGTGCTGCAAGCGAGTGGGCTGGAGATGGTATCCGGACCAATGTGATTCTCCCCCACGCCAAGTCACCGGGTCTGAAGTACTGGATCGAGAACAACCCGGAGGAGTCCGCCGCATTCATCGCTTCAATACCCATGCGGAGAGTGGGTGAATGCGAAGAGGATATCGGTCGCTTCGTCGCGACTCTTTGTTCCGACGATTGCGCTTATATCAACGGTCAGAGTATCGCGGTGGATGGCGGCCAGGCCTATATGGGCTAGGCGTGTGTTATGCGCTCCAGTCGATGACGTGCAGCATCAAGTACACGAGAACGCCGGTCACGGAAACGTACATCCAGCCTCCCCACGTCCAGCGCGAGAGCCTCTTGTGGCTTTCAAATTTTCCGCTCAGCCCTAGGTAGACCGAAGTCAAAATCATCGGGAGCACTACGATGGAGAGGACGACGTGGCTGATGAGCAGTCCGAAGTAGACAATGCGAATCGAACCCTGGCCTTGAAAGAGCGTATCGCCCTGGGTGTAGTGGTAGTAGATGTAGTTGATGAGGAAGAGCGTCGAAAATATCAGGGCGCAAAACATCAGCTGTTTATGGAGAGCTCTCTTGCCCCGCTTGATCGCGGCCAGACCGGCTCCGAGGAGCAGGGCACTGATCGAGTTGAAGAAGGCATTGAAAGCGGGGAGCCTGGGATCGGATTCTCCTGGCGAGCCTTCGTGGAAATAAATTAGCCAGACGAGAAAAAGCACAGCCACCGAGCAGATCGAAGCGTTGATGATGGCGAAGCGCCTGGGCGAGAGCGAGATCGACTCGATCGATTTCATACTGGGTCCTCAACTTTTTTGCCGGCCTGGCGCATCGGTGCCCCACCATCGCCCAGCCCCGTGAGCTCAAGGCTGGCGTTCCAGAGAGTCAGGGCATCGCCAGGGGCGAAAACCCGTCGAGAGGGCTCAATGGCCTTCATATCGTAGAAGTATTTTCCGCTGGCGGATTCTATTTCCGGGGATGTGCAAAGGTAGATTCCCGTTTCGGCACCCTTTTCGGGGCTCCTCGTCCACGGGCCGGCGAGGGTCATCAGGGTACGGGCCAGTGTCCCGTTGTTCTTGCTGAAATCACTGCCGACGAAGCCCGGATGAAAGCAGTTGGCCGTAATGCCCCGGCCCGCCTCCCGCCGGGCCAGTTCCTGGGTGAAGAGGATATTGGCCAATTTAGAGCGGCCATAGACGGTGAAGGTCTTGTAGGCCTTTTCGGCTTGGAGATCTGAGAAGTCGAGTGGGCCGCCGAATTGATGCGCTCCCGAGGCTGTTGAGACCACGCGTCCGGCTCCGCTCTCTCGCAGTTTTTCGAGCAGGAGCAGGGTGAGGAGGAAATGCCCGAGATGGTTCACGGCAAAGGTCTCTTCGTAGCCATCGGCCGTGATCCTGCGCCTTTGATTGATCACCCCCGCATTGTTAAAGAGAACATCTATGGGCCTTTGGGTGCTGAGCACGGACTTGGCCATTTCGCGAACATCGGCCAGATTCCCGAGGTCACCCAATGCCAATTCGATTTGAGACTGGGGAAAGCGGTGCCGGATCGCATCGACGGTTCTCTCGGCCTTCGAGGGATTCCTGGCGAGCAGATAGAGGTCGGCCCCTCTTTCTGCCAGGGCGAAAGCAGCCGCTTCGCCCAGGCCTGCGGTGAAGCCTGTCACAACGACCAACTTCCCGATCATGTCTTCCCCGGCTGTGCTCATCTGGTTTCCTTTTCGTTTTTTCATGAGTCTTGAGGGGTGAGAGGTGAGAGGTGAGGGGGGAGAGACAGTCAAGGCCTGCAGGCCGGCTATCCCGTCCTGGGTTTCTCGGCGAGTGGCAGAGATAATGGCGAACTTCCGGGCAGTCCGCGTTGCAGAGAGTAGCCTTTTCCCTGAGTTCGATTGTTTTTCAGGAAATTGTCCGGGGGGTTTTTCTTCTTTTGCGTATCCCCGCTTCGAAGAGGGAGACCGCTTGAACTTCGTGGCCGACTGGCAGCGGCGCTATACGGTAGTGGGCTTCTCGTTTTTGGCCGTGGTGATCTGCTAGGTCGATCGGGTGAACATCTCGGTGGCGATCATCCCCATGTCGGCGGATCTGGGCTGGGATCTGGAAACGCGCGGGATCGTCCTCGGAGAAGGCGTATATCGAATCCGACCTCGCCGGCAGCGGCGAGGTGGAGTCGCCCGCCTGGTGGACATTTCTCGGTTATGCCCCGGTCTGGGCCAGCGTGGTCGCGCATTTCTGGAATAACGGGTCGCTCTACGTGCTGCTCTCGTGGCTTCCGGCCTTCGTGAGCGAGGGCCTTGGGGTCGACTTTCATTCCGTCGGCTGGATGACCATGGTCCCGCATCGAGCGTCGTTCTTTTTCCTGAATTTCGCCGGCAATGTCACCGACCGCTTGATTGCAGTGGGATGGAAGTGGGTCGGGTTCGCAAGTTGATGCAGACCATTGGCTTCGGGGGCATCGCGGGCTCCCTACTAATCGTGGGTGAGGTCGAGAGCGCCTGGGCGGCGATTGCGGCGATTGCGGCGATTGAGGTGATGGAGGTGATGGCGGTGGGCAGTGCTCTGGGGGCCTTCGTGACAGGAGGCTTCTCGGTGAATCATATGGATATAGCCCCCCCGCTATGCGGGGACTTTGATGGGGATCACGAATACCGCGGGGACAATCCCCGGCATCATCGGCGTGTATGTCAGTGGACTGACCCTTCAAGCGACGGGCTCCTGGGCGCGGGTCTTCCAGGTGACCGCCGGGGTGACCTTCTTCGGACGGGTCTTCTTTTTGATCTTCGCGAGCGGCCGCCGAATCTTCGACTGAGCCTCCTGCGCCCAAAGTCCTAATTTCGCCGGAATTATGGGCGCTCATTGGACCGAAGAGGCGACTCCCCCCGACTCCTGATCCTAAGACTGGATACGTGCGACCGGATTCCCGATCGGGGGTCGCTTCGTGCGCCCACCTTTACGCCCACGTCATATACGCCCACCTTTAGGAGTCTACTGATGCTGAAGCACCCTATCGCTGCCTTGCCCTGGCTCGCTCTTTTTCTTCTCGTCGGTTGTATCGAAAATGGGCCCGATTTTCAGGTTCTCGCCCCCGAGCAGGGGCAATTGATCCGGGATCTCGACAAATTTCAGGTCGAGATTCAGATCTCAGAAGAGGCCTACGATCCCGAGAGTGTCGCCGCATTCGTCAACGGTATCCCCCTCGAGTTGCTTGCGAGCCTGGGAGGAGGCTACTCGGGTATTCTGCCTCGGGGCCTGGGCCTGGGCCTGGAGCCCAGCAATCAACTCCTGGTCTCCGCTACGCGGCTGGACGACGGCAGCTCCCGGGTGAGAACGGTGGAGTTCTCCTGGGAGCCCTTAGCCCCCGATCTCGAGTTCCAGGAGCAATTCGTCCAAGCTCCTCCGCCGGTCGAAACGGCAAACCTCGAAATCCTTCATACCGAGGGGCGCCGGCAGAACGCTCTCCTCGAGGTCACCTTTCGCGAGGGCTTCGCTGCTCCCAAGCAGATCCCCTACCGGGCGGATGACCAGACGGTCTTCATCCTGAGCGATAACGGGTTGGGCGATGACCCCTTCGCGGGAGACGGGGTTTTCACCGCTCGGGTTGATTTTGACTTCGAAAACTACAGGGAACGCAAGAGCCGAGAGTTGCTCAGTCTGGCGCTTCGAGAGGAAGGGCCCGATGAATTGGAGTTTTCCGGTCGCGAAATCGTAGCCAAGAAACCACTGGCGTTGGGCCCGGCCTTGGCGGCTCTTTCGTCACCTACGTCCCTCACCCTGGTTCCGGTGGCGGCCGCGGCCGCTACGATCGACTCTGAACGAGCCCTGATGGTTCGAGATCTGAGCGTCGTTGCCGACCCCTCTCGAACCTTCGACCCCTGCGATATCGATGGCGACGGTTTGACGGGTAACCCGAACGGCGCCTGGAGTTTTAAGACGCTGATGAGCCAGATGGCCAACACCACGGCGACAGGGATCCCCCTCGAAGTCTTCGTCAAGCAATGGCTTGCGGGGTGGGCCCAAAATTTCGACACGCTTAACGGAGGAAGTATCAGTGGCGATTGGATCGTGAACGATGATGTCGTTCCAGATCGTGAGCCGGGTCTGATCTCGTCGATTGTGACGCCTTGGCCGAAGACGAGCGCTGGCGCCCTCGATATGGACAAGGCCCCATTTCGTCTGCTAGCCATCGTCAACCGGGTCGATCTGCGCGATGCCGTTGGCTATGGAGCCAGCACGGCGAGTGCAGGCGAACTGCGTTTCGTCTTCGGTCTCCTCGACATGAATTCGTGCACGCCCGATCGTATGAGCGCAATCTTCGAGTACACCGTCCAGGCAAATACCTGCCACGATGTCATCAATTATGCCCAGGAGTGGGAAGATCTCGATCTCGTTCATGCCCCGTTTCCGGCGACGCCCGGCTATCTATCTCACCTGCAGTCGATCACGGACCCCGTCGTGGCTCCAGGCGCGGCCCCCTTGGAGCCGAACGGAAGCTCGATCGGACAGGTGCGGACGAGCGAGGTCACTATGAACAACCCCTGGGAATTGCGCGAATTCACCTTGCAGCAGATGCCCCTGGGAACGCCGGTCCAGAATGTGCTGCGGATGGACACCACCAAGCAGACACCGGATATTAATTTCACCTTGAATTCCGGCATGCAGCCCACGCTCACGAATTATATCAATTCGAATTTGGTCGATATTTGCAATGAGGAGCACGTGGTTCCTAATACCTGGATGGGCATGCCCTTCATGGCCGGCCGCGCGGATTTTTTCCCAGATACCCACTTCTGGGCCCCGGGCATCCTGGGCTCTGCGGCGTGCAGCAACGACGATATTCGCTTCAAGTTCTCGGTCAATACATGCTCGGGATGCCACGGAGCCGATGCCATCGACCCCGGGATCGATCCGCACTTCTACCATGTGGACCCAACATCTCCGCCCGGGAGTCCGGTGGGGCTGTCACGCTTTTTGACGGGTACCGGGGGCTCGCCCATTCCAGACCCGAGCCCCACCATTGGAGGCGCCGCTCGAGATTTCGCCGACTTGGATCGCCGGGCCACCGACCTTCAGGACCTGCTGGCCACGGGCTGCCTCAAACTGACGCTCTCTGCGGCGAGCATGGTGGGGGCAGTGCACTGAGCTTGCCCCACGGGTTGCTTTTGCGAGGGCCGGGTCGGGGCCGCTAGTTCTTGGCCTCGATCTGTCCCCTCAGTGCGTCGGCCTGCTCCTCGAGAACTTCCCATTCCGCCATGAAATTACGCACCTCGTCCATCAGTATTCGCTGCTCCGCTTCGAGCGCCGCGTTCTCTTCGAGAGGCGTATCCCGGTAGTAGTTTTCTTCGCAGAAGCGCGCATTCAGCGCCTCCACGCGTTCTTCTGCGTCGGCGATCTTGTCTGTTAGGTCCGCGAGCTTTGGTTCCAGCTTCTTCAATTGGCGCTCGGGAGGGACGGTGGAGCGGGTCTTTTGCTCATTGTCCGAACTCGACGGACTCTTCTTTTTCTTGCTTCCCCGGGCCTGGCGAAGAACAGCCTGACTGTCTAAGTGGTCGTCGCCGCTTCGCGCGAGATATTCCTCGTAGGTTCCGGGGAAGTCGTTGATGCCGGTTGGAGTGATTTCGATGATCCGCGAGGCGAGCTCGCTGACAAACCAGCGATCGTGAGAAACGAAAATGAGACTACCGTCGTATTCTTTCAGGGATTTTACGAGGGCCTCGATCGATTCGAGGTCGAGATGATTGGTGGGCTCGTCGAGAACAAGCACGTTCGGGCTCTCGACCACGTGTCGGGCAAAGATGAGCCGGGCCGCCTCGCCTCCGGATAGAGATTCAAGTTTTTTGCCCGACTCGTCACCCGAAAAAAGCACTGCGGCCAATTGGGCCTTCACGTAGCCGATTCCCTGGTGCGGGCAGAACTCGCCAAGCCAGGACTCAATGGTTTGGCCGTGGGTGCCGACCTGTTCCTTGTGGTCCTGGGCGAAGTAGCCCGGGTAGGTCTCGTACCCCCACTCAACACCGCCCGCATCGGGATTGACTTCCCCCATGGCGATTTTCAGCAGGGTCGATTTACCAATGCCGTTGGGCCCGATGATGGCGACTTTCTCGCCGCGCATTACAGTCAATCCGACGCCCTCGAGAACCTGCTTGTCGCCATAGCTCTTGGAGATTTCGCCCAACTCGAGCACCTGACGCCCGCTCGGTCGCTTTTGCTTGAAGCGAAATCGCGGATAGCGGCGGCTGCTCTGGGGTAGCGATTCGATTTCGATCCGACCGATGGCCTTGAGCTTGCTCTGGGCCTGTCTGGCCTTGCTCGCCTTGGCACGAAAGCGTTCGACAAAGGCTTTATGGTCGGCGATTTGTGCTTCGCGTTTCTCGATCTCTTTCTCGCGCCGGCTTCGCTCCTCGAATTTCGCCCGTATGAAGGACTGGTAATTCCCCGGGTAGGCCTTGGCGGTTGAGTAGTCGAGATCGACGATCACCGTCGCCACGTTGTCGAGAAAACGGTGATCGTGAGAAACCATCAGGGCGGCACCGCGAAATTGTTCGAGGAAGCGCTCGAGCCAGCGGATAGAAAGAATGTCGAGATGGTTCGTGGGCTCGTCGAGGAGCAGGACATCGGGTTCCGAGGCCAGCACCTGGGCGAGCAGTACTCTCAGTTTGAAGCCGCCGGAGAGGGTCGAAAGCGGCTGTTCATGGACCTCGGATTCGATTCCGAGTCCCTCGAGAATTTCACCAGCTCGTGCCTCCAGGGTATAGCCGTCCCCCTGAAGAATGATGTCCTCGAGCTCGGCATAACGTTCACCGTCGAAATCTTTTTCAGCATTGGCGAGAATTTTCTCTTTCTCCGCCATGGCATCCCAGAGGTTTTTGTTGCCCATCATGACGACATCGAGGATTCGGCTTGCCTCGTACTCGAAATGGTCCTGCTTGAGGACGCCCAGAGTGGCGCGTTTCGGGATGTTGATTTCGCCTGCGCTGGGACTTTCCACGCCGCTGAGAATTTTCAGTAGCGTCGACTTGCCACAGCCATTGGCGCCGACGATCCCGTAGCGCTCGCCAGGAATGAATTGGAGAGAGGCGCCTTCGAAGAGGGTTTGGTCGCCATAGTGCTTTGCAAGGCCAGAGACTGAAAACATGGGGACGGGAGAATACCGAGAGTTGGCGCCGGCGCCCGGCCGAAATTCCAGCTTCTCTGGATTCCCGGCGAAGCGAAAGGTTGCACTGGCTCTCTAGACGGAGAAAAAGGCGTATAGGAGCCCGGCCGCGAGAATCAGGACGATCAGCCCGGCGTAGACGAGAGAATTCATGCCCCCAGTCTAGCCCCAGAAGCCCGGGCGGGCTTGGCTCGCGGGGGCTACGAGAAGCTCGGTGTTTCGGCTACCCTGGCCGATATTTGGATCCAATCGAAATCCAGAAAGAGAAGAGAGAGGTTGCCATTACATGCCCCATCCCGGACTTCCTGAGCGACTCCCCGCTGATTTCCCTGCCGCCCTGGCCCAGCTTGGGGAGGCCGAGAAAATTGGCGTCGAGGAGATGAAGCTGCTGATTCTGCTCGAGATGGCGGGTGAGCCGCTCTACGGGAAACTCGCCGAACTCGCCGGGAACGAGGAGAGTCGCGAAATCTTGCTCAAGAACGGGCGCGAGGAAACGGCACACGCCCACCGGCTAAAGAAGGCGATCGAGATCTTGACCGGGGAGGAATTCGAGATTCCTCCCATGAGCGCCAATCCCTATGCCGCCGCCCCCCCCCTGACCGAGCTCTCGGTGGAGGTACTCCGCGGCCTGGAAGAAGGTGAGAAAAAGGGGGGAGTTGATTATGAGCGGATGGCGGCGGCGGAGACGAACGCCGAAATTGCCGAATTGTTGCGGCAGAACGGGCGCGAGGAAACCAAACACGGTGAGCGGGTGAGCACGGTGATCGATCTGCTGGGATGAATTTGGGCGCGAGCCCGGAGGAGGATCGAAGATGACGCCCGATAATCTATTTTTGATTTTCAATAACGGTGTCTTGTTGGGTTGGCTCCTGCTGGTCTTGGCTCCGGGCTGGGAGTGGACCCAGAGAATCGTCCACTCCTTTGGAATTCCGCTGCTGGTGGCTGCGGCCTACGGTTTTTCGATCTTGGCCGGCTCTGGCGAAGCGGACGAGAATGCGAGTTTTTTCAGCCTGGCCGGCGTGATGCTCTTTTTTGCTTCGCCCTGGTCCGCCTTGGCGGGTTGGCTTCACTACCTGGTCTTCGATCTCTTCGTCGGTGCCTGGGAGGTTCGGGATGCTCGCCGCCGGGGTATCCCTCACCTTGCCGTGGTGGTCTGCCTTGTGTTCACCCTGATGCTTGGGCCTATCGGCCTGGGTCTCTATGCGCTGGTTCGTATTTTCAGGGGTAGGGTCTTTGGTCTCGAAGAGACAGCGGAAGTCGCTTGAAGCGGGGCCAGTCGGAGCCGGGGAGGGCATCATGGAATTGAGTCAGGAAGCGCTTGGTCTTTTTCGCCGCGACGGTTTTGTGAACGCCGGAAAAGTTTTCGAACAGGATGAGCTCGCGCAGATCGCTGGGGAATACGACCGACTCGTACGCAAGGAAAACCAGGTCCTGGGCAATGAGGAGGACGGCGTCTTTCCCTATCGGGCCATGCTCAATTTTCGGAGCCCGGCGCTTCAGGCGGTGATTCTTCACCCCGGTCTGGTCGCGGTGGCGCGGGAGATCCTGGGTGACGAAATTCGATTTTGGTGGGATCAGGGAATCAATAAGTCGCCGGGGGCTGGGAGTCGGATCCCCTGGCACCAGGACAACGGATATCACCAGGGCCGTACCCAAGAATTTCTGACGTGTTGGCTCGCGTTGGATGACTCAAGCCTGGAAAACGGGGGCCTCGAGGCGATCCCGGGTTCGCATAAGGCGGGGCATCGGGAACACGGCTGGGAAGGGGTCCACGCGGCGATCCCGCCGCAGTCCATCGAGGACGAAGGCGCGATCCCTCTGGATGTGAAAGCCGGGGAACTCCTGATTTTCTCCTCGCTGCTTGTCCACCAGACCGGCGGCAACACCACCGAGGATCGCCAGCGCCGTTCTTGGGTGATCCAGTACTGCCGAGGAGATCAACGCAACGAGATCACGGGTGAGGTCTACGACAACAGGCCCTGGGTCATGCGGGACGGCGAACTCGCGACCACACTGGTCGCCGAGCGTCCATTCGATCTGAAGCGCAAGCACGCCTGAGGCCAGCGCGTCTGAGGGAGAAGGGCGCAGGCTCGAAGCAGGCGCTGAGGTCTAGGCTTGTTGTCGAAGCGCTGCCCTGCCGACTTCGGCCTCCAGGCTTCTCGACGGTATAGATGAGAAAGGCGCTGAACGTGTCGAAGCAATTTTGCCCCGGCTTTCCTGGCAGTCCCAGGGCAAGAAGATTATTCAGTACCCGGCTTCTTCCGCATTTTTTCGGGAAAAGAGAATCTTCAGGGGGTGTGAATAGTTGATGGCCCGCCGATTCCCCAACCATCCGAGGGATTGGAAGCGCATTGCTGAGCGCAAGTTCGGGAATTTCATCACTGAAATCGAACTCCTCGACGATGTCGGCCGCCATATCCTCTGGAATGCCCGCCGCCATCGAAAGGGGCTCGGCCCCCTGGTGGACAATAAGATCTCCAGGGCCAAAACCTTTACCCAGCATCTCAACGGCCCCATCGCCGGGCTCTTCATCGTGGGTGCCAGCCTTTTCATTGTGGGCAGCCTGCTGAGCCTGCTTGTCAGCGCGCCAGAATTCTCTCCGGGTAGGGTCTTTTTCGCGGGCTCGATTTTCTTTACCTCGGCGGCCTACGTCCAATACCTGCAATCGATCAACAACAGCGAACATCTCCATCTCAAAAAGAACGACAAGGGCTGGGTCTTTTGGGCCTGGCAGACCGGGCGAATCGATTTTTGGGTGACCGGCACACAGTTGCTGGGAGCTGTGTGCTTCAACTTCAATACATTCGATGGCCTTCGAGAACTTTCGCGCACTGGCGAGTTTGCCACGGTCTGGCTGCCCAACTTCATTGGGTCGATCCTTTTCATGGTTTCGGGCTATCTCTCGGTCATCGAATTCAATACACGGCCGATCTTCTGGCCCCGGAAATCGCTCCAGTCCGTCATTACGCTGCTCAATTTCTGGGGCTGCGTTGCTTTCATGATTTCGGCCTTGCTCGCCTTGGTGGGTGTGGTCTCTCCCGGGGGGATCAGCGGCAGCCTCTCCCTGATTCTGACGGCGATTGGAGCGGGTGGTTTTCTATCCGCATCGACCCTGATGCTCTTCGAGAAGTAGGCTCGAACCGATCCCGCAACGAAGTGCTCGAGCACTACAGCGTCGGTGTCGTCACGAATAGCCCCAGCCTGGACACGGCCCTCCGCGCCCGGACGCAGCAGGGCCCTCTTTCGCCCGCCACCATCCAGGGGCTCAAGGCTTTCCTCTTGATGCTCAGCGACCCGGGCTTCCTGACCAACCCCGATTTCCAGAATCCCTTTCCGCGGGCTCCCTGAGCCCGCGCACCCGGGAAGCTCCGAGGCCAAGGACTCAGGCGCCGAGCACCCCGGCGAAGATCCGCTGGAAATTGCCCGACCAGAAAGCCGTGGCATTCGCTTCGTTTTGACCGGCCAGGGTCTCCTCGAAGCGGCCGATGGGGTTGCGGCCCCCCTCGGCGTGGGGGTAATCGCTCGAGAAGAGATAGAGATCGGGGTTCGATCGCTCGATGAGCCGGGTCACGTTTTCCGTGGAGAAGGGCGCGAATGCGAACTGCTCGAGGATCTGCTCGGAGGGTTTTCGTTTCATCGCCTGAAGCGCCGCTTCGGTGCGTCCGAAGATCGCGACGAGATCATCGAGGCGCTCGATCATGGAAGGCGCCCAGTTAGCGCCGAGTTCCACCGCCGCCCCGCGCAGCGCCGGGAAGCGTTCGAAGACGCCATCGAGGATTAGGGCGGAGAGAAAGCGTTCGGGGGCATGGTGCATGACGGAGAAATCGCGGCCCCGAACATTCTCGCCGCCGCCCATCCAATCCGTTGGGGCGACCTGGCCATTATTCATCCATGCCTGACCGATGTGGAGGGGATAGCCGCCCACATGAATCGTGAAGGGCAGCCCCGCCTCGGCGAGCCGCGCCCAGAAAGGGTCGAAATCGGGATGCCCGGGGGAGCGCCCGCCGGCGTCGCCATGCGGGACCCAGACGCAATGCATCCCGTCGTTGATCACGGTTTCGAGTTCGGCGATGGCGCGCTCGGCATCTTGGAGCGGGATGCTCGCCACCCCCATCAAGCGGGAATCCTCGCCGCAGAACGCCGCCATGCCCCGGTTGTGAGCCCGGGCCGCGCCGTATTGAATCTCGGGATCGAGGCGATGATCGAAAACCACAGTTCCGCTGAGAGTCGAGAAGACCAGCTGCTTTTCGAAGCCCAGGAGATCCAGGGCGCGCGCGCGGTCGGCGGCATCGAAAGCGCCTAGGGCCTTCTCCTCCTTGGGGCCGCGGATCAACCCCAGGCCGCCGAGATCTTCGAGCCCAGCCGCGTATTCGCGATCGTGTCCGCCGGCCTCGGATAGCCGCCAGCCCTCGCCCTCGTCCATCGACGAGCGGGAGTAGTTGATGGGGGGAAGGCGATCGCGCATTCCCGGGTCGGCGTGCTTGGAAAGGAAATCGGGCAATTCCATGATGTGGCTGTCGGCGTCGAAGAGCAGGCGGCCTGCGGCGTAGGTCATGAGTTTCTCCTCTGCAAAATTTGCCAATCCTCTTGCTTTGGCGGTTGGCGGTTGGCGTTGGCGGTTGGCGGTTGGCATTGGCGGTTGGTGTGGGCGGTTGGCATGGGCAGTTGGGTCAGGGGCGCACGATTTCGAAATCGGTCTCAAAGCGGTCGAAGAGACCGCCGAAGGTCGCGAGGGCCAGGGGGTTGCCCGATAGATCGATCCGGCCGGCCGCCAGCAGAGTAGTCACTCCGATTTCGCCCGCGAGCAGTCCCAGGAAATCCGGGCGCGTCATCTCCAGAGCGATATCCGGGTCGGGGTGTGGAGTCCCCTCCCGGGCATGCAGGACCCCGTTCTCCACGTCTACCACCCAGAGCTCTTTCCTGTCGCTGAAACGGATCTGCAGCGCGAGTTCTTCTTCCGCGGCTTCGAGACCCTTGAGCCGCACCGCCATGAAATCGAAGACCATGGCGGAATCCATGCCCGCGACGACGTCGGAGTTGGCGGTGTTCACCCGGCCGCTGACGATGACGCCCTCCCTGAGTTCCCGAGCTGCGCTGAGGTAGAAATTGCGCCAGGGGCCTGACTCGGCCTGGTAACCCAATTGCTCTAGGGCGTCGGCCTGGAGCCAGCGTGCACGCGCGTTGTCGGGCTCGGCGAAGACCAGGTGGTTGATGACCTCGGCGACCCAGCGATATTCGCCCCGGGCCAGGGCCGTTTCGCCCTTCTCGATCATGGCGTTGGCGCCGCCCATCCACTCGACGTAGTGGGCGCCGCTCTCGGTCGGGGGCAACGGGCTCAGGTTCGCGGGGTTCCCGTCGAACCAGCCGAGATAGTACTGGTAGGTGGCCTTGGAGTTGTGGCGCACGGTGCCGTAGTAGTCGCGGTTGTACCATTGCTGGCCGAGGCTGTCGGGGAGTTCGATGATTTCGGCGATCTCCTGGGGCGTCAGGCCCTGGTTGGCCAGGCGCAGGGTTTGGTCGTGGACGTAGCCATAGAGGTCTCGCTGGTTGGTGAGATATTCGACGGCCTCTTCGCGGCCCCAGCGTGGCCAATGGTGGCTTCCGAAAACGACTTCCAGATCGTCGCCGAAGAGCTCGATGGCCTGCTCGAGCCAGGCCGCCCAATCCTTGCCGCTGCGCACCTGAGCCCCGCGCAGGGTATAGAGATTGTGAAAGACCGCGTTCGCCTCCTCTGCGGGGCAGAAGGCCTTCCATTGGGGGAGATAGAACATCATCTCGGCGGGCGCCTCGGCGTTGGGGGTGTACATAAAGATCATCTCGACGCCGTCAAGGGTAATGGGGGTGGGCGTCTCGCCGATGATGTCGGTGGGGGCAATCATGGAGACGCGTCCGCGCGACGTCGTCTTCCCCAAGCCCGCGTCGACCCGGCCCTGAGGTCCCTCGTCGAGGAGCCCACCAAACATGTACTCCGCTCGCCGGGTCATCACGTTGCCCGCCAGCACGTTCTCGCTGACCGCGTGATGGCTGAATCCCTCGGGCGCCAGGATTCGCACCCGGCCCGCAGCGACGTCCTCGGGAGTCGTCACTCCGCGGACACCGCCGAAATGGTCGGCATGGCTATGGGTGTAGATCACCGCCACCACCGGACGCTCTCCCAACTCGGCATTGACCAAGGCCAGGGCCGCCGCAGCGGCTTCGACGGTGATCAGCGGATCCACCACGATCCAGCCCGTCTCGCCGCGAATAAAGGTGATGTTAGAGAGGTCGTAGCCCCTGACCTGATAGATGCCGTCGACGACTTCGAAGAGTCCGTGGATATTATTGAGTTTGGCCTGGCGCCAGAGGCTGGGGTTGACGGTCTCTGGGGCGTCGCCCTCGATGAAATCGTAGGCCGCCATATTCCAGACCTCGCGGCCATCCTCGTCCTGAATGACGAGGTTATCGGGCCCCGCGATGAAACCCCGGCGGGCTCGCTCGAAATCCGATTCGTCGCCGAAGGGAAGGCTCTCGAGGACCGCCG
The DNA here is from genome assembly GCA_028823175.1 of Myxococcota bacterium. Classification (GTDB taxonomy): domain Bacteria; phylum Myxococcota_A; class UBA9160; order UBA9160; family UBA4427; genus JAZXM01. Next base: position 145,851 of record JAPKBZ010000001.1, read on the forward strand.
TGTTGGCGGCTGCCGTGAACTGGCTTGCCGGCTTGATCTCGGGATTCAGGCTCCCGGCTGGCGCTGGCGAAGGGGCGGGAGATTCCGCGTTACACGCGAGCCATAGGGGAAACAAGAAAATGGCGAGAGCAACACGATATCGAGACAAGTCAGATCCCCTGTTCATTTTTCGGTTTAGGTTCGGTTAGAATCATCTTGACGGTCAGGCTCCGAGCTTTCCGTAGTTTACGGTGCGCCAGCGTTCGGGTTGCATCGTGAAAGCCTTCACCTTCCCGGGTTTCTCGGAATCCGTGTAGAAATCCCCCAACTCGGGTCCGAAATAGCGGTGGGCCATGGGGCGTGAGTCCTGTTCCCGGTCGGCGTCTCGCACTGAAACGATGGGGCCGGAGACGGAAACGTATTGATAGTGGGGCGGCTCCTCGACCTGGGCACAGAGAGTGAAACGTCCGGCTGCGGCCAGGGCGCGGCCCTTGAGAGAATTCTCTTCGGTGAGTATCCAGAGCCCGGTTTCGGGTGCGTAGTCGTACCAGATCGGCACTGTGAGCGGCGGCCCTCCGGGCTCCTCGATGCTGATCACGCCCACGTGGAGGTCGGCAAGAAAGGCCTCGCGCTCGCTACGGCTCATGGCCAGGGACATGATCGTTTCTCCTAGGGGCGGGTGCGGCCGCGCGGGCCGTCGCCTCCCGGTTCGATTGCATGGGAAAACGTTCTTAGCCACTCAGCGTCTTAAAGGGTTGCAAAAGAGGGGGCTGCCCGTCAGTCGCCAGGGCCTGGAGGGGGCTCGGTCCGCGTCGCCGGGGGCCGAGTTGCAGGGTCGCTCAGGGTGACCAGGCTCGCCAGCCAGATTCCGGGTCGCCCTGGAGGGCCCCGGCGGCCACGCGTTCGAGGCCTGGGGATCCCAGAGCCGCGCTGGCCACTCGGGCCGCCCATTGGCCCTCGGCTTCGGACTCGACCTTGTTGATCAGAATCGTTCGCCGGGCACCCCGGGGCGATCCCTTGCCTCCCCCCGCTGGCGAGGCCAGGAGTGCGCCGAGAGCCTCGGGGCTGAGAGTCGCGTCGGGGGAAAGGCCAGTGAGGGCGCAGACCCGTTCGGGCCGGTGGGCGATCTCTGCGATGGGCGCCGAGAGGGCATCGATCCCCGCCACCGTGATCAGGTGGTGGGTCTCCGGAGGGATCACGGGTTCGTGTTCCGCGGGTGCCTTGACCGGGAGCCGGCGGGAGCCGTCGGCCTCCACCACGACCCAGTCGACATTCGGGTGGGCAAGGATCTGACCCGGAATTTCCGGACCCACGCCTAGGGCATGGCGCTCTTCGACCCGTCCGACCACCAGCAGGCTTCCCGCTCTATCCACGAGGCTACTTTCCCAGCCGACGTCCTCGACACACGACACGCGGTGGGCGAGGCGGGCCTGGCTCGCGAAGATTCGCGTGGTCGTCGTCAGCACTGTGCGTCCGGGAAGCGCGCGAGCCAGGGCGAAGAGAAGGGTGCTTTTTCCGCCTCCGCCCACGACCGCGATTAAACCCGGTGGGTTTCCCAGCTCGAGAGCTTCGACGAGACTCAGTTCGGATCTCTCCTCGAGGTCTCTACTTATTCGCTGCACCGTGCCTCCAGTTCGTGCCCACTCTGCTGGGCAAAAGATACACCGGATCGCGTAGCAATCGGGGGCGGCTCGGGCGGGCTCTCTGGGGACGGTGGCCAGCAACTGGGCTAGGGTCAGGGCATCGAAAAACCAACGCCGGAGTGTGAATGAGTTTGATTCTCTACGGGGCGCCGCTTTCTCCCTTTGTCCGCAAGGTTGAAGTTCTCTTGCGAGAGAAGGGGGCCGAGTTCGAGAGCGAGCCGGTGAATATCATGCCCATGCCCGACTGGTTCAAGGAGATTAGTCCCGCCAAGCGAATCCCCGTGTTGCGCGATCTCTCGGTGGGGCGCGAGGGCGCGAGGGCCCGAAGGGAACGATCGCCGACTCGTCGGCGATCTGCGCTTTTGCCGAACGGAAATTTCCCGAGCCAGCCTTCTACCCTGCAGATGCGTTCGAACTCGGCCAAGCTACGTGGTACGAAGAGTGGGCGGACACCGAACTCGCAGGAAAGATCGTCAAGGAGAGCGTCGATCTAAACGCCTAGTCCCGGGCCTCAAGATAAGAGAAAAGGAACAATTCGCTTTATGCTTTGGGTTTCCTGGCTGCTGGTTCTAGCTTGCTACGGGTGGTTTGTCGGCGGCGCCATGGGCAATGGCCCGCTGATTGGCCACGACGAATTCATTCACGCTCGCGTGCCCTGGCGGGTGCTTGGGTTGCTCTGGTTGGGTGGCGGTCTGGGTCTCGCGGTTCTGGCGAAGCGCCGAACTCTTCTTTCCGCCACCAGCTTTGGCCTGCAGGTGCTGCTGGTGGGATTCTTTTCCTCCTACTTCCTCCAGGATAGTTTTCTGCCCGACCATGCAGTGGCCCTGAAGGTGGGGGAGGCCTTTCCGAGCTATGCCCTCCTCGACCAGGATGAGATCGTTCATTCGAGTACTTCGAACGAGCCCCGGGAGCCGGCGCTCTACATCTTTTATCGCGGCGATTGGTGACCTTTCTGCCGAACCGAGCTGGTCCAGCTCGAAAGCTACTACGACGCGATTCAGAGCGAAGGGGTCGAGCTCTACGCCGTGAGTGTCGATCCCCCAGCAACTTCCCGTCGCCTGCGTGACCGCCTGGGCGCGCGCTTCACTTTCCTGTCGGATCCAGGAGGCCTACTCCTGGATGCCTTGAATATCCGTCATCGGGGTGCGAACGAGGGCAGCGATATCGCCTTCCCCACCGCGATTCTCGTGGACCGATGGGGGTCCGCACGTTGGATCTACGAATCCGAAACCTATCGCCAACGCGCCGAACCCGAAACGATCTTCGCCGCGATCCGAGCGATGAACACGCGTTGATTTCGGCCTAGGCGAAGGGCGAGCGAGACGCCGCCCGGGGCGCTGCAGAGTCGGGTGCCGAGCGGTTCGCCCGCTGGATGATGACGAGGCAGAGCATCGCGACCAAGATCTCGCCAGCCCCGGCGAACTGTTCCAGGAGAGGCATCAGCGCGTTCATCGTCGTTCCTCCTGGAAGGATTCGGCTAGCCGCTCGCGACCCATGATCTCGACGATGAAGCCCTCGGAGCCCAGGGTGAGGGCCCCGGATGGCTTCCGCCGCTCTCCGGTGAGGGGGGTGAGGGTCGTGAGGGACTGGGAGCCCGCTGAATTCAGCCCCCTCGATGCCTCGAGACAGTCGCCGCAGACCACTGCGTCGGCGCTGAGCAAGGCGAATTGGCCCACGGGGAGCCCGTACCGGGCGTAGGCTTCGAAGGGCGGTACCCCACAATAATCGCATTTTTCCTGGGCATCGCGCCCCGCCCCCAAAATCTGGATCTCCATCTTCCCGCTCTCCCTCGGTTAAGCGCGCCGCTGCTCGGGTTATTCGCCCTGATACCCCGAGCTCACCGCGCTTTCATGCACTTGTTATGCACCCTCCATGCCAAGGCTCTCGAGGGAGTCAGGCCGGTCTAGGGGCTGGCGGGGCCCAACCCTTGCCGATTTCGTACGGACCTCTCCCGGTGAGGTGTTCCATATCGTGCTCGGACGGGGCCGGGATCGGGGGCCTAGACCCATGCCCCAAGCCAAGTTCTGAGCCTCTCGTCGTCGGGCACCCCGGGGCTTAGCGGCTGGGCGGGGCGACGCTCTGATTTCGGTAGACGAGGCTCATGAGTGCGGGGGAAACCAGGATATCGATGAGGAAGGCATTGGCGATGGTAATCCCCGTCAGCAGCCCGAAATAATAGAGATTGCTCATCTCGGCGAAGATGAAGATGAAGAAGCCAAGCGAGAGCACTACCGAGGTTACGAAGAGGGCGCGCCCGGTGGTCCTCAGGGTTTCCCGGTTGGCGGCGTGGACGTCGCCACTCTTGAGAAAAGAGCGCCTGAAGTTGTACATGTAGTGGATGGTGTCGTCTACAGCGAGGCCGATCGCGATTCCGCCGAGCATCAAGGTGAAGACATCCATGATAATGCCGGTCCACCCCATGATTCCCAATGTGATGATGATGGGGGCGAGGTTGGGAAGCATGCTGACGATTCCCGTTCGCAGAGATCCGATCAGGAGAATCATGAGTGGGGTGATGATCAGAAGAGCGAGAATATAGCTTCTGGTCATGCTTCTGATCACCGCTCTGAGGGTGGCGCTCATGATGGGAATAAATCCCGTGGTGCTGACGCGAACATCTGGGCCAAGCCTCTCCTGGAAGAGGGCCAGGGTGGATGTGATATAGGGTTGATATTCGATGGGGTCGACATAGGGGACGCGAATCGACACTCGCGCCATGCTGAATAGAGAATCCACCACGGGTTCGAGATCATCGGCCCCGCTATTTCCGAAGAGGAGCATTTCCTGAGCGATCAGTTCCCGGCTTTGGGGAATCGCATAATGCATCGGGTTATTTTCGTTCAGGGCCTGGCTGATCTCTTTGGTGATGGTGGCAATAGAAATGGCTTTGCCCATTTTGACTCCCTCCATGGGCGGGAGCTGGGCCAGTTCGGCTTCAACTGAGTCGAGGGCCGTCATGAACTCGACGGACTGAACACCATTTTCGGTGCCGCTATCGGCCAGAATTTCGATGACCATGGATCCGTTCATTTGCTCGTCGAAGAGTTGGGTAGCCAGGCGAAAAGAGTGTGATTCCGGCAGCCATTTCATGATGTCATGACCGAAACGGATCTGGGATGCCCCGAGGAGGCTGATGGCAACGACTGCCAGGGTCAGGAAGACAGCGGCTTTGGCATGGCGAATTGAAAAATCGCCTGTGGCAACGAGGATCTCTCCGATCCAGTCCGCTTCCTGCCCGACCTCGGTGTGATTTTCCTGGGTTTTTCGCGGGCGAATGGGCAAGGCGGCGAGCAGGGCGGGCAATAGGACCAAGCAATAGATGAGCGCCAGCAGGATGCCGATTGGGGCAAATATGCCGATGGCCATAACCGGTGCTATCTCGGCGGAGATAAAGGAGAAGAGACCTCCGGCGGTGGTCAGGCTCGTCATACAAATCGGCAGACCGGTGTGCTTCAAGCTGAGCGCAATCGCCTCTTCCCGCTCGATCCCCCGATCGAGGTATTGGTAGAAGATGCTCAGGATGTGAACCGCTGCTCCGATGCCGACGGCGAGCAGAAGGGAAGGGAGAACTTGAGTGGGCGCGCTGAGAAACTCGCCGGCAATCGCCATACTCCCAATGGTTCCCGAGACCGACGGCAGCACGACGGCCAGGGGGAGTATCACGCCAGATATTCGTCGGAATAACACGAAGAGAAGCAGGGCAATGATCAAGATCATGAGGGCGACGAAACGAGCCATGTTGGTCTGGATCGCCTCGACGAGATCACTTTGGAGAGCGGGCTGCCCGCTGACCTGTATTCTGAATCCTTCCGCATCGAACCGGCGCGCAATCTCCCGCACTGCGACAACGACTTCGGTGTTCTCGGCCCCCGATAAGAAATCAGCTTGCTCATCGACCAGATCGTCAGCGAACCCTTCCTCGTAGTTGAATTCATCACTCACGGAGTAAGCGACGGTTTCGATACTCACGGTTGCCAGCCGGCCATCCCGTGAGATGAGAAGGTTTTCGTAGAGGGGGTTGCCCGTGACGTAGTTCCGAAGCCTCTCCCAGTCCTCTGGGTTCTCAGGCCAATCTTCGAGCAGGTCTTCGACGATGAGCTCGTCGGCTTCGCCCCGAGTCACCCGGGCATTGATCAGGCTGCGGACTTCCTCGAGATAGGGCACCTGCTCTTCGAGAGATTCGTGGAGTTCGCCCAGGCGGGCGAGAAAGTCGGGCGCCAGAACGTCGGGTCCCTCGATGGCCATGATCAGAACTTCGCCGCGCCCGAATTGATCGCGGAACTCGTCATAGAGTTCTTTGGCGGGAGCACCCTCGCGTAGAAAGGATTCCGTGGAGGTATCGATAATGACGTTCGGTGCCTGGGAAGACAGCGAAGCCGCGAACCCGAGGGTGAGCGCGATGATCACCCAGCGGCGACGGGAGATGAAATAGCCGAACGACTCGAAGCGAGACTCAATTCGATCTCTTATGTCCAAAGGATTCTCTCGGCTCTCATATCGGGGTTCGGGGCTTTGAACAAGCGCGACTGATAATAGGTCTACATTGTATGTGCTTCTTAGTATCGCTGCCCTCGGACTCGCCTTCCCCTATGGTGTGAGAGCGAAAGAGGTTGTCGTCCATTCTTATTGGGCCGCAGTAAAAAATCGCAGACACGACCCCGGCCAGCGAGTGAACTCAAACGGAGAGGGAAACCGTCTCATGCGTTACCATTTCAAATATCCCGCAAGCCCTTCGAATAATCGGCGTCGCTTGGGGGGCGCTATTCGGATATCGAGCCTGCTCTTGGTCGTGATCGGAGCGGTGCTGAGCCTATTGCTGGCTCTGTGGTTGTTCTCTCCATCGGTTCGCAAGGCGACCACCCTGGGCGTCGCCGAGATTGCCGGGAACGTGGCAGAGGGCTACATGGCCGACACTCGACCCGTTGAGGTGATTCAGATAGCGGATATCGTTTTCCAGGCGACAGGGATAGCCAATACCCAGTTGATCCCGACATCAGAGGGCTATGTCGTCTTCGATACAGGCCTCTCGATCCAGGCAGCCAAGCAAAAGAGGCTTCTGGAGGAAGCCGCCGGTATAGGCCCGATTACCGAGATCATCCTCAGCCACTCTCACCAGGACCATGTCGGGGGTGTTTCCTTCTGGCTCGAAGACGACAGCGAGATCATTGCTCATGCCGAGTTCGAAGAAGAGCAACGCTATTTGAAAGAACTGGAGCCCTATCTCTGGACTCGAAATAGGCGACTCTTTCCCTGGATGCCCGAAGAGCCCGTTTCAGGGGGGCCTCTAGAGTTTGGGAAGATAGAGCCGACGCTTAGAGTGGACGGAGAAGAGAGCCTGACCTTCGAGCGGGGCGGCATCCGGTTCGAGGTGATTCCGACGCCGGGCGCAGAAGGTGCCGACAACCTTTGCCTCTGGCTTCCCGATCAGAAAATTTTGCTCTCGGGCGATTTCTTTGGCCCCATCTTTCCCCAGTTTCCGAATATCTTCACCATGCGCGGCGAGAAGACAAGGAAACCCATCGAGTATATCCGCTCCCTCGATCGTCTTATCGCCCTCGAACCTGAAATCGTGATCCCGTCGCATCTCTCGCCGGCTTACGGGAGAGAAGAGATCAAGGCAGCGATGACGAGAATGCGCGATGCGGTGCAGTTCGTTCACGATGCGACGGTGGAGGGAATGAATTCGGGCCGGACTGTCTATGAACTGATGGAGGAGATCGAACTTCCGCCAGAGCTCGAACTTAGCCAGATCCACGGAAAGGTCTCTTGGGGGGTCAAGAGTATCTGGGAGTACTACGCGACATGGTTTCACCATGATTCGACGACCGAACTCTACGCGGTGCCCGCCCGTTCCCTCTATGGTGAGCTCGCTGAACTCGCGGGCCCAGAGAAGTTGGTGGCGCGGGGGCGCGCCTATCTGACGGAAGGGAAGCCGGTGGAGAGCCTCCACTTCTCCGAAATTGTGCTCGAGGCGGATCCGAACTCCCGCTCCGCCCTGGAATTGCATCGAGACGCTCTCGAGGAGTTGCTCGCCCGGGCGAGGAAGGGTCACCAGAATGCTTTTGAGCTCGGGTGGCTTGGATCCCGTCTGGGGGAGATCCGGGCTCGTTTGGAACTCGCGGCTCCCTAGGCAAATCCCAGGGGCTGAACCGGGAATTCCTGGGCTTCGAGGCGTTCGGAAAGGGTCTCGAGGGAAGGGGAGGGGGTACCCTCATGGGGCGTCAGGAAGGAGGCTTCCTCCAAGGCGGCCTCGAGCGGCATATTCTCGAGGCCCGCGTCGCGCAGGGCATGGATCAGCTTGAGGCTCCTGAATCCATCGAAGTGCCCAAGGATTCGGGGGCGAAGGCCGCTTCCACCGGCGGCGAGCATGCTCTCCGCCGCCTGGAGGTCGCCCCGCTCACCCAGGGTTCGGGTCAGCAGGTCGGCATCGACCCGGGGGTCGGCTTGGGCGTGCTGCCCGACGAGTTCGGCCAGCGGCGGGTTTGGGCTCCCGGCTTCGCACGCGTCCTCGAGAGCGGCCTGCCAGGCCCTTAGGGCGTGGAAAACCCCAGGAGCATAGGTCTGGAGCTCCAGATTCCCCTGCTCAAGAAGGCGCCGTATCGCGGCCCCGGTTCCGAAGGGAACGCGAGAGGACACTCGGGAAGAGAGCTCGAGGGCCTGGCCTTGCAGGGGCCGAATGCTTCCGACTTTCGCGAGTTTGTTGAGCAGGTAGAAATCTTCGGCCGCTTCGCGACGAGGGAAGCCTCTCACTCGCGCGTATGCGTTGGCATGAATCGCCAGGGTGCTACCGATCGAATGAAACGCATAGGGTGAACGCGCGAAGCGAAGGCCGAGGACGTAATAACGAAGCGAAATCTCATAGCGAAGTGCTGCCTGGTAAGCATTGCGATCGTCGCCCTCCACATGACGGAATCGGTATAGAAGAGCTGCTTCGTTCTTCTCTGATTGAGATTCGGTCTGTTCGAAATAATCCTCGGGGAAGATGGCGTCGGCATCGCTGCAATGAATCCAGGGGGATTCGATGAGGCCTTCGTCGACTAGCGCATGAAGTAGGTCGGCCCCGATCTTTCGCGCCAAACCCACTCCTTGACCATCCGGCAGTGGGCTCTCCGAGCTTCGATCAATCACGAGCAATTTTCCGGCTGAATGTGAGTGGATACGTACCGAGGCCCCGAGTGATTTTCCCTCGCCATAATCGGCCCGGATACCCAGGAGCGTGCGAGTATTGGTTGCCTGAGATTCGGGGGAGGCGCCCCCGGGAGCATTGACGACCAATACGATCAACGCTTCGCCTCGAGGCCCCGGGCGGAGAGAGCGAAGGCCAGGCGTGATTCCCTTTCCCTCATTGAAGCAGGGTATGGTGAGCCCATGGCCGAAGACCATCGAAAGACCGTGAAGTTTTTCGAAGAGAGCACTTTCCGGCTCTGCGTAGAGGGCACGGTACTTTCGGGCAGATTTCTCGCCTGAAGAATAGGTAGTGGGCTTTCGCATCTTGAACTTCGATCTCGGGCGATCAGTGGACGATCGGTCGGACGGGGAGCGAGCGCAGAACTGCGGCCTCGCACTCGAATAATTCGCCTTGACGTTCGTCGACTAGGCTGGCGTCGAAATAGTTCTGGGCGAGTCGGTAGAAGAGCATGTGGTGCCGAGATTCAGAGCGTGTGATGTCCTGGTAGAAATTTTTGAGTGGGCCGGCTTCGAGGGCGTCGGCGACCAACCCGAAGCGCTCACACCCCCGGGCCTCGACGATCCCGCTGACCAGTAGGCGGTCGAGAAAGTAGTCTTCAGAGCCTTTTCGGATTTCCTTCCGAAGACCCTGAATATAAAGGTCTTTTTCATCACGACCCAGGACGAGACCAGCGGCCTGGACGAGCCAGATTGTCTGGTGAAAGTGTTCGAGTTCCTCGCGTGCGAGAAGCAGCATATCCCGCACGAGTTCCGGCCGGTCCGGGTAGTGGCTCACCAGGGAGAGGGCGGTGGCGGACGCCTTCCTTTCGCAAGTCGCGTGGTCGAGAAGGAAAGCATCGAAGTTGGCGAGAACAACTTCGACCCACTCTCTTGGGCTCGCGATCAGAAGCTTCGACACGTTGGGTTCTCCGTTCAGAGAGGGGCAGCGGGGGTTTTGAAAGAACCGGACTTTGGGCATTCCGTTTTGAGGTCGAGGCTATCTTTCCTGACCGTTGTCTACTTCTCCGTACCGAGCCCGAGGTGTTCAAACATCAGTCCGTATATTTCGGGTTGTGTCACCATTCCGGGAACCAGGCCTCTGCCCACCTCATTGGCCATGAGGGGAACTTGTGCACCCGTATGCTCCTCCATCATGAAATCGTTGGTCGCGTAGTTGACGGCGAGTCCCGCGCCTTCGGGTGTCATCAGGCGAACGATCTGCCCCAGGCTGTAGACCGGTGCACCGAATTGCCCGAAGAGGCTTTCGTAGGGGATGATTTGCGCTGCATGGCCGTGGTCGGCGGTGACCAAGATCAACGTGTTCGGATTTTTCTCGGCGAATGCGAGCGCGCTCTCCAGTGCTTCGTTGAGTTGTTCAAGCTCGCCGATAGACCCGCAGGCATTTCGAGCATGCGCCTGCTTGTCGATCGATGCCGATTCAATCATAAGGAAGAAGCCGTTTTTATTTTCGTGACCGAGCTGAAGCAGGGCGGCATCTGTCATCGCCTTGAGACTGGGAGTATTCCCGTAATCTGGGTTGGCTTCACATTTCATTGGTTCGGGAAGCTCAACGCTTCCGAGGTACCAGTGGACACTATTGAGAAGACTGGGGTCGGCCTTCTCGGCGCCCCGGCCATCCTCGCCCCGGGTGCGTACCGGTAGAGTGCTTTCACCAAAGAGTCCCAACACGCGTTTACCAGCGGGCAGGGAGGCAAGCTCGTCTCCAGTAGTGACCACTTCGAAGCCGTTCCTCCGCGCCAAATCGCTCACGCTTTCGCCGCCCGCCTCGGTGGGGGTTTCGAAATGCTTGCTTCCTCCCCCAAGAATGACGTCCACCCCCGAGTTGGCGAGTTGCTCAGAGATCGAGCCGGGACCCCCGTTCGCGATCAGGTCGTCGGGACAACTGCCCAGGGCGACGCCCATGTAGGTGATGTCGATCATATTGGCAGGATCGGCACACATTCGAAGCTTGACATGAGCGGCAAAGGAGGCCGGCGTGGCGTCTGTGACGCTCGAGGTGGCCACGAGCCCTGTTTTGAGCCCCTTTTGCTGGGCTTGCTCGAGAATGGTCACAACGTCCTCATCGCTGCCAGCTCGAGTCCCGATTCGGCCTCGGCTAGTGACGATTCCGGTGGAAATCGAGGTCGCGCTATTCGCCGAGTCCGCGACATAGACGGGTAGATCCGGATTTTCTTCATCGACCGTGAGAACTTGGGCCGTGCTGCGAACTGGAAGTGAGTCGAGAATCAGCCGGCCATTGGCACCGACGAGGTAATTGCGCGCGATAGAAATCTGCACGTCGTCCATGCCGTCGCCAATGATCAGGATCACGTTCGGTGGATAGGATGCTTCGTCGCTTGCTAGAGCATTAAAGCCGGGAGCAGCAATGCAGAGCACCAGGGCGGCGAGGTATAGGCGTTTGAAAGAATTCGATATCGGTTGCATATGATGAGCCTCGAGTAGATTGGAATCAGGTGAAGTAGGGGAAGCCGAGTGGGCTCGGCAGGCTAATGCGGCGGGCGCGGGAAGAGGACGGGTGTTCGTTGTATGTAGTTCTGGTAGTTGCTGTTCTCGCCCCAGCGTTTTTGGCCCCGGGCTTTCAGTAGCGGAATCCCACTGATACGGGTGAGGAGGATGAACACGAATAGAGGAGAAATGAGTGTCAACAACTGCCACCCGACTAGGCTGGGCAAAGCGACAAGGGCGATTCCTAGCCAGAGAAGGATCTCTCCGAAATAGTTAGGGTGCTGCGACCAGGCCCAGATTCCCGTGGTGATAAAACGGTTCTGGTTCTCCGGGCGGAGTCGAAAGCGCTTTTTTTGCTGGTCGGCGGTGATTTCGATGAGCATGCCGATGAGCCAGAAGCTAATTCCGATTGCCGCCATGATTCCTAGGGGAGCCTTTGTCGCGGAATTGATCGCGGTGAGTCCGCATGCGGCCGTAAGAAGAACCCAAAGTCCCTGTAGAACCCAGACCATGAGAAAACGCGGTGCTCGCGTTTTGAGTCGATCGAAACGGCCGTCGGATCCATCGCGACGAATTCGCATGAATAGAAAAGTGCCGAGACGGGTGGCCCATAATGCGATCATGCCGCCGATCAGAAAGTCGCGTTTATCGAGGGCCGGCGATAGGGTCAGGCTGATTATAAGAAGGATCCAATAGGTAATAGAGCCGGCGAGATCAAAGTAGCGTTCCGTCTGGTAGGTGTAGGCAGGAATGAAAAAAATCCCATTCAGCCCGAAGGAAGTGGCTGCGCAGAGGGCAAAGACTGGGACGTTGCCCACGATCGCCCCTCCCTGACTCCCCGCCCATGCGATGCCACCGCCGACGAGGAGAATGATGAAGATGAAGAGGATTGACTGTGCGGGCTCTCGGGGCATGGCAATTGACTAGCGCACCTCGCGGATTCGGAAAGTCGAGGTGCCCGCCTTCCGTGAAGAAAACTGCAGTTCCGCGTGGAAAAGGCGCGCAGGGAGCGAGATTCAGCCAGTTGGGGCGGTTTCTGTGGTGTTCTTTTTGACTCCGAAGGGTACGAAAAATCCGCCTCGATCGTCTATTCTCTAGCAGTTGTTCGTGAGCCCCAACTTAGTAAAACCGACAAGGAGAGAAAACCGATGTCCGCTCCCCAGACCTCCCCCGGCGAAATCGCTGGCTGGCCGATCTTGAAAATCAAGTACCGGACCGATCCCGAAAAAATCGCGGCTCTTTTGCCTCCTGGAATTGAGCCGAGTGATACCTCGAATGTGTCCCTGAATATCTACAACGTCCCGGTACCCGATGAGCCCGAGCAAGGGGTTTTGATCATGGTGGACGCGGAATATCGCGGAACCAAGGGGCTCTACTCCATCGGATATGGCATCGATCAGGAATCCGCGATCATGATCAGCCACGACATGAACGGACAGCCCAAATACCCCTGCGCTCTCGACTACTACCGCATGGGCGACAGTGTGACCGCTCGATGTACTCACCAGGGGTACACCTTTATCGAGTTCTCAGGAACGGTCACCGGGCCCGCTGCGGATCTCCCGGAGTACGAGGAAAACGAATGGTGGGTCAAGGTTTCCCGTGCCGTGGGAGGCGCCGAGAAGAGTTACGATTTTCCGCCCCACGTCGTGAAGGTGCGGAGTTCCTATGCGACGACGTACCGGGAGGATGTTGAAGGAAGCCTGAAGCTGATCGAGAGCCCCTGGGATCCGATTCAAAGCCTGTTGCCCGTAACAGAATACCTTTCGGCTCAACTCGACACGCCAGCATGGCTCGGGCGCGAAATTACGTTGGAAGGGAAGCTTGACCCGGAGGCTTTCTGGCCCCATATCGATACCATCGGCGGCTCGCGGTGGCCGGGCGAGAACGGCGGACCGCGAAAGAGCGGTTGAGTATTTCCCTGGCTTGTGCTGGGACGGCCCGGTATTGATCCAGTGGGATTCAAAATGAGTTCGGGAAGCGTCGCGCCCAAGGGTCGCGGCGCTTCCCACGCCTCCTGTCCAGCTTCAAAAAGACTTCCTTCTAGAAAGCTCGGAAGCGCTTCTGGACATGGGCCCTGCGAACTTCGATCTCCCTCAGCCGCTCTTCTTGGCTCACCTCTCGAGTCTCCGAATGAAGATGCTTTCGAATTTCTGAAAATAGAACCTTCTTGGCTGAGAGGGTGGGCCACTGGTCAGGGGGCGGGGTCTTGGTATAGGCCCAGCGCGGAGTGAGGAAGCCCTCGTGGTGCCCTGTGGTGTCGAGCCAATTCGGGACCCCAGGGTCATGGTGCGCCACGACCAGGCGGATTACACCGTCGCTGTCGGCTTCCGTTTGCGCTCCGTTGAGGCTCCCGTAGCTGTTTGCGTACTCCATCGACTCGCCCCATAAGTTGGCGATCTGGAAGCCATAATATTGGGGTTGAATGGGTATACGGTTTTCGATGATCAGGGCTTCGTCGGGTCCGAGTTCGAAAATACCTCCGGCGTAGAGGTTGGTGCTCATTCCGCCGCCGGTTTCACCCGCCGCGGAGTTGATCCGATTGAAGCCGTTCCGGGGGAATCCAATGCCGGGGATCGTTCCCTCCCTCGGCCCGTAGACCCCCATCAGGACCGTCCAGAACGCGTTCCAGAAGTGCATCTGCCCCCGCACCAACTCGCCACATCGTCTCAGTTCGGCGGCGGCTCTTTCCGGGCTGTACTCCGATAGGCCCGGGTCTCCTCCCAAGTGAATCAGCGAAAGGTGAATGGGCTCTTCGTTTTGCCAGTCATTGAATATCTGCCGCCCGCTGATGTAGGTGGCGAAGCGCTCAGGGGCAGCATCCGCGTCGAAGGGGTGAGGTTTTTCGACGAACCTGGCTGTCGATATGAAGTTGCCTTCGTGGCCTGTTGGTCTTTCGGGGCCAAGCAGAATTTCAAAAGAGCCGTCATCCGAAACCGCGAGATCGCTGGAGTCGATGCGGCCGGTCATGGTTTTGACCCCAGGCGTGAGTTCTCTGAGGTCGCCAGAATCGCCCGCGAGCACTCCTGAGCTGGCCTCGAAGATCAGATAATGGGGAGCCTTGGGACCCTCGCCGGTCGCTTCCTGGCCCCTCCATTCGCGCCAATCACCGACGTGCCCACGGATTAGATATTGCTCTCGCCCATCGATGGGTGCGTAAAAATAAATTGCGTCAGCATTGTCGATGGTGGCCCGGTTGATTATGGATAGGGCGTTGCGAAAACTTGGACGGTTCGTGTCTTCGTGAAAAGCACGCTCGATGGCGCTGTGCGCGAAACCCATGAGGTATCGGTAGCCTTCCGCCAAGTTTCGAGAGTTCTGGGGAGCGGGCATCAGCTCGGCTTGATCGATTGCATCGCGAGCCTCCTGAAGGCTCAGGATCATGTCATCCCAGGCCGCCCGAAGCTCCTGAGCCGCGGCTTTAGCGGATGATGTCTCTTCTTCCTGACTCAACTGCTTTACCTCCTTGCTTGGCTATGACTCAGCCGATGATCCGGTCTCCCATTGAAAACGATCGAAGAGGTCACCGAGTTCTTCACGGATTGAGCCCTCTTCCAGACCGAATTCCGAAAGGCTGTAGCTGTGGCTGGTCTTGTGAGCTTGTTCTCGCTTGGCCTCGCCCGCGAGCAGGCGCCGATATCGGTCCTCCATAGGGATTCCAAGATCACGATAAATTTGATCGACGGTGGTTGCGGGGTCGGAAACGAGATCTCGGTAATCCACCACAGACGAAGGCGTCTCCGGGTGAGACTCGAGGAATTCGAGGGGGTGTCGGTAGGAGTGCCAGGATTGTTCAGCCAGGATCCGTAGACACCTCGTCTGCCGACTCTCCTCCCAGCCCATCTGACTCCATCCAGAGCGAACGAGCTTGAGCAAGCTGGGAATAGTCTCGCGTGGGTCGCGAATATTGATGACAAAGCGAGCATCGGGAAAAGCTTCAAGGAGCGAAGCCACTCTCCCGGCCCATAGCGGGTTCTTGGACAGATGAATTTTCTCCGGTCCGTTCAAGTAGAGCTGGCGACGAACACACTCACGATAGAATTCGTTGTAGCGACGACGCTTCTTCTCAGGCCAGTCATTCATATGGTAGAAGTCGAGATCACCCATATAAGGCATCTTCGTGATCCAGAACCCCGAAGCCATCGAGTAATAGAAAACGATGTCGTCCTCTTCGGGAATAGTCAGCCCCATCTCGTGCATATGCCGGTGCGCACCATAACGGCGCTCTTCCCAAGCAGACACTCGCCGAGCGAAAAAACCTCCGAGCAGAGCGCTGTCTAGGATAATACCGGCTCGAATAATTTTCTTTTGAATAAGCGATGGGAAGTAGCACTCGTAGAGCAGGAATGAGCTGAATCGTCCTTCGTCGTTTGTCATCAGCCGATGGGTCAGGGTTGTTCCGCTGCGTGCGTGGCCCACCATGAAAACAGGCTCTTGGAGATCGATTTTTCGAAGACCTGGAAAGATAATCTTGTCGAAAAAGAAGCAGGTAGCGTGAAAGGTAGAAACGAGGGGAACCCAGAGGCATAGGATTGCGAGGAAATAGTATCGAGCAGCGGGCATCTTCTCATTCCAAGCAAGTCTGACCATTTTTCGATAATTGGAGAAGTCAAAAAAGAAAATCACACTTTCCCCTCGATATCGGCTTTCAAGAAAGCATCCCCAAGCACGCGAGTACCATCGAGGCTGTGAACCTTTCCACCCGTAGAGTGAACGAGATCTCGGCTGAAAGTGACAAGGCCAGCGTGGCGGCCGGTGCATAATTCTAGGGCGGCCTCAGCCATCATCTCGACGGGTTCTACCATGTCGGGGTTACGGCGCCCTATGTCGCGAACGTACTCGGCCGCTTGAGTCAAGACGATCGAGGTCGGCGCGAGTGCGTTGACGAAGATTTCGTGCTCGATGAGCTCATGGGCGAGTGCGACTGTGTAGCGGTCAAGGGCGGCCTTGGTGGCTCCGTAGGCCCCGATGACGAGCGCCGAAGTTTTGGAGTCTCGATAGGGAAGGGCCGGCTGACGGGCGGTGGCACTGGTGATATTGAGAATCCACCCACCGCCTCGAGCTCGCATAGAGGGTATGGCCTGTTGGGCTAGATCAATCGGTGCATTCACGTTGAGTTCGTACATGAAGCTTCTGTCTTCGTGAGTTGCCTGGCTGGGCAGTTTCATGCGAGCGCCGGCGGCGTTGTTGATCAGCGTGTCGATGGGGCCGAAAAGTTCCGAAGCACGGCTGATCAGATCGCTCCGCTCCTCGGGTTTGCAAAGGTCGGCGGTGACAGCCCTGGCCTTTCCTCCTGCAGCCCTAATTTCGTCGACAGCTTCGTCGAGAGTGCCTAGGAGACTCCCGTGAACCCCGGAGCGTGAAGCCGAGAGGACAACCGAAGCGCCTTCGGCTGCCAGTCGTCGTGCGATTGCCCGTCCTATTCCGCGACTCGCTCCGGTCACGAGGATTGTTCTCCCCTCGCACTTCTGCATGCTGCCCACCCCCTCGATCTGAATCTACCGAGGTCGGACGAGCTTTGCCCCGTTTTCCGTGGGCGGATGGTGGGAGTCCGCCAAATGCCCGGGTTAAGGGGATACAGGGGCAAAAGGGGTGAGGGTGGGAAAGGGAGAAATCGAGAAATGGGTTCGAGAGTGCGGGGGGGGGGATCCGGGATTTCTCAGGGGGCCAGGGCGGAAGGGCCGGGAGGAGTGAGGTAGCTATAGAGCAGGACTAGGATATCGAAAAAGTTGACGTAGCCATCTCCGTCGAAGTCTGAGTCGGGATCCGTCGTTCCGAAGGCATGGATGAATTGAATCACGTCCGGAAACGAAACCAACCCGTCGTTGTTGAGGTCCGCATCGCAGCGGTTTCCGTAACCATCCGAGTCGGTATCCCGCTGGTCTGCGTTTGCGAGCAGGGTGCAGTTATCACATGTGTCTTCGACCCCGTCTTGATCCGAATCGGCGCCATTACCCAAAACACTGCAATCGGAGCCTGAGTCAAGCCACTGCAGGGCTGCGTGGAAGTCGGCCAAGCCCTGGCCATGGTCGTTGTCAGGGCCGGGCGAACCTAAGTCGTACGCCGTTTCCAAGAGGGACGCCTCGAGTTCGGCTATCGACGCGTCGGGATGTGCCTGGCGCAGGAGGGCTAGGCCGCCGCTGATATGGGGTGCAGCAAATGAGGTCCCCGTCATTTGGGTGTAAAAGGGGAAGCCGCCAAATGATTTATCGGTCGTCCACACAGCCACACCGGGAGCAGAGAGATCGGGGAAGATCCCGCCTGTGCATTGGGATGGGCCTCGACTACTCCCGTATGAGATGTCCAGATTCGAGTTGACGGACCCCACGGCGAGTCCCGTGCCCCCGTCGGCAGGGCTGAGGCTCGTCGCTGGGCCAGGGCCCGAGTTGCCCGCGGCGAAGACCACGGCGATATCCTCTGCCTGAAGAGCGTCGATGTCGGGAACAAATTCGAGGTTGCAGTTCCCGAGCGATCCTAGAAGGCCCCAGGAAGCATTCACGATATCCGGTGCATCATCCGTATTGGGATCTCCATCGGGGTCGATGAACCACTGAAAGGCGAGATGGATATCGCTGATTGAAGCATCGCCCTGATCGTCGAAGATCTTGGCTGCGATCCAGCTGGCATCGGGCGCCATGCCTATAGGGTTCCCGAAAAGGTCACCGGCCAAGATCAGGCCGGTGACTTGGGTGCCGTGACCGGTTGAGTCTCGCGGGATAGCTTGAAAGGGGTCGGATAAATCCAGCCAGCTATTCGCCCCCCCCCTCCAGCGGGAGCTGAGATCGGGGTGCAGGACATCGACTCCAGTATCCATGACGGCGACGACGATCCCCGCACCGCTATAACCCTGACTCCAAAGCGAATCGGCACCCATTGCGATGAGATTCCACTCGGGAGTTCCGCTGCCTGCGACCACCGTATCTGCGAGAGTAATCGTCCTGTCCAAGACGATCTCGAGGACGGCGGGGTCGCTGGCAAGGGAGAGGATGCTGGCCTTGCTCGTAGTGACGGCGACTCCGTTAATCAGCCAGAGGGACTTCTTCCTCTTCCGCCAGGAAGTGGGTGAGACGACCCCTGGTTGAGGCGTCGCAGTGGAGTCCCAAGTTTTGATCTTGTGTTTGCGGAGTACTCGGTTTCTACTCCATCTTTCGCGAGCAAACGAATTCTTCAGATATCGGTGGCCGCCGCGAGCGCCTCCCGGCCGAGATTTTTCCTGGGTGTGCCTCCCGCGGGCGCTGCGCCTGCCCCGAGATTGACGCATCTTGATGATAACGCTCACTTCTTCGGATGATTCGAGGGTCTGCAACCTTGACGTTAGGGCCGAATCAACGAACGCCGAGGCTAGGGCAGAAGAGTCTGTAGCCGCGATTGCCATAATTACGGCGATTACGGTGGCGGGTCGCAGGAATTTCTTGGGAGCGGCCATAATCTAAGTTATGGAGTCATTGCAGCTTGATTCCGGTGATCGTCAGCGGTCCAAAATCCACCGAAACCTCATGACCTGGCTCTGTAGTACCTCCGGGATTGGCAAAGAAAATGAAGTAGACGCGGCCTAGCTTCGGCTGAGAGCGAGTGGCTTTCATGGGGCCGAGCTTGGGGGGAGTCGGGACCTTGAGCGTGTGCCCCGTGTTGGTGTCAACGAGTACGGGTTTGACTTTGGGTCCGAAAAGGACACTCGCCTTTTCTTCGTCGACAACTCGATAGCGAAAATCCAGAAATTTTTTGGCCCCGCTTTGTCGCAAAGCGACTACTTCGATCCCCCAATCCTCAACCAGCTTGGGTGAAGAAGCATCGAGTACGCGATGTACCGCAGGTTTTCCGGACGTCTTGTCTGCAGCAGCCGAAGCGAGCGGAGCGGAGGCAAAAGACACGAATGCCAGCGTAAACAGAGTCAAGGCAGAGCCTCCGTTTCGCCCCATGAATTTGAGCGAACGACGAGCGTTTCCAAGAGTCCAGAGGGAGGTCGAAAGGAGAAGGCCGATCATGAAGATGACTCCTAGTGGTGAGAGCGTAGGTACGCTCGGACTTGATACGATTTTCATCGGGTACAAAGTGGCTACGCATCCCGGGATGGTCCCAGGACATGTGTCTCCGCCGACAATAAAACTCTCACTGGGGCTCATGGAAGGGACTAAGTCGATCCCGCCAGAAGGAATCGTGTCCACTGTAAAGGTAAGGGTTTCGACGACATAGACACCCGGGATAAGCCCGCTGAAAAAACCGGCCTGAGCAAAATTTAAGAGCGTCCCCGCCGAGGTATCGATGGCGGGTGAGCCGAGAGGGATAAGCGGCGCAAGGTTCGATCGTTGTGGGCTCAGAGCCGAGAGGGTCGAGGGGCTGAAGGCGAGACCAAAACTATATCCCCAGAGTTCGAGGCCCCCGGTATCCACGACGAACTCGATGGTGACCGTATCGCCAGGGCTCTTGGTGACGAGTTCTGCTTCATTGAGAGTCGAGCTCCCGACTTCCCTGACCGTCACCTCGAAGGCTTCGGAAACTCCGACGGCGAGGCCATC
Organism: Myxococcota bacterium; assembly: GCA_028823175.1. Lineage (GTDB taxonomy): Bacteria > Myxococcota_A > UBA9160 > UBA9160 > UBA4427 > JAZXM01. Next base: position 165,622 of record JAPKBZ010000001.1, read on the forward strand.
GAGCACGAGCACTGCGAGGCAGAGCCACAGAGTGAGTCGTAGAGTTCGGCCAAGAGGAGATCGGAGAGGCGGCACGGGCACCCTGCCGTACCCGTGGGCTGATCCGGTGGCTGCGCTCGTCGCCTTTTTTCTTGCTGATCGTGCGGTCGAGCAGGAGGGGTCAAGAAAAGTACGAAGGTTCATGTGTTGTCCAAACGGCCCCACCTCTACGAAAATAAGCACTTTCTCTGTCATCGGACGGGAAAAGTGCTCAGGGGTAATCCCGGGATATTCGCGGCGGGGGCTTTTGCCGATTCAGGCTCTCGTGGCCTTTGATCTGTGTGCTTGGTTCGACTCCTGGTACGGATTGATTTTGTGAAGACGCGCGGACTATCCTCCCCGGCCAGGCGCGAGTTGACTCGGCCCCCGGGGAAGCTTAGGAGCGCCGGCTCCCGATGGAGAGCGCCACCAGACCCATTCCGAGGAAGAGCGCTGTGGCGGGTTCCGGAACCGTGGTGGCCCCGACCGAAACGTGGGCGCCAACGAGCTCGGGGGCGATGAGGGAGCCATTACCGTCATAGAATTGGCCCGGAAAATTTAGGCTCTCGAGCAAGTTGAGGGCGCTTTCGCCTTGACCTATAGCCTCGAAAACGATCGTTCCGATCAGATGGGGCCCAGTCAGGAGGTCGTTGAGCAGGACCCCCCAGCCGAGTTCCAGCTTGGGCGGAGCGGAGAGTTCATTGCAGTAGTCAGTGGCCGTTTGGGGCCAGCAACGCAAATAAGCGTCGTCATAGAGATCCGAAGCCCATGTAAATGACTGGTAGGAGAGGACGCTATTGTCAAAATAGACCTCGATACCTCCTCCCTGCATTTGAGAGCTGAAGTCCATGTTGAGGTCGACAGAGATGAATTCTCCTACCTCGGTGACCGAAGTGCTGGGTGAAAGGCTAAGGGTGTTCAGCGCGCTTGCCGATGAGGAGGCCAGGAACATCAAGATAAAGCCCGCGGAGATCAAAAATTTCGGAATAGCCGAGGACTTCGTGAGGAGAGAGTTGTATGAACGCACAGTCATTATCCATCCTGAGTAAAATCGTTCATCTAATGATTGAGTCGATTTCCCCGCTACGTCATTGAAAGTACTTAAACTCTACGCAGCACTGGGTCGATCTAGCCATTTAGGGACCAGGGACGAAGGTGGTCTAGTTACAAGGAAGTAATGCCACAAGGCGATCTTTGGTGAAGGAAAAACGGATGTGCAGTTGTCTTTGGAAGGCCTTGGAACAACGCTGCCGTCTCTTTTTGTGGCCGACGCGGGGGCGCGCCCCAGTTTTTTTTCGCCGGGAGTGGGGCGGCCTGCTTTCGGCGCACATAATGTGCAACTTGGGTAGGGGCCTTATCTAGGTGGCTTGCACATTTCTTTGGGCTGATATTTGCGTGGGCTCGCGGGCGTAGGTTCCGGCTCGAGTCCTGGGAGAATTTTTGTGAGCGCACTCAAAACGACTTTTATCGCGCCTGTTTTTGCTTGTTTTGCCTCGGCGGCGTTTTTTCTGGTTGGATCTCTTGGCTTTTCTAGCTCTGCCCTGGCAGACGCTTCAGGCGGCGAAAAGGATTCGAATTATACGCGCGAGTCCGTTTCCTACCTTGTTCCAGACGTTCAGCTCGTCGCACACGACGGCGATTCGGTTTCTCTGGTCTCCGCGCTCGGTGGCGAGAAGCCCGTCATGGTCAATTTCGTTTTCACCAGTTGCACGACGATTTGTCCGGTTCTCAGTGCCTCCTTTGCCGAGGTGAGCAGACGCCTGGCCGACAAGGGAGATTCCATCGAGTTTGTGTCCATCTCGATTGATCCGGAATATGACACCCAGGAGAAGCTGGCCGAGTATGCCAAGAGAATGGGTGCTGGAGAGTCATGGACATTTCTGACCGGAAATCCCGAGGACATCTTCAAGGTCGAGAAAGCGTTCAATACGTACCGGGGAAATAAGATGAACCATCTCCCGCTGACCTTTATCAAGCCCGCAGGCGCGGAAAAGTGGGTCCGCCTGGAGGGCTTCCCCTCCGTCGACGAAGTTCTGGCGGAGTACAAGAGCGCCAAGAGCTCGTGAACTGGCCTCGCCGTAGCGGTGGGGAAGGCCGCGGAGTTCCCGGGCTCGCCACGCTTACGCTGCTCATTTTCGGATCTCTGGGTTTGGCCAGTTCGGAGGCTGGGGAAACCAGCGTTCAAATCGAAAAGAGGCTGGACGGACAGCGAATCTATCGGGAGGGTGTTCTGCCCTCTGGGCTCGCTGTGAGGGGCTTCACGTACGGGGATATTCCACTTTCTTCGGCCCAGATAGCTTGCGAGAACTGTCATCGCCGCAGCGGTTTCGGCTCGAGTGAGGGCGGTAAGGTCGTCCCCCCTATTACTGGGCAGGCGCTCTTTATGACTCGCGAGAGCGATCTGCAGGTGCCCTTTAGGAGCCGTTCGTTGAGGGGGCGAGGACGACCTGCCTATGATCTCGCGTCTCTCGCCACTGTGCTTCGCGACGGAATCGACTCAGGTGGACGCCAGCTCGATCCCCTCATGCCTCGTTATGAGATGAACGATTCGGATATCGAAGCGCTCTCTGTCTATCTGAAGAGCCTGGCATTCGAGCTTTCCGCGGGAGTCGAGGAGTCGAAGATCCATCTGGCGACGATCGCAGCCAAGAATGCCGACGCATCCGAGCGCGCAAGTATGCTCGAGATTATCCAGGCCTTTGCCGCCGATAAGAACTCCAATAGCAGAAACGAGTCGGGCCGAGCAGCACGGGGTCCCTACTTCCGGGCCTATATGGATGTCTCCTACCGAAAATGGGATTTGCATGTTTGGGAGTTGGAGGGTGAACCCGAGACCTGGCGCGAACAACTCGAGGCGCTCTACGCAGCGCAACCCGTTTTCGCTCTCGTTTCGGGAAGAGGGGACGGTTCGTGGCAGCCGGTTCACGACTTCTGCGAAGCCAACGAAATCCCCTGTATTTTCCCAATCACTGACCAGCCGGTGCTCGACGAAGATTTCTATTCGATTTACCTCAGCGGCGGGCTCTATCGCGCGGCAGAGGCGGTTGCTGGGTATCTCGAGGGAAGATTGGCAACCGGCCCTGCTCCGGTCCTGCAAGTCTACCGGTCCGGTTCCGAGGGCGAAGTCATGGCAGAAGCCGTTCTCGAGGCCTCAGGAAAGTCATCGCCGGCCATCGAATCCGTCAAAATCGAAACCGCAAGCACTCCGGGGGCCGGCTTCTGGGAGACTCTCTTTCGTGAGCGAGGGCCGGGAATTGTCCTGCTGTGGTTAAAAGCCTCGGATCTGGGCAACCTGACCTCCGAGTCGATCCTCGGCCTAGGCGCCCCCGGTCTCGTGGTTCTCTCGGATACCCTCACGGGTGAGGAGGCCTATTCGAGCTTGCAGCCGATCCGGGAGCGCGTTCGAGTTGTTTCCCTGCGCGAACTTCCTGAGCGCCGTGAACGGGGGCTATTGCGGCTCAGAGCCTGGCTCAAGCCTCGAGATATCGCACTCAGCCATCCTCGGATCCAGGCGGATGCGCTGCTCGCAGCGACGCTCGTGGGAAGCTCGATCAGGCATATGCGTCGGAATTTTTCTCGCGAGTACATGATCGAGATCATCGAGCATGGTCTCGACAACTCGGTTTTCCGATCCGTCTACCCGCAGCTCACCCTGGGGCCAAACCAGCGACTGGCATCCAAGAGCGTCTATGTGCTCAGACCTCTCGGTGACGGCCAGGATGGGTGGGAATCCGTCGACGAGGCCGTCGGGAACTAGCCCGCAAGCCGAATCCGCGCTTCGAATCGCCGGACCTTGAGCCTCCGGGCTCTCTCCTCGTGTGGCGATTTCCACCATCCGGTCAACCGCTCTGCGCGTTCACGCATTGAGCCGATTGCGTCACGAGTGGCCTGCCGTTGGGGCTCGGTCTGACGGGGATGTCAGAGTCAGAGCCATGGATTGCATTTTTGCAATCCAAGGAAAACTCTCGTTGTGTGAGATTGCATTTGTGAAAGGTTTCTCAATGGGCCATGCCCCTGAGTCCTTTTATATGGCCAAGCAGAGTCCTCGACAGGTTGTATTGCAACGATGTAATTGAAAGCAAAAACAGACAGGGGTGAGCAACACACGAGTGTAATTGCACATTAAGGTTAAACCCTCAGTTCAAGCTTTGCGGAATTTTTCCTTTTTCCAGTTCCGTTCAAATAGTGTCGTGTCTGCAAAACCCTCCGACACCACACCGGCGCATGAGCGCCTACTGAGACTTTTTCCAGTTCTAGCCAAGGGAATGGTAAAAAAGATGAATCATGCTGATATGAGAAATTTCCATCGGACAGTAGCCCTCCGGATCAACTGGATCCGAAGCCTGCTTGCCATGTCTTCGTTGCTCATTGTCCTACCTGCTGGAGCGTTCCAGCTGTCCGTTGAAACCCACGACGGTAGCCCCGTACAGGGGTATGAATGGCAGGTCGTAGAAGATTCGACACACGCCGTCGAACCCGGCACGCCCTCGGCGGACAGCCTGTCTTTCGGCATCCACCGGAGCACGAGCCGGATTGTGGCGCGCGGTCACACGAGTACCAGTACGGCGACAGTGCATTTGCCCGATGAACGGAGATATTTCGTCTCCGTTGTGCCTGATGTGGATTGCCCTCTCTGGGGTGGATCTACCTGTAGTTCGAGTGGCGGTGCTGCTGTTGCTCTGGGGGACAGCCAGGTGACAGTCTATGTCGCGAGTGGGCGTGTTCCCACCGCTCAGATCACGATCCGCGTCTTCGAGGATAATCAGCCCCTCAACAACGCGATGGATCTCCCGAACGAACTACCGAACGCCAACGGAAACCCGACGATGGCCGGTTTTACCATCGAAATTGACGACACCTACGCCCGCGTCCAGATGGACGTGTTCGGCAACCTGCTCGGGACGACCTACCAGACGAATCTCGACGGCAGCTTCGTCGAAGACGCGACCGGCGAGCCGGTGGTCGACGTTATTGGAGTGGGCGTGATTCTGACCAACGATGAGGGTGTTGCCACCATCAAGAACCTTTATCCGGGCAAGTACGGAGTGAACGCTCTCTCTCCCAGTGGAAATCACTGGCAGCAGACCTCGACCATCGAGGGCAAGAAGACCATCGATGCGTGGGTCAAGGCGGACGAGCCGGCCTTCTTCCAGGAGTTCGGAATTCCGTCACCTCATGTCGAGATTGGCTTCGTGAAGCCGACCGACAACCTCAGTGAACTCTCCGCTGCCCCGGGAGGAATTGAAATTCCCACGGGCACCGTGGCGACCACCACCTTGGTTGGCGAGATCGTCAGTATGCACCCCTCGCGGGCTCCCCACTACGACTTTGATCCGGGTATGCCCATCCCCAATTGCTGGGTCGGTTTGAACGACCTGTCTCTTAACGGTGGCAATGGTGAGATGGTCTACGTCCAGCCCTGTAACGACGACAGCACATTCAGCATCTCGGGCGTTCCCGAGGGTCGCTACAGCTTTGTGGCTTTTGACACGTACCTGACGGTTGTCTTTGGATCCATGCCCCTGCTGGTGGACGCGGCGGCGCCGACCAGTACCGACCTCGGCCAGGTCAAAGTATTCCAGTGGTTCGGTCGAACTGAGCACTATGTGTACTTCGACACGAACGAAGATGGTTTCCCGGATCCCGGTGAGCCTGGAATGCCTGAGCAGGAAATCCTCTTGCGACACCGCGACGGTACGGTCTACCAGGCCTTCCCCACGGATCTTCAGGGTACGGTTCCCTTCGATCAGGTTTTCCCCTTCTTCCACTGGCTCGTCGCCGAAGTTGACTTTGCACGCTTCAAGGCGACCGGCGTGACGGTTATGGTCGACGCGGGTGGCCCGGTTTCTCCGAACAACGTTCTTGACCCGTGGCTCGGTGAACCGACCGACGAACTGATGACCATGCAGGTGGATCCCAACACGGGTCTCGACTACCGCACCGAGACGGGTGAGGTTCTGACCCAGGCGGTGCAAACCTTCCTCGGTTCCACCAACCGCTTTTTCTGGGGCAAGAGCGTCTACGGCCCCGGTGAGAATGGCGGCATCTCGGGCCTCGTCATATATGGCGTGACGCGCGCCGAAGACGATCCCGCATTCGCTGCGGCCGAAGAGTGGGAGCCCGGCGTGGCAAACGCTGTGGTCGTTCTCTATCAAGATTTCGACGGTGACGGCGTCATCGACGATCTCGACGAAAGCGGTGATCCGACTTTTTCGGATCTGGACAGATTTCCCTTCGGTAACTTCCCCGGTCACGAGGACGTCGATCGGAATTGGAACTTTACATTTGATTCCGGTGATGCCATCGCAATCACCACGACTGATAGCTGGGACGATAGCCTTCCCGAGGGCTGCCCCGGCGAAGCTGGAACCCAGACGAATTTTCCGATTCCCGGTGTTCCTGGGGCAACGGCTTCCGACTGCTTCGAGGGCCTGCGCACCTACAACCAAGTCAGGGACGGTACCTTCGACGGTGGCTTCGCTTTCGGCGGCTACTTCCCGGGTGGTATCTCTTCGGGTTCGGCTGAAACCAGCCCGATTCCTCCTGGGATTTACATCGTAGAAGGCAATCCTCCGGCGTTGATGCACACTGTGGCTGAAGAGGACAAGAACGTCGATTTCGGTGATCAATGGACGCCCTCGGCTTTGCTTCTTCCGTCTCCCTGTGTTGGCGATCTTCACACGGTCCCTCAGTATCTGAATCTCTTTACCGATGGCTGGGCCGTCGAATCTCCCCGAGCGGGCGAGCAGACTCCCCTGTGTAATCGCAAGCAGGTCGAACTCAAGGCTGGCGGCTTTAATGCTGGTGTCGAGTTCTTCGTAACCACTGACGTCCCCTTGCCGGGCCGGGCCGTGGGTATCGTGATGAGCGACCTGGGCAACGAGTTTGACAGGAATTCGCCCAATTTTGCAGAGAAGTATGCGCCGCCGAATCTTCCGATTGCGTTCTACGATTGGAAGCAGACTAAGGCTTTCAGCCGGGTCTATTCGGATGAGTTCGGTGCATATAACTCGCTCATTTCGTCGACTTACAACATCAACCTTCCGTCCCCGAGTGGTGTGTCACCGTTTATGGCGACGGTATGTATCAATGATCCCGGACCGATCCCTGACCCCAATAACCCGGGCGAAATGATCACGGATCCCTACTACAACTCGCAGTATTCGAGGTTCTGCTACACGTTCAATTTCCACTCGGGTACCACGACCTACCTCGACACGCCGGTCGTTCCCACTGCGGCCTTCGCGCAGGGTTCGGCTTCACCGGTGGACTGCGAGCCGGGAGACGGCGAGCCGGTGATTCGGCGAGTCGACGGGCCAGGAACTGCGGGCCCTGTCGCCAATACGGGTGACACCATCACGATCGAATCCATGGGTTCACAGGAAGTCCCGAACCCGGGATTCTTGAATGACGGGACCACTCCCCAGCTGATTACTCGTGATTTCGGGTTCGGCACGACCGAAGGCATTGTCTCGGTCGGCGGAGTGAACATCCCTCCGGCAAACGTCACCTGGGGCAACTACGCGATTTCGGTTGAAATTCCGAGCGGCCTAACCTCGGGCCAACTCGTGGTTACCCGTGGCGACAACGACAACGCCAGCCTAGTGGGTGTGACCCTTACGTTGGACCCCACCCAACTGGTTCGCACGGTTCCCCCGGGCGGCTCCATCCAGGACGCGATCGATGGATCTGAACCGGGAGACTTGATCATTGTCTCGGCCGGCACCTACCACGAAAACCTGATCGTGGATCGCGCGATTCAACTGCAGGGCGTAGGCGCTGGTTCGACTGTGATCAGTGGCACCAACCTTCCGACCTCGAGGGCGGTTGCGTGGCGAGCTCTTCTCCAAGCCAAGCTCGATAGTGGCGAGGCCGGTCTCCTTCCAGGACAAGAAGATCCCCAGGCGGAGACAGCTAACGGTTGGGAGAGCGGTCTGGTCGCGGAAGAGTCCCCCACGATCATGGTCGTTCCGACCGAGGGTGAGTTTGCTGCTTCTATGGTCGTCCCCCGTATCGACGGCTTTACCGTTAGGGGTGGTGAGATCGCCGGCGGTATCCTGATTAATGGATTTGGCGAGTCCATGGAGATCTCCAACAACCTCATCACGAATAACGTGGGCGTCTATGGTGGTGGTATCCGAATCGGCAAAAATCACATTGAGGGTATCGTCGATGGACATAACGATGGCGTGTCAGTCCACAATAACCAGGTGACGTTTAATGCTGGCCTTGCTGGGCCTGGCGGTGTCGCCATCTACCCGGGCACCGATAACTACGTTGTCGAAGACAACATGGTATGCGGTAACCACACGGGATCGGGCGGTGCTGGCATCGGTCATGTCGGTGTTAGTGATAATGGATTGATCCGTGGGAACACGATCATCTTCAACGAAGCGTGGCACGGAACGCTCGCCGCATCGGGTGGTGGTATTCAGATTTCCGGCATGTCCGGTGGGGCAGCTGCTGTGTCCCCCGGTACCGGCAATGTGACAATCGACGCCAACCTCATTCAGGGCAACTCTGCCGGGACCGGTGATGGGTCTGCAATCAGCCTCTTCTCGGTGAATGGTGCAGACGTTGAAGCCGACCCGACGAACCCCGCTGCGTTTTGGAAGGTTGATATCTTCAACAACATAATGGTCAACAACCATGCGGGCAACGCGGGTGCAGTCGCAATTTTTGATGCTGTGGATGTTGACATCATCAACAATACGATCGCGAACAACGACAGTACAGCGACTGCTTCGCAGGCGCTGAATACTGATCTTCTGTCCTCAGTTCCCCGAGGTGCAGGGATTGTTGCGTACAAGCACTCTCAGGGACTGAGAGCGGTTTATGCCGGAAAATCCTACTCGAACCCCAAACTGAGGAACAATATTGTTTGGCACAACCGCTCCTTCCACTGGCAGATGTCTGGAGTGGGCGACGGGACGGGCGAGTTGGTACCTGATCCCTCGACGCCGAACTACAACGACTTCGAGGTCTGGGGAACGAATTCTCAGAAATGGCTGAAGCCGAAGTTCTCAGTGATTTCGGATACGTCGGTGGCTGGTGCTCCGTATGGCGATGCGAATATGCACAATTCGGATGGCGATCCCGAATTCGTGGATGCATATCATAATGGCCCCCGCGATTCGCTGGTGCAGGTCGAGTTCAAGCTTTCAAATGGCCCGATCTACTCCGCGGTCGCATTCGATGAGGGCGGTAATTTCATCGATATCGACTTCGGCCCGCTGAAGCCGGTTGGCAACTACCACATCGAGGCAAACTCGTCGGCGGTGACGATCAATGGCGCCGCGGCCCCGGTGAATGCAAACACCCTCCTTCAGATCGACTACGACGGGGAGCCCCGAGGTGGGTCTAATCCGATCGATGCTGGTGCTGATGAGTTTACAGTGAGTGCCGGAGCCCTCTGCGGCCTCGGTTTCGAAGCGGCCCTGATTCTCCCGCTGGTGCAATGGAGCTTGCGTAGGAGAAAGAGGAAAACGCGGATCTGCGATGGTCAGCCTAGCCATAAGGAGTTGGGACGATGAAGCGCGTATACGGTATGGCAATTAGGATGGTTCTGGCCTCCCTCGCTCTGATGTTTGCCACGGGAGCAGGTGCAGATGTTTTTGTCCAGTGTCCTGGTGACACAGACGGTGACGGGGTCATCGATGACTTCACCGACCCCGAGTACCTGGCCCACCCGAACGCTGTGTGCATGAGCATCACGGGTGGTGACGGTTTCATCAATATGGCGGATACGACCGTCACGGGTGGGGCACGGGGGCGGCAGCTCTACATGTTCGGGTTCGCCGACGTGACAGGTGTTCCTCCGCTGGACGTGATTGATGTAGGGACGACAGCAGCGGAGTTCCCGGCCCCCTCGATCGTGGTGAATGAGGGAGAGGAGCTCTACCTCACTCTCACCAATGTCGGTATGGCATATCGTCCTGATCTGGATGATCCCCACACCGTTCACTGGCACGGATATGCGGATGCGGCTCCTGTCTTTGATGGCCTCCCCGATGTTTCGATTTCGGTTCATATGGGTGGCTCGCTTACCTATTACTATCAGGTGAGGGGCCCGGGCACGTATATGTATCACTGCCACGTAGAAGCGACCGAGCATATGCAGATGGGAATGCTCGGGCAGCTGTACGTAAAGGCGGCTCAGGATCAGCTGGCCGATGGAACGAACCTCAACGGCTTTATTCACCATGACGGTTATCAGTACGCGTACAACGATGGCGACGGTTCGACCTACTACGATGTCGATTTTCCGATTCAGATGTCGAGTATGGACCCGGAGTTTCATGATGCGAGCGAGGCCACCCAGCCGCTTCCCTTCGCACTCATGAACGACACGTACGCGATGCTCAATGGCCGTGGCTATCCCGAATCCATCAACACTGCTGAGTTGGCCAATACTGAGAACGGAGTTGTGTCCCAGCAGCAGAACGCGTTGGTCGAGGCCAATGCAGGGGAGAAGGTGCTCCTGCGGATTTCGAATCTTTCGATCACCGAGTACTTCACCCTGATGTCCCCCCAGATCCCGATGAGAGTCGTCGGCGTGGGTGCGAGCCAGCTGCGCGGCACGGGTGGTGCAGATCTCTCCTACAAGACCAATTCTGTAAACGTAGGGGGAGGACAGAGTTTTGACGCGATTCTGGATACCGATGACGTCGCACCAGGTACCTACTTTCTATACACCACGAACCTTAATTTTCTCAGCAATAACACCGAAGAGCGTGGTGGGATCATGACTGAGATCGTCATTCACCCCTAGAGAATCGGCAGGACACGTCCCCGGGGAGTTAGCTCCCGGGGTCAATGACCGAATCGATGCGAAGAGAGGCTTTTCCGATGAAGACAGAGACCGATACTGCCCTTCGACACGTCTCCGCCCTGCGCAGGATTGCAGCTTCGATCCTGATGCTGGCCGGGCTTATAGTCGGGGGGACGGCTCAAGCCGTGATCAGTGGAACGACCGGGGTGAACTTCGACCTCACCGCCAAGGAGGGTTATGTCTCCATGGGTGACGGGGCGACAGTCTACATCTGGGGCTATGCCCTGGATGGTGGAAATGTCCAGTTGCCTGGCCCCACTCTGATCGTCACCGAAGGCGAGACGATCACCGTGACCCTTCATAATGATCTGGCGGAGGCGGTTTCGATCACCTTTCCCGGCCAGACAGATGTGACGACCACGGGTGCAGACTCTGAGGGATATCTAGCCGGGGAGGCCGCCGCGACCGGGGGTGAAGTGACCTACACATTTACTGCCACTCGCCCCGGCACCTACCAGTATCACAGTGGCTCGAACGTTGGGCTCCAGATCGAAATGGGTTTGTCGGGTGCTCTGATCATTAAGCCGAATGCGATGAATCAGGCCTATAACCACCCGAGCACGGCCTTCCATCAGGAGTACCTCTTCTTTCTCCAGGAGTTGGACCCTCACATCCACACGGCGGTGGAGGCTGGGCTCACTCCGAATCTGGCAGAGCGGAGGGCGCAGTACTGGTTGATCAATGGCCGAAGCGGACCGGATACCTTCTTCGATGACAACATCCCCTGGCTCCCCACCCAGCCCTACGGCGCCATGGCTCGGACGCATCCGAACGAGACGGTTCTTATGCGCGTAGTGGGGGCAGGGCTTGATGTCCATTCCTTCCATACTCACGGCGCGAACTTCAGGGTCCTCGCTCGAGACGGTCGTATGCGAGAAACGATTCCGGGCGTCAGTGGCGCGGACGCGGGGCTCTCCGACTTCACGCTCACGGTCGCCCCGGGGCAGACCTACGATGCGACCTGGTCCTGGCGGGGTGAGGATCTTGGCTGGGATATCTTCGGTCACGCGCCCGGCGACCCCTGTGAGCCCTCTGGCGAGGAATGCGATCCAGCAAGTCCGATCTACGACCACGGCAAGGCGATCCCTGTGTGGCTGCCCGAGCAGCAGTTCCTCACCTTCGGCGGTTTCTGGAGCGGGAGCCCGTTCCTCGGACAAGAAGGTGCGTTGCCAGTGGGTGAAGGTGGTCTCAATCTGGACGGTGGCTACTTCTACATGTGGCATTCACACATTGAAGCGGAGCTTGTCAACTTCGACATCGCACCAGGCGGGATGATGACGATGATGATCGTGGAAGCCCCCGGGGTACCGATTCCATGATAATTCGTACTAGGGAGGTAGCGACAGTGATTAATTTTATTTCGAAAACCGTGAACCTGGCTCTTGCGAGCATCCTGGCCCTGGCGTTTCTGGGCCTCGAGGCTAACGCGGTTGAATATTGGCTGAGTGCGGGTACGACGACGTTGACCATGCCTGATGGCGAAGTCATTCAGATGTGGGGTTATGGTGAGGATACCGACCAAGATCTATCGACCGTGGAAGGAAACTATTCGGTTCCCGGCCCCGAGCTCAAGGTCCCGGCCGGGGATACGACTCTGACTATTCACTTGAGAAATGACCTACCTGTCCCCTCCTCGTTGATGATTGCTGGCCAGCCGGCCGATGGCACCGCTCCGACCTATAGTGGCGGCAGGGTGCTTTCGTTCAACGATGAAGCGGGGGCCAACGGTGGAACGGTCACCTATACATGGGCGAACGTTCGCCCCGGTACCTTCCTCTACACGAGCGCTACCAACCCCGCGGTTCAGGTCCAAATGGGCCTTTATGGCGCAATGGTCGCTGTTCTCGAGGATGGGCCGCTTTGTGGACCGGCTCCGGGAGGTGGAACCGCCTACCCCGGAATCATCTTCGACGAAGATCTCACTCTTCTCTTCAGCGAGATCGATCCGGCTCTCCACGAAGCCGTGGCGGCGGATGATTATGGACCGGGCAAGGCGATCACGAGCACGGTCAACTACCGCCCCCTGTACTTCCTAATTAATGGGGTAGCCAAGGAAGCCGGGAGCAACCCGATCGAGATCGGTTCGGGTGGAGATCGACTCTTGATTCGTTTCCTGAACGCTGGTCTCGAGACGGCGATGCCGGTCATTCAGGGATTCTATATGCAACTCGTTGCTGACGATGGTTTCCCGATGCCGTTCCCGTCTGAGCAGTACTCCGTGATGCTTACGGCCGGCAAGACACACGACGCCATCTTCTCACTTCTGTGCGACTCTCTGCCCGAGCCGATTTCGAGCACGGGGACCTTCGCGGTTTTTGATCGCCGGGCTCACCGCCTGACGAACAACAATGCGGCGGGTGATGGTGGCATGATGACTGAGTTCACGCTGCTCGATCAGGACGGCGAATCGATCGTGGATATCTGTGACAACTGCTTGGGCGTCGCAAACCCCGCCCAGGTAGACACGGATGGGGATCTTTTCGGAAATTTCTGCGATACAGATCTGAACAACGATCTCTACGCGGACTTTGGTGACGTGCCGCTGATGGTTCGGGCTTTCATCTGGCAGGAAGAGGCTGGCGATTTCAACTCGGACGGCTCCGTCAACTTCTATGACATCGCTCGTTTTCTTGACCTCTTCAATACCACTCCCGGCCCCTCTGGTCAGTCAAACGCCAACCACTTCTAAGGAGCCGGAAGGCGACGGGAAGTTGCAATATTGAGATTGAGTTCAGATAGGGCGGCGCGAATATGAGCAGAGTCGAATGGGCGATTACCGTGGGTTGGTTGTTGATCGTTGGCTTGGGCCTGTCAGCTTACCTGTCCGAATCACCTGCTGCTCCCGCAGAAGTCTTGGACTTCCGCGCGGAGCAGCAGGGCGTTCGGGCGCTGGCTGGCGAAATGTCTTCGTATAGTGAAGGGTCGGGAGGACACGCCTCGGGCATGAACGCTGACGATCAGCCCGTGGCCGGGTCCCTGGACGGGCGGGCCAAGGGCTTGCGAATCGCAAAGAGTTCAGCGACTCCGACAATGCCTCCTCGCTATCGCGATGACCCACGCTCAGATCGTTCCCGCAGCTTTGCCCAAGTGGGACAATTTGGATCGCCGAGCGGCAATTCATACGGCGGGTTGGGTGGCCGTATCGGCTCGAACTCCCCGGCCGAATCGTCTTCTTGGTCACCGTCTCCACCCAGGTCTTCGGCTTCGGCGGTTGCCTACGAAGCTGAGACGGGTCAGGGCTTCGCGCCCGTGCTGGCTCCGAGTGCCGGGGGCGGTTTCGGACAGAGTTCATCGAGCTGGGATGGCGCGGCCCGGGAGAGCTATCGCCCCGAGCCCCCCACCGCCTACGCCTACCACGACGAGCAATACTATTGCCGAACGGCCCGTGAAATTCGGGAGGCCTGTGAAAACGGTGGGCTACAGCCCGAGCGCTACGACTTCTGCCTCTCGTTCGGTGGCTATTACGGGAATAGCCGCTTTTGCGGCTATCACCCCTAGCCCCACCCTTAGCCCCACCCCTAGCCCCACCCCTAATCCACCGGCTACCCGAGGCGTCACGTTCGGTCCCCGGTAGGTCGTTCGGTAGGTCGTTCGATAGGTCGTTCGAGAGTCGGGCTGTTCAGTTTTGCCAGCCCGGTGGCGGAGGTCCTTCACCGGCCATGTAGAGGCGCAGGGCTTCCGAGGTTCCTCTTTCCTGGGCTTCCTTGAGGGCTTGCTTGATTTCGTCGGGTGTTTCCCGGGGTTCCATTGCCTTGAGAATTTCCGGAGGGATTGTGACGACCCGTTCGACGCCCTGCTGAACTTCGATTGGGACCGGCTTGTTGGCGTTGCGCTGGATTCCCGCAAGAGCAGCCGGCGGCAGACTCGGGTTCGCGCGGGCCGCCTCGATGCCTTGTTCGAGTTCCTGCATAAGGAGAGCTCTTCGGATCGCTCGATCGATCCGGGCGGCCTCATCGGCGGCTTCGGCATCGATGTCGCTCCCGGGTGCGGCTCCTGTCGCAGGTTCGGCCTGGCCCGCAAGCGGCCTAGCCTCGTCGCTTTCGGGCCGCGACTTAGCCCCCCGTTCTCCCGCGGGTTCTTCGTCGCCCTCGGCCGGGTCCGGTGCTTCTTCGTAGGCGGAGGGGGTCTCGTAAGCCGGAGAGCGAGAAGCCTCATCTTTCGGCGGTTCCTTCTGGTCTTCCCGGGCTAGGATGAATAGGAGGCCGGCCCCGAGGATCAAAAAAACGAGGATTAACCGGCTTCGGGGCGTTCTTTCGGACGATGTCGGTTGGCCCATGCGGCTCTCTTCTCGAGTTGAGGATTCGGCGCGAAGCCTAGCGCGCCGGTCCTTGTCTCGCCGGATCCAGAGCGCGCCGGGGGCAGGCTCAGCGCGCCCGAGGGGCCGTCAGATCGACGAGCCACGGTTGCAGTCGAGCCGCGAAAGCGCGTAGTTCTCGGTCGGCTCGGTGCCGACTCTCGGGCGTAGCATCGATGATCGTGCTGATCCTTACCCAGACGGCCTGGCGGGGTTCAACCCAGTCGCTGCGATCCAGGGCAAGGAATAGGCGGCCGGATTCAGTCCAGAAATCCCACACGCCCAGGAGCCATGTGTAGCTGAGAACCCGCTCAAAATCGCCAGAAAGCACTGCCGCAGAGCCGGCAGAGTCGACGCCTTCGAGCCAGATCGGCTCTTGTTCCTCGATCTGTCGGGCCGCACCCACGGTCGCGTTTCTCGGGGACAGAAGGCTCGTGTGGCGTTCGGTGGCCCGTGCGGTAGCGACGAAGAGTCGAATTCGGGCATGCGAATTTTTGTAAATACGATCGATCCAATGATTGGGCGCGATGGAGCCCATGGCCTTCTTGTCGGTCTTGGCCGGGCTGGCCGTCCAGTCGCCGATTTGATTGGGGATCGCATAGGGAGCCGGCCAGTGTTGCATGCGGGGAGGCTGCCAACTCGGAACGGAGAAGGACAAGACCACGAGCAGTGAGAGAACCGAAAGGGCTGCTGGCCTTCGCCAAGTCCAGGGAGAGGATGCCTTTTGCGTTTGATCAGGAGAGGGTGACCAGCGTCCGACGTAGTCGGAGTCGTCGGCGATCCATCGAGAGAGAAGCGAGTCGAGCGCGGCGAGCATCAGCACGCCCACCACGATCATCACGATGCCCTGAAGGTTGTGTACGGCGACAATCTCGCCAGCCGGGTTGAGCATTAGGGAGATGACTCGACCGAGATTCACGACGAGCCCGATGAGGGGAGCGGCGAGGATCAGGAGTACCGTCTGAAGCCGCCCGCGTAGAAAAATTTCGGCGTAGACGAAACTCGCCATCAGCATCGTGCTGATGGTGCGCAGTCCCGCGCAGTTTTCGATCACCTGGAAGGCCTGCCCCCCGGTGAAGACCACCGTCCCGCGCTGGGTCGCAGCAATTCCGAGCCACTCGGTCAGAATCGTGGCCGACCACTCGGCGTTCGCGATTTGGAGCGGGTAGACCCAATGGTTCAGGACGACCGCCGGCAGGGGAACGAGCAGGAGCAGAAAGGTCGCGGGCAAAAAGAGCGCACGAAAGCCGGTTCGGCCCGCCAGCAGAGCCGCTCCGCCGAGGCAGAGCAGTACGCCCGAGAGGAGCAGGAGGTCGGCGGCCTGGGTGTGGAGGGCCCAGGCGTAGAGCCCCACCCCGGGCGGAATGAGAAGGATGGCGAGGCCCCCTCCCCGAGGGGCGGACAGGCCACGGACAAGCGTGCCCGCACGCCTATAAAGGAAGCATAGGGAGAGGAAGAAGATGAGCGGTGCAGACTGACCGATGGGGCTAAAAAACCACCCTTCGAGCCGGTCCGCCGCTGGCCTGGCGCCCGGGAGGGGCTCGTAGGGGACTAGGTCCCTAAAGGCCACGGCGAGCAAGGCTAGGCTCCCAACCAAGAAGCCGATTCGTCGCCAGTTCTTCGGAAAAGAAAAATGCATGGAGATAAGTGTGGCCTTAAAGCCCCGAACTTTTGGGTCAACCCTTGGCCTGGCCACTGGGTTCTGGGAGATTGGGTTTATCTTTTCGGGAGTTTTCGTTCCGCCAAAGTTCTCGCCCGCTCCGCTCTCGGCGGCCTGTTTATTTTTCCGACGGCCGTCTTGTCCGGTAATTCCGCTGGTTCGCCCCGTCTGGCCGTGGTGTCCGGGGCGCTCTGCGGAACAAAAGACCACCCAGAGGGTCGATACTTTGCTGCAGTCGCCATATCATAGCGCGGTCGGGGGGGCGGACGGCCTCTTCCAAGCCAAGGTCAAACTGGAGACTACTTTGATGAAATTCAAGTTTTTCGCCGCCTCGCTCGCTCTCGCCGTGGGTTTCGGCCTGCTGCTGGCCCATCCGGTCCTCGCGGGCGGTGGCGCCCCCGCCAACCCCGGAACCTACA